>JBAUVJ010000231.1:0-7443 GCA_049583165.1 Candidatus Sulfotelmatobacter sp. | reverse complement strand
GCACTGTCGTCGTTGGGCTACCTGGCGCGGGATAAGGGCGATGCAAAACTCGCGGAAAGTTATTTCAAGCGCGCGGCGAATGCACATCCCAAAGACTACGAACCGTATCTTGCGCTGGGCGATTTATATACGGCCGGACAAAACTATCGTGCGGCGGAAGCCAATTACGAAGACGCTTACCGGAGAATGCCAAGCAACGCAATGATCATTGCAGGCGGGGCAAATGCGGCGCTGGAGGCGCACAATCCCGATCTCGCGAAACACTGGCTCGATCGCGCTGCGGGAAAGTTGAACGACAGTCCGCAGGTAAGCCGCGAGCGGGAACGTTACCTCACGCTCAAGGGCGAGTATGCGGAGGCGGCGAAGCTGGGATATAAGGTTCTGGAAAAACTTCCCCACGATCGCGAAGGCGCGGTGTATCTGGCCTACGATCTCTACTATTTGAATCGATACGATGAGGCGCTGGCGCTGATCGCGAAGTACGAGCCGATTCTTCCCGATGATAAAGATCTGCCGCTGGTCGCGGGCAACATTCATGCGCACGACGGGAAGCTGCGCGAGGCGCTTGACGAATATACGCAGGCGCTGGCGCGCGATGCGAAGATGGCGACGGGATACGTGAATCGCGGATTTGTGTTGAACGACCTTCATGAAGCGGGGAAAGCTGTACCGGATTTTCAGACAGCGATCCAGTTACAGCGAGACTACGGCGAGGCGCATTTGGGATTGGCGTTCGCCGATTTGCAGTTGCACCGGCCGAGGCCCGCGCTAGGCCAGCTTGATGTGGCACAGAAAATATTGGGGAAATCTCATGCGTGGCATCTGGCCCGGGCCGAGGCATTTCGCCAGGAGCAGGATTTTGTTCATGCCGAAAGCGAATATAAGATCGCGCTGCAAGATACGCCGAACGATCTGACCACGCAGTTGGCATATGCCGACACGCTCTTCCGTTTGCGGAGATACCAGCAGTCGCTGAATGCGCTGGACGCGGCGCAACGGCTCTCTGCCACCGATCCGCGAGTTTACGCTTTGCGAGCGCAGGTTCATGCCAAGCAGGGAGCGCGGGCCGACGCGATGGGCGACATACAACTGGCGGAGCAGTATGGCAAGGACAATGTCGACATATTGATGGCCACCGGCGGGGCTTTGTTGAGCATGGGCGACCGGGATGCGGCGATGCAACGATTCTCCCGCGCATTGGATGTGCCGAACGGGGATCGTTTAGGCGTGCGGCTTTCCGTGGCCCAGGTATTTTTGCGGCAAGGGCATTACGACGAAGCGCGCCGGCAACTGGCCCTGGGCTTTGCGGAGGCGCGCATCGATAACTCCCCGGTGTCGCCTGAGGACATTCTGGAAGCGGCCAATATTTTTCTGGCGATGCACGATTTCGATCTTGCCGAAACTTATTTCGACAAGGCAAAGCTTGCGGGAGCGAATCCGCGCACGGTTGAGGTTGGGCTGGCGAATACATACACGGCCGAAGGAGAAACCCACAAGGCGGCGGACGCGCTGGCCAGCCTGGGTCCGGCGAGCGACTTCACCGACGATTACGACTACATGATGGCGTCGGCGAATTTGTACCGGCAGCGGCAGGACACGGTACATGCGTTGTCTTCTTTCGCGCAGGCGAATACGGTTGCCGGGCAGGATAACCAGGCCACGGCGGAGGCCGCGCAGGACGAACTTGCGATTGAGGAAGGGCGTCCGATCAACCAGAATGTGAGTTTTCTGCCGGAGGCTTCTTTCGCGCCGGCGCTTGAAGACATCAATGTTTACACGCTGGATGCGCGAATCCTGAAGGTCACGAATCCGGCTTTGCTGCCGCCGCCGCGGCATTCTTTCCAGAGCCTGGCCGATTCCCCCTATCGGGTGCATATTGACGGGCTGCCGGTGATCTCTGGATTTGTAGGCGAGAGCCTGACCGCGGGCCGGTTTCTTTTTCCCAGCGAGAATGTAATCCAGGACCGCAACACTTACGACACTTATCTCAACGGCGGGATCACTCCGGTCCTGCACATGGGCTCGAACTCGATCTCATTTAACGGCGGGCTGCAGTTTACGATCCGGCGCGACACGATCTCGCCGGTCTACATGAGCCAGAATCTTTTCCGCCAGTTTCTCTACGTCTCGACGAGTTCGTTTTATAACTGGCTTTCCTTCACGGGCAGCGCGGTGCGCGAGGCGGGACCATTCACTGACCAGGATCTGCACTCGCGGGATGCCGCGGCCAATGTTGAATTCACGGTGGGGCGGCCGTGGGGACAAACTTCTCTGATCGCGGGATACACGGTGCGCGATCTATTGTTCCGCCCGCTGATCCAGGAGTACTTCAACACTTCAAGCTACGCCGGATTTCAACACAAGTTTGGCAGCCGGTTGACGGCGGCGATACTCGCCGAGGATTTGCGGTCGTGGAGAGTGCAGAACGAGCAATATGCGATTGCGCAGGCTTTTTTGCCGGGAGGACGATTCGAGTTCCGCGCCAATCCGCGGTGGAATTTTCAAGGCTCGTTCCTGCTTTCGCGGGGAGCGGGTTATCACGAATATGACAACGCGCAGAGCGAATTTGCGGTTGCATACACGCGTTCCGCCCGGGGATCGTTCAAAGACGGCATGGCAGGGGCGCCGGTGGCTTATCCGTTTCGAATTTCTGTAGGGGTTCAGCAACAGACTTTTTACAGCTTTGCCGGAGGGTCGAAGAGCACGATCCTTCCGGTGGTGCACTTCACGTTGTTTTAGAAGCTTGAAACGTTTTAGAAGCTCGAAACTTTCCGCAATGACGCCAACGATAAAAAGCGATGAGGTTGTGTCATCGGAGGAGAGCTGCGCGAAGGCGGCGGTGCCGGCCAAGGCACTGAAGTCGCAACTCTACGGCGGCGTACTGACGCTGCTGGCCGGCTCCGGGCTGGTGGGAGTTACGAATCTTGTCTACAACGTGGTGGCGGCGCGGCTGCTCGGGCCTTCGGGCTTCGCGAACGCAACCGCAGTTTATACGATGCTGATGTTGCTCTCCTGCATCACGCTGGCGTTTCAGGTGGTGTGCGCGAAATACGTGGCCAAGGGCGCTTCGCCGGAAGAGCGATCTCAAGTTTTCGCCAGCTTGCATCAGCGTTCGTGGGTCGCCGGGTTCGGGATCGGCCTGCTGTTATTCCTGTTTGAAGGGCCTCTGACGAGCTACCTCAATCTGACGGACCCGGTGCTGATTTCATTGCTGGCGCTGGGCACTGCGTTTTATATCCCACTGGGAGTTCGCCGGGGATACATCCAGGGGATTCACGCCTTCGGACCGCTGGCTATCAATTTCATGCTGGAGGGGCTGGTCCGGCTGGGCGGAGTTTTTGCACTCATCGAATTAGGCTGGGGAGTGCGGGGCGCGGTGCTGGCCAGCGTGCTGGCAGTCATTGTGGCATATTTTGCGGCTCTTCCCAGTCCCGGCCTTACCTCGTTTCGCTTTCGCGGGCTGGCGATTTCATCGCGCGAGGGGTTGCAGGCGATTGTTTTTTTCGCCGGACAGACAGTCATCAACAATTTTGACATTGTTCTGGTGAAGCATTTCTTTCCGCCGGTGGAGGCGGGATTTTATGCGGCGGTCGCATTGGTGGGACGCCTGGTGAATATGTGCGCGTGGTCGGTGGTGAATACCATGTTTCCAGTTTCCGCGGCGGCCGGCGCGGACGAGCGCGAGGCTAGTCCGGTACTGTTCACTTCCCTGTTCATGGTATTTCTGATTCTCGCGTTCTTGATTTTCGGATTGTGGATGGTGCCGAGCTTTCTTTGGAAGACATTGTTCGGAGCGCAGTTTGCAGTGGGCAGCTACGGCATGCTGGCTCCGTTGCTGATTCTCTACGCAATAACGGCGGGCATTTATTCGTTGAGTTCGGTGATTATTACCTACGAGATGTCGCGCAAGATCGCCAACACCAGCTGGCTGCAACTGGCCTTCAGCGGCACGCTGGCGCTGGGGGTGTACCTGCTCCATGAGACATTGCGCCAGGTCATCATGGTGCAGCTGGTGCTGATGGTGATTCTGCTTCTGGTTTTGATGATTCCCCTGTTGCGGCAACAGCTCACTCCGAAGGCACTCGGGACTTACAGCAATCTGCGGCTGCGGCGTTTGATGCCGGAGGAGGAGGTGATGGCGGAATTTCTGAGGAGCGAGTTCCATCATCCTGAATTCGACGACTACCGGCAGGAGTTCGAGCAGTTGGTAAAAAATCCGAATCTGAATAGTTCGCGGGAGAACGCGGTGCGGCAGGCGTTGTTATTTTTGCGGCGCGGCGCTATGTGGCGGGAACTTCCCGCGGATACCAAGTGGTTTGAAGTGGAGCTGACGGTGGATGATCTGGATCGCGTCCGATTCTTTCCCCGGGCGCAGTGGCGGCGCGCGGCTGACGGAAGTTTTTACATGAAAGATGTGGTGGAGCGCCTGCGCCTGAAGTTGGCAGAACCTTCCGATAATTTGTTCTTTCGCAAGCTACGGCTGCTGGGCTCGACGGTGGAAGAGGAACTTGTGAATCCCACAGTGCTGCTGATTGGGATCAACAATACAGGACCGCTGACGATTCTCGACGGCAACCATCGCATGGCGGCGGCGATGCTCAACCAGCCTGTGCCGGTGCTCAGCCGTTTCCGGTTTGTCTGCGGATTTTCTCCGGAGATGGCGCGCTGTTGCTGGTACTACACGAACGTGAATACGCTGCTGCGGTATTTCAAGAATTTGGTGCGGTATTTTACTTACGATCCGGAGACGGATATTGGGCGGTTCCAGGAGCGGGGATTGTAGCAGGTCGAGTTCCCTCAGGCTAGAAAGTGTGCGCGAGAAGTCGTGCCGTCCCCTTCGACTTCGCTCAGGGCAGGCTCTTCGGGACTGGTTCCAACTTTACATTTCTACCCGGCACTTACGTGCCGGGCTATCATATGCCGCCCCTTCGGGGCTGGGATCTAATGGATTCAACTCTGTTTGTTCAATCAAAAAACGATCCTTCGATTTACTGGGGAGGCGGAGCTGTGGCTGGAGACCTGGTTGGTTCCTGCACGACTGAGTTGTCGCGGCGCAACAGGAGGATTGGCTCCGGGTGCTGGCGGCGCAGATCGCGCGCCTGGCGGACTGTGGCTTCGACCTTCGAGCCGCTGGTGGATGCGACTTGCGACAGGGGCAACCCCTCGGCTGAGCTGCGCGTGGCCAGGCCTACCCTGGTGTTTGCGCCGCCGAGGGCCTGGGCTTTGTCATAGAAAAATTGCGCGGTCTCGCGGTCTCCCTGAATCTCGGCGAGATAACCGATATTGTTGACGGCGAATGCGTTGTTGGGATCGAGGGCGTAGGCGCTTCTGAAATCCTGTTCGGCCGCGGCAGGGTCGTTGCGATTCATGGCCGCGACGCCGCGAGTGTTCAGCTCGGCGAGGCGGCTTTCAAGGTTCTCCTGGGTTTGCAGGCGATTGCGCAAGTTGCGGGCATTCTGGGCTGCCATCTCGCTGACGCGCTTGCCTCTCCAGTTGCGATTAAGCGTGACGACTGCGGCTGCGTCGGAGTTGATGAAGGCGGCGGAATCGTAATATTTGAGCGCGGCCTGAGATTCGCCTTCCATCTCCTTGGCAACACCCATATTGTTGAGCGTGAAGATATTGTTGGGATTAGTTTTAAGGGCCTGCTGGAGTAGAAGATCGGCCTCGGGTCCGCGGCCCTGGGCGAGCAGACGCACGGCTTCAACGTTGTCGTGATTCATTTGCAGCGGCATATCGGGAACAGCGAGTGCCTCTTTGAGGGTGCGGCCTTCCATGCTGCGGGAACTTGATCTGGCGATGGCTGCGTCGCTGGCTTGCTGGCCGGCGAGGGCGTAGAAATTCAGGGCGCGATCGACTTGCCCTTTCAACTCGGAAATGTAGCCGAGATTGTTGAGGGTGAATGGATCGTCGGGATCGAGCAGGTAGGCCTTGTAAAAGAAAGTTTCGGCCTTGTCGTAGTTGTGTTTACGGACGGCATCCACGCCGTCCCGATTGAGGCGCTGGACCGGGGTCATGTGGCTGCGCCTGGGCAGCGTAATCTTCAAATCTCCAGCTTGGGCTCGCACTCCCCAAGCGAGCGTAACGCCGACGATGACAGCGACAACCCTTGATTTGCAGGACATTCCGCAGGGCCTCTTAATTTATTTCAAAATCGCTCTCAGAAATCACTACACGACGAAGCCACAGTGAGATGCCATTCTGGGGTTATTGTTTGTCGAGGCGGCGCAGAAATTTCCTCGTGAAATGACCACCTTGGGAGCGTTCCTGGCATCCAATGGCAGCGTTGAAATATACGCGTATGGGGAGATCATGAGGTTTAAAGAAGCGGGACGATTCTGGTCGAGAATTGTTGTGAGCGGCGTTCTCGCGGGGTCGATTCTGGGATGCGCGGCGTACGGGCAGTCGGGAGACTCGCATCCGGTTTCGCCTCAGCCGACGCCCTCACAGAGCATGAACTCGGAGTCGGCGATTTCGCCATTGGAGGTTTCGCCGGCGGAGGTTTCGTCGACGGCCACTACTCCATCGACGACCCCGGCACCTGTCACAGCAAGTGTCGATGCCGACATGGTGGTCGATCCCGCCAGCCTGCTTCCTGATTTGCCGGCTCTGCCTCGAAAGAAGGCGAGCCTGATCGGCGGATCGATCGAGAAAGTGGATCACGTTCGCGATCAGCTCACGCTACAAATTTTCGGGGGCGGGAAGATGAAAGTTGCGTTTGATCCGCGCACTCATATTGTTGAAGGGAGCGGGCAGGCTTCGACGCTCGATCTGCGACCTGGCGATCGGGTGTACGTGGATACGATTCTTGATGGGAGTACGATTTTTGCCCGCAACATTCGCCTCGCGATGAACGGAGCCGGCGGGAAAAGCCAGGGAGTGGTGGTCAGCTATCAAGGCGACGAGCTGGTTTTGCGCGATATGCTTTCGCCCGATCCGGTGAAGTTGCATTTCACTGCGGGGACGAAGATCCTCCAGGACGGGCGCAGCGCCTTCGCCACCCAGCTGGTTCCGGGAACGCTGGTGAATGTGGATTTCACGGCGCAGAAAAATAATCGCGAGGTTCAGCAAGTTTCCATCCTGGCAGTTCCGGGAACCGATTTTACGTTCGCGGGGCGAGTGATCTCGCTCGATCTGCATATTGGCCTGCTGGTTTTGCAATCGGCAAACGACCACAAGACATACGAGATCTATCTGGATCCCTCGGTGATTACGGTGGATGACCGGCTGCGCGCCGGGGCCGACGTGAGCACGGTGGCGAACTTCGATGGATCGCGGTATGTGGCGCGGAACCTCACGGTGAATTCCAGGTAATCTGTCCCACGGCAAGTTGTTCCAGGCTTGTGATTGAAAATCCTCCCCTGAACAGTTCTGCTTTTTCTTTATTAGTTCAACTGGTAAGCGTGACATCGGTCACTTAGATTTCGGCCATATCCCACAGAC
>JBAUVJ010000230.1:0-8457 GCA_049583165.1 Candidatus Sulfotelmatobacter sp. | reverse complement strand
CTGGTAAACAGCTCACGACGCAGCACAACTGGCAACTGGCCGCGGACAACCGGCCACCAGCCATTGCTTTTCCAAGGAGTTCACGTTGCTAAAACTGAAGCGGCTTCAGATTCTCGGGTTCAAATCGTTTTGCGACCGCACCGACCTCAAGTTCAACGGGGATGGTGTCGCCGCCATCATCGGGCCTAACGGCTGCGGCAAGTCGAATATCGCCGACGCTGTTTCTTGGGTACTGGGCGAGCAATCGGCCAAGACCCTGCGCGGCTCGCGCATGGAGGACGTGATTTTCGCCGGTACGCGCGACCGCAAGCCCACGGGCATGGCCGAGGTGTCGCTGACCCTGATCGATCCGCAGGAATACCCCGGCGTGGACGCCGATGCGCCCACCGAGATCGATATTCAGGACGAATTGCCGGTGAATCCCTTGTCGGCAAAACACGCGGATGACTGGGACGAAGCTGCCATTCGCGCCCGCGCCGCTGCGGACACAGAGAACGCGGTGGAAGAAGCTCAGCCCGGCAGAACGGAAGAAATAGAAGTTCCGCGCTCGAAGGTGAACACTCTGGCAGTCGCATTTCCTGACGACGAGCCCGTGTTCGCATTGCCGGCCCATAATATTTCGTTGATGGCATCGTCGGCAGCGGTTGCGGCCGCGCCGCAGGTTGTGCTCAAGATTCGCCGACGCAAGTTCAACCAGCAGCAATTTCACACTGGGGAAATTGTCGTCACGCGTCGCCTGTTCCGCTCCGGGGATAGCGAATACTTGCTGAATAGCAAGCTCTGCCGCTTGCGTGATATTCAGGACCTGTTCATGGGCACGGGCCTGGGACCGGAGACCTATGCGCTCATCGAACAAGGACGGATCGGACAAATACTCAGCAGCCGTCCCACCGATCGCCGGGCGATTCTCGAGGAAGCGGCGGGAATTACGAAGTTCAAAACCAAGAAACGCTTGGCGGAAGCGCGCCTGGAAGATGCCAAGCTCAACCTTGCACGGGTGAACGATATTTTCGAAGAAGTGACGCGCCAGATGAATTCGCTGAAGCGGCAGGCCTCGAAGGCCGAGCGTTTTGCCAAGCTGCGCGACGAGATGCGTGCTGAGTTGCGCATTGTTCTGGCCAGCAAGTTTGCCGCCATCGATCAAGAGAGCGCTGAAATCGATGCACAGCTCAATGCACTAGCTGAGGACATGCAGCAGCGTACGGAGGTTGTGCAGCAACTCGAATCCGAGCACAGCGAAGGCACGGAGCGCGGCTATGCCATTGAAACCGAGCTGCGCGAAAATCGCGACCGCATCAGCCAGCTGGCCATGGAAATCGATCGCGCGCACGCTCGCCGGCGCCATAACGACGAACGCTGCGCCGAGCTGGTGGTTCGAGTTGCGTCTGCGGAAGCCGAACTTGCACAAGCTCGTCACCGGTTGACGGCGCTTGAGGCTGAACGCGATTCCAACCGGAAAGTGCTGGAATCGGCCGCCACAGATCTGGCGGCAGCCCAGCATGAGCTGGCGTTATCGCAGCAGGAGGCTTCGGCTGCGGCCTCCGCGCTTGCCGACCTGGAATATCAGCAGGAAGAATCCCGCGTCGCGATTTTCGACACTGTGTCCTCGGCGTCGCGGCTTCGCAACCAGCTCGCGCAGGCGGAGGAGCGGCTGGCGGGTTCGGACCGCGAAGCGCGCCGGTTGGAAGCCGAACTCACCAATGCAAACTTGCAGGTGGAAGCATTTGGCGGACAGCGTGGGCAGTTGGCGCTCGAGTTTGAAACGGTGACGCAGCGCGTTGCCGGAATCTCGGAGGAGATCAGCCAACTGCGCCGCCTGATCGAATCCAAGCGGCTTGATGAGACCCGGGCGAAGACCAATCTCGACGTGCTGCGCGCGGAGTCTGCCACCGCTATGGGAAAGAAAGGCTCGCTCGAAGCGGTGATCGCAGAACATGGGTATTCCACCGAATCGGTGCGCCGGCTTTTTCAGTCGGGAGTGATGCAGAGTGGTCTTGCGCCGGTGGGCGTGCTGGCGGATTTTCTCGAAGTGGAGCCGCGTTTCGAGCGGGTGGTGGAAGACTTTCTGCGCGACGAGCTGAACTACATTGTGGTTAAGTCCTGGGACGCTGCCGATGAAGGCTTGCGCGTGCTGCGTAGCGATGTCGATGGCCGCGCCACCTTCCTGGTTCACCCGGAAGACTCGCAAGCCAAGTTTTCTTTTGTTCTCGACGAGGCCGCGCACTGCGCGCCGCTTACGGCTTCCATCGTGCCGCTAAAAAATACGATTCGCGTTCTCGATGGCTTTGGTAAATCGCTGGAAGTAATTCTGCCGAAGCTGCGCGACGGCTATATTGTTCCCGGCTCCGACACGGCGCGTGGGCTGGCGCTGGAAAATCCCGACGCATTTTTCCTCTCGCAATCGGGAGAATGCTTTCACAACGTCACGGTAACCGGCGGCAAACAGCGCGCCGAGGGCCCACTTTCGATGAAGCGTGAACTGCGGGAAGTTTTGCGTCAGCTTGAAGATCTGGAACGCGCTCTCCGCGACGAAGAAATGCGAGTGCTCACGCTGGGGCGGGAAATCAAAGACCTCTCTTCCCTGCTGGAACGTCTCGATGCGGAGAAGCGCGAAGCCGAGCATCAGTCGATGACCTCGGGGCACATGCTGCAACAGCTTGATTCCGAGATGGCCCGTGTGAGCGAGCGTATGAACATTTCTCGGGCAGAGCTGCAGCGGTTGGTTGCGGAGCGCGACGAGCAGCTAGCAGTGATTCGAGCGCGACAGGTTGAGATATCCGAATTGGAAGAGACTCGGGTTCGACTTGAGCAACAGATCGCAACTGCGCAGGAATCTTTGAGCGCGCTGCGCCAGCACCGCGAAGATGCCGCCCAGGCGAGTTCGCAGCGCGTGGCTCGCGTGGCTGCCCTGGAGGAGCGTCATCGCTCAGCGACGACTGTGCTTGGACGCATCGATTCCCTGTTCGACGAAATGGGCGAACGGGTTCATGCTCTCGCCTCACAGATCGAAGGAGCTGGAGCGGAAAAATTGCAGCGCGAAGCTGAGAATGTCCAACTGGAGCTACAGGCGGGCGAATATGAGGCAGAGCGAAATGCCGGCCAGGCACGTGAAGGTTTGCTTCAGTTTGAAAAAGACCAGCTCCGTGCGCGGCTCGCTGAGATCGACGAACTCTTGCACAGCGCCCGCCAACTGCTGGACCAGGCCCGCGACCGGCGCGGCGAACTGCAAGCTGCCGCTGCCAAACTGCAAGCCGACGCCATGTACATGGCGGATACGTGCCTGAACGAACTCGGTGTCGAGAGACCTGTTTTGATGGCCGATACTACTCTTGCTCTCGTGACCGGCGACGAATTTGCGGCTCGCGACCAGTCTTACCGGCAGATGCGCGCCAAACTTGAGGCGATGGGCCCGGTGAACATGATGGCGCTCGAAGAGTACCGTGAGACTGCCGAGCGGCACACATTTCTCGATGCGCAACGCAAGGATCTTATTTCTTCCATCGAGAACACCACGGCAACAATTCGAGAAATCGACGAAGTATCGCGCCAGAAGTTCCAGGAGGCCTTCGCCAAAATCAACGAGAACTTCCAGGGCACTTTCAAGAAGCTTTTCGGCGGCGGTCACGCCTTTATGAAGCTCACCGACGAGGAGAATTCCGCCGAGAGCGGTATCGACGTGGTCGCCTCGCCTCCGGGCAAGCGCCTGCAAAGTGTGCTGCTGCTTTCCGGAGGCGAGAAGGCGCTTACCGCACTTGCCTTGTTGGTTGGCATCTTCCAGTACACGCCGAGCCCGTTCTGCATCCTGGACGAAGTGGACGCCCCGCTCGATGAGGCAAACATTGGCCGCTTCACTGAGCTGGTGAAAGAGATGAGCGTGCAAACCCAGTTCGTGCTCATCACTCACAGCAAGAAGACCATGAGCATCGCGCCTGTACTTTACGGCGTCACCATGCAGGAGCCGGGAGTGTCGAAACTGGTGTCGGTGAGATTCGGAGTGGCGTAGTCGTCCCGCGGGGCGCGGCAATCGCCTCAAGCTGTCCACGATATCCACATCCCATCCTCAGCTTTTGCACAACTACGTTAGCAAAAGTGGCGGACTAATCCTTTCGCACTTTTGTTTGGCGGCATCCAAGATTTTCTTTCTAAACAGGATAGGGCTGCCTTACAATCACCCATCTCTTTCGTTGACAAAACTTTCTGAGCGGCTAAAATACGGCTCGCTCCTGCCGTAGTATTCCAATATGAACTCTGAGCTCCTTGATCCCGTTCTCTTACAAACTGATTTTCCCGATCTCCAACTTCAAGCCAGCGGCAAGGTCCGTGATATTTACCAATTGGACGAGGACCGGTTGCTCTTCGTGGCTACCGACCGCATTTCGGCCTTTGATTATGTGCTGGCCACTGGTATCCCGCACAAGGGCCGTGTTCTCACCCAAATTTCATTGTTCTGGTTCGACTTCCTTTGCGATATCGTCCCTAATCACGCCATTACGGCGGATGTCAGCCGCTATCCGCAGGCTTTGCAGAAATATGCCGACCAGTTGCGGGGACGGTCGATGCTGGTGCAGCGGGCGCAGATGTTCCCCGTGGAGTGCGTGGTGCGCGGTTATATTTCGGGCTCGGCCTGGAAGGAATACAAGGCGACGGGTAAAGTCTGCGGCATCGAATTGCCGACGGGGCTGCGGGAGTCCGATGCATTGGCCAAGCCAATTTTCACGCCATCCACCAAGGCAACCACTGGACATGACGAGAACATTTCCTTTGCCCAGATGTGCGAGATCGTGGGCACGGAGACCGCCAGCACGCTGCGCGAGCTGACTCTGTGCGTTTACAAGAAGGCGGCGGATTATGCACGCCAGCGCGGGATCATTATTGCCGACACCAAGTTCGAATTTGGCCGTACGGCGCGAGGAATTGTTCTGGCTGATGAGGTGCTGACGCCGGATTCCTCGCGTTTTTGGCCCGCCGATAAGTACGCGCCCGGCGGTCCGCAGGAGTCTTACGACAAACAATATGTTCGCGATTACCTGGAGGAAATTCACTGGAACAAGCAGCCACCGGCGCCCGCTCTGCCAGCCGAGGTTACGCTGCACACCAGTGAAAAATATCTCGAGGCGTATCTCCAGATTACGGGAAGCAAATTGGATGTGTGAGGGGCGGGCGTTCCGGGGATGTTTGGTCAGCCGGAGAGTGGCATGACGCCAGCGGACTGGGCGATTGTTGCCGTGATCGTGTTGAATGTGGTTTTGGCCGCGATGCACGGGTTCTTTGCCGAGGCCTTGAGCATGGCGGGATTGGTTGTGGGCTACATCGTGGCCGCCTGGCAGTACCAGAGGCTGGCCGACTGGTTTCTGAAGTTTTTGAAGTCGGAGCTGGTGGCGGCGATATTCGGGTTCCTGATTATTTTTTTCGCGATCCTGATCGCGTTCAGCGTAGCGGGCAGGATCATGCGAAGGCTCATGAAGGAAGTCGGGCTGAGCGGTTTCGATCGCTTTCTCGGCGGGTTGTTGGGCGTGCTGAAGGGCGCGCTGGTTGTGGCCGTGGTCTTGATGGGAATGACTGCCTTTACTCCGACTTCTTCTCTGCTTGAGAAATCGGAGCTGGCGCCCTATTTCCTGGTGGCTGGAAGAGCGGCGATCTGGGTGGCACCATCGGCATTGCGGGCCAGGTTTTACGAGGGACTGGATTTTCTGCACCGTGCCCCGAAGAATTTAACGGGCACCCCGGCCGCCTCAGGAAAATGAAAAATACAAACGCTGGGTAAACAGGTTGTCGCGCGAGGACATCAAAACCAGACGTTGACGAAGAGAGAGACCTACTGTGAAAGATCAATTGGAAGCACTGATTTTGCAGATGTACAAAAGCAACATCCTCTACTCCGAGGGCGTGCGTGAGTTCAAAAAGCGTTTCATTCTCACCGTCCTTCAGGAAAACAAGGGCAACCAGTGCCGCGCCGCCCGCGAACTGGGAATGCACCGCAATACGCTCAGCCGGAACATCGATGAACTCAAGATCGATGTAAGGCAGCTTCGGGATGGCGCGAAGCGTCCGCCGCGGAGCGCGCGTCCGGCCACGATGGAAAAAAAGGCGATACGGTGACGGCAGCGGCTAAAGCCGCAATTCTTGTTGTTGCAGCTCTTGCAAGTCTGAGTACGTGCCCCGAGACCAATCGGATCCAAAGCAAGAACTAAGGCAGCCCTTGCGAGCTGCCTTGTTGTTGAACCGAACTATGTGCGGCCTATTGCGACGCTGGCTTGTGGTGCACGGGGGCCCTCGGCGCGGGCTTCAGGTCCGGCAACGCGCCCTTTTCCATCACCATCATGAACGGATTCGGAGTATAGGAAGCTGGACTTCCCTGAAAGTTAAGGCTGACTCCCGCCTTCGGAACAAGCCTCAGGGGGAGCTTCTCGCCCAGAGTCAGAGTCACGTCGGCCTTCTTGGCTTCGATGTCATCTTCGCTGGCCGCGATATGAAGCTCCGTAGGCGAGGCGTCGATCACCGTGCCATTCAGAAGAAAGGCCTTACCCTTAATCCCATCCCAAACGGTGTTCTGATCGTCTTGCTTGCCATTCGTCAGAATGAACTCCCAGATAGCAAAATCCATTTTTTCTGGAGGGTTGGCCGCCAGCATGTTGTGCGCCTGCTCATCCGGGCTCGGAGCAGGCTTGATGGTGAAACTCGCGGGCTCAGTGGGACTTGCTTTTGCCTGCGCCAGCAGATCGGTCCAGCCATCGTCTCCGCCGTGGAATTTCATGTACTGGTTCTTGGCATACTTCTCGATCTGCTGTTGATATTGCGGAGTGGGCGCGACGATGGAAGCGCGAGCCGCATACCAGATCGCATTGAGCGAATCGGGAGGAATCTTCGGGTCCGCCGGAGTCGGCCCGGCATAGGCTAAGGCCAACGGGTATACCACGCTGAAGTCGGTGGGGTTGCCGTCAGCCGCTACGCGCAAGTCTTTCCTAGCGTCGTCATAATCCTTACTGGTGAGGTCTGCGATACCAATGGCCGCGTTGAAGATACCCGACATCTGGCCTTTCATCTTCTGGAAGTCGGCGTCGGAGGTGCCATCCGGCTTGGTGAATTTCGGCAGAGCATCCAATCCCATCTGCCCGTATTTCTTGGCGTCGGCCAAATCCTGCGTGGCGTTGGCGTCGCCCCCCTGCGCCTTCAGTCGATCGAAGTAAGCCAACAACGCCATCGCGCGCACGTTGTTGGGGTCAACCGTGACCAACTTCGTGGCGGTATCAATCGTTTTTTGCTGGTTGTTGGTCTGCTGGTAATCCTGCATGAGGATTTGCAAGGCGGTCACTTTCATTATGCTGTTGGGGTACTGCGTCATGAAAGCTTCGAGGCCGCTGATCTGCGCCGCGGGATCCTTCTGCTGAATAGCGCCGACGTAGGCGTTGTACTCAGCGGGATCCTTGATAACGGGCGCCTGCGCGGAGGCGGCTGGCGGTTGTCCTTGAGCTGCCTGCGCGACAGGCTGCGATGGTTGATGCGCTGGCTGCGCGGCACTCCGGGCGCCTGCTATTGAAGCCGCCCCAAGCACAACCGTGACCAGAATCGTTTTCATCAGTATTGGCTCCTTGCACGTTTGGGAATCGATAATGTCGCGTAAGCGTATTCTTGCTGAACTTGTGGCATTCCGCCTGGACCGCTCGCGCTCCGCATGCTGTCGGGAAATCCAAGTCGCTTTCCGGGGAGGCCCCGCGAAATCGAGGTGAACTGGGGTTTAGAGGCGAAGTGACCCTTCGTTCCCGGTGGCCGGATTATAAGTACGTCTTCATCCGAAGGCAAGCAACTTTCCATTTTTCGTCCCAACCAATTGTATAAGATGCAGAAGTGAGCCTCGACGGACAGGACAGAGTGTGGGTTTGCGGTTCCCGCATCGAAGGTCCGTGTGGGAGAGGATTGGAAATATCTAATGAACGGATTACCAAGCGATAAAGACGATTTTCTTCGGGGACAAGTGGCTGTTGTGACCGGCGCGGGACGGGGCATTGGCGCGGCGATCGCCCGCTCGCTCGCGGGATTGGGCGCCGCGAGTGTGCTTTGTGGCCGCACCCGTGCCGATCTGGAATCGGTTGCGAAAAGCATCGCCGAAGAGGGCGGAAAGGCTGAGGTACTGACCTGCGATGTGACAAGTCTCGAATCGGTGGAGGCGGCCGCGAAACGCGTGGAATCTACTTTTGGCCGGCTAGATATCCTCGTCAACAATGCCGGAATCGGCGGGTTCGACAGTTCGCTGCATCAACTTCACCCGGACGAATGGGATCGGATTCTGAATACAAATCTGCGCGGCGTTTACTATGCTATCCGCAGTTTTGCGCCAATGATGATTCGCGCTCGCTCCGGTCACATCATCAATATTTCTTCGATCAGCGGGAAGAATCCGCTGCCGAACGGAGCGGCCTACGCGGCTTCCAAGTGGGGATTGAATGGAATGAGCTACTC
>JBAUVJ010000229.1:0-17229 GCA_049583165.1 Candidatus Sulfotelmatobacter sp. | reverse complement strand
GAGACTTTTACGGCGCCGGCGGGATATAGCGACGTATCCGCCCATCAGGAAAATTTCTTCAATGCGGTGCGGATTCGTAAGCCCACAGTTGAGAACGAAGTATTTGGCAACCACGCAGCCATCGGATGCCATCTTGCCAACTACGCTTACTTCAAGAATACGATCGCAACCTGGGACGAGAATGCGAAGACCATTCGTGGATAGCTTCCGCTTCCGACTTTTTTAGTGGCAAACTGATTTAGAATTCGAGGGCTTACCATGCACCGAATTTCGAGAAGAGATTTTTTAAAGACGGCCTCTGCTTCGGCAGCCTGTGCGGCTCTGTGGAACAGCGCGCCACGGTTGATGGCCAATGCTCTCGGCTTGCCGATCGGCTTGCAGTTGTATTCGGTGCGAAACATATTGCCGAAAGACTATGAAGGAACGTTGAAGCAACTATCTGCTCTGGGATATCGCGAGGTCGAAGCTGCGGGCTTTTTTGGCCACAGTCCCGCCCAGGTGAAACAGGCGATGGATCATGCGGGCCTTAACTGCTTGAGTGCCCACTATCCTCTCAGTCAACTTTTGCCCGCGGTGGATGAAACAATTCAGTTCGGAAAAGATCTTGGCCTCAAGTACATCGTCTGCGCCGCGCCCATGCTGAAGGATGCGTCGCGAGTAAAGCAGCCTGACTCTCGCGCCGCACGAGACTCAATGACTCTCGATGACTGGCACTGGAATGCCGATCAGTTCAACCGCATTGGAGAAAAAGTAAATTCCGCCGGTATGCGTTTCGCATACCACAACCACACGCCGGAGTTCCGCTCAGAAAACGGGGTCGTGTTCTACGACGAACTGTTAAAAATAACCGACCCCGCGAAGGTGACCATGGAGTTGGATTGCGGCTGGGCGGTAGTGGCCGGCCAGAACCCGGCGGAGCTTTTGTCGCGCTATCCAACACGCTTTTCCATGTTGCACGTGAAGGATTTCAAGATGGGCCCTGGAGTAACGGCGGCAGCGCCGCCGCCTTCAACGGAATTGGGACACGGCACAATTGATTATCGTCCCATCTTTGAAGCGGCAAAAAAAACGCACATTCAGCACGCCTTTGTCGAACAAGAAGAATTTGACATGTCCCCGATGGACGCGCTCAAGATCGACGCGGATTACATGCGCACATTTCCGGCGTAGCTCACTAGCGCAGCGCGTTCTGGATCACAAAGGCAAGTCCAACCATTACCACGGCGGAAGCTGGAATTACCAGCAGCGCCGTCTTCAAGCGCCGTGGGTCTCCACCGGCGATCATTCCGATAACGCGCGAACTGACAGCAAGTCCGGTCCAACCGCAGGTAATCACAAAGCCGATGGCGGTTCCGGTCATACGTGGAAAAGCGTCGCCCACAATAGCCAATGTCGTGGGATAAACCGGGGCCATCGAAAGGCCGGCAAGAAAAACTAATACCCATGCTGCCGCCGGTCTGACCGTGCGCAACATAAAAAAAGTTGTAATCGCCATCGCCACCGATCCAACCAAGGTGACCGTAACGGCGGGCACGCGAGTGAGAATGGGCAGAATCCCACCGCGGCCAATCAACATGCCAAGCGCGAAACCCAGAGAGAGAATGTTGAGTGCGCGGGATTCAGGAATGCCTTGAGCGATAAGATGGCGCGGCAGCCAGTTCCATATCCCCACCTCGCAGGTGATGTATAGAAAAGCGAAAAGCCCAAGAAGAAAAAGCAGGGGACGGCCGAGCACCGGAGCCGCTTCCGTGAGCACGAAGCGCCCGGAACCCGTGGGTCCAGGCATCTTGGTAAGGCTCTCGACCAAGAGCGTTACAACCGTGAGTGACGCGATTGTGTAGCAAAGGCGAATCCAGTTTTTTCCAAAAAAATTTGCGGCGATAAAGGGTGTAGCAAGCGCGCCGAGTCCAAAGAACAGGTTGGCCAGGTTCAGCGCAGTAGCACGGTGGTCCTGGCCGACATCGCTGGCCAGAGCATTGGCCGCGGTCACCATGATGCCGCCTCCCACGCCCAACACAAACAGGAGAAATACGATGCTGCGAAAGCTTCCTGCCCGCGGCAGAGCGAAAAGCGCAAGACCGATAAAAGCGAGGCCAAGGACAATACCAATCTTTTTGCCTTCATTGTCGAGCAGCGGCCCTGTGGCGAGCGAGGCGAGGATGAGCCCCAGCGCCTGCGCAAAGGCAATCGTGCCGTTCTGGCTGGGTGTCAGGTGAAAGCGTTCGGAAAGTTCGGGGAGGATGGTGCCCAACATGGCAGCAATCATCCCGTAGATAAAGATGGCTATTATCGCTGCAAGAATTAACACGCATTCCTTTCAATGGCAGGTTTCAGACGTCATGCTGGGCTGCGCACATCGACCCAGCCTCGCTTCCGGCTGCTCTCAAGCACAGCGTTGAGGATGTTCAATTGCCGCAGCCCATCGATGAACTGCGGATATTCGGGCGCTTCGCCGGGCGCGCCGACTGAAGCGTAAAAACGCCGGAAGACCTGCTTGAAGGTGTCGTCGTAGCCTTCGCTGTGTCCACCAGGAAGATCGGCGTAGCTGCGCGCTTGTGCCTTGAGCAACGACGGATCCTTCACGAAGATTTGATTGCCAGTGTCGCGATGGCCGACCCAGAGCTCGTCGGGACGCTCCTGACTCCATGCAACGGATGATCGACTGCCGCAGATCTCAATGCCGAGCCGGTTCTTGCATCCGGCGGAGACCTGGCTGGCGCTGGCGCTGCCTCGAGTACGTTCGCCCATGTGGAAAATTACGGCGCCAAAATCTTCCGTATCCACCGCGGTCTCTACATAGTCTTCCGCGCCCAGCAGTTTATTCGAAAAAGTTTCGACCGAATGTTTCGGCTTCTTTCGCTTGCCATGAAAAGTTTGAAGATCGGCACACAGAGAAGTCACGCGCAAGCCGGTAAGGTGCTCGGCCATGTCGAACCAATGCGAGCCGATATCTGCCATGCAGCGAGAAGGGCCGCCGGATTCGGCTTCCAAACGCCAGTTCCAGTCCGTGTCATACAGCAGCCAATCCTGGAAGTACGTGCCTTGCAGCGCCAGAATTTCGCCCAGGTCTCCAGCCTCGCGCATGCTTCGTATCTGCTGCACCATGGGGTAATAGCGCAAATTGTGGCAGACGCAGTTGCGCACTCCCTGCCGCTTGGCGATAGCAACCAACTCTTCCCCTTCCGCAACGCTCGTGGCCAGTGGCTTTTCACAGAGCACATGCTTCCCTGCCAGTAGCGCTTCTTTGGCCATTGGAAAATGTTGGGCGTTCGGCGTGCAAATGTGGACGGCATCGATCGCCGGATCGCGCAATAACTCACAATAGTCGGTCGCGATTTTGGAAATGGAAAAGCTGGCCCCCAGTCGCCGTGCCGCGTCCGCGTTTCTACCCGCAATGGCGACCACCTCAACGAACCCTAACCGTCGCACTGCTTCCAGGTGCACGCGGCCCATAAAGCCTGTGCCGATGATGGCTGTTTTAATCGGTTTCATTGCTTCAGACCCACCAGGCCGCAGTCGGCTGTTCGCGGATTACAATGCTGTTGAGAAAATTGGCTGCCTTGGTCAAACCTTCCTCCGGCGAGAGCAAACTGTCCTCATGCTCGATCGAGAGCACATTATCGTAACCAAACATTCGCAGAGTGGAAATGAATTCGCTCCACCACTCGCTGCCATGACCGTAACCGCAGGTGCGGAAGATCCAGCTACGTTTTCTCTCCTCGGTATACGACTTGGTATCCAGCACACCGGTCAGAGGCAGATTGCTGACATAAATCTGCGTGTCTTTGGCGTGGACGTGAAAGATCGCATCCTTCAATATGCGGACGGCGGCGATAGGATCGATACTCTGCCAGAAAAGATGACTCGGATCGAAATTGCACCCCACACCGGGCCCAGCGATCGATCGCAGCTTGAGCATCGTCTCTGGACTATAAACTACAAACCCGGGATGCATTTCGATGGCGACCTTCACCCCATGCTCGGCGGCAAAGTTCGCGTGCTCGATCCAATATGGCGCCACCACCTCGTCCCACTGCCATTCGAGAACCTTCGAATATTCCGGAGGCCAGGGACACGTTACCCAGTTGGGTGCCGTCGCCTGAGGCGAGTCGCCGGGGCATCCCGAGAAGTCGATCACGACCGGGATGCCGAGCTTTTCCGCCAGCAAAATCGTTTTGCGGCTCACCTCGCGGTCGCGTTGCGCGCGCGCCTTGTCAGGATGCAGGCCGTTGCCATGGGAACTCAACGCGCTTATGCTTGCGCCGTGATCTTTCAAAACCTTCTGAAACTGGGCGAGCGCGGAAGAGTCTTCAAGCATCGAGAGTTTGCAGTGCGCATCGCCCGGATAGTTTCCCGTGCCAAGTTCGACGGTATCAATCCGGAGTGCCTTGAGTTTCTCGAGAACGGCCGATAATGAAAGCTGCGACAGCAAAGGCGTAAAAACTCCAACGCGCATAAAGATTTCTATCTCCTGTTTCCATTCTTGAAGATCAAACCACAGCACAAGATTGCCTAACAAATGGCGGCGTTTTAGTTCCGCCTCTTCTCCGATGCTCCACGAAAAGGTAGGGCGGTCGAAGTCAATTGTCAATCAATCGGGAACGCGGGTCGTGTCTTAGCCGAATAATGACACTACCGAAGCTCCCCTCATGGTTAGCGATCGAACTTGAAGGAGTGGCCGAATGGAATGCCCGGTCCAAAAAATCCCGGTGCAAACTGCCTCCACTCAAGGAAAGCGTTCAAACGTTACTACTTGCTTGTTCATCGCCTTGAGGTAAAATGGTGTTAATTCGTCGGAGCCTCTTTGCAGTTTCGTCAGCCCGAGGTGCACTGTGACAAAGAACTTCCCCGATCCGCTGCCGATGCAGCGGTATCTTAAATTTCACTGCGACGATTGTGGCGGTGACACAGGCTTCCGTTCGCGACGCCGCACTTTTTCCGAACGCTATCTTCTTCCAATTTTTCTCTTGCAGCCGGTGCGCTGCTCGGAATGTTTTCGCAGAGACTACCGTTTGATCTTCATGCCTGTGCGGGAACGGCTTTCGGAAGTGATGGGAAAGCGGCCAGCGGCAGCCGTTCCAGCGCCCGATACACGCAACGTTGCCTAGCAGGCGCAAACGCCGTTATACTAGCGGAGAAGCAGGCAGCGCGGAAGCGTCCCACTTTTGTGGGCATCACGGAGGCCGTCTTCAGCAGTAGTGAAGACTCAATTCGGGCTATCCAGGCCAAAGCCGCAGAGGCAGGGCATTCCATTGCTTCAGTTGCAGTTGAATCCTGGGCTCGCCGGGTTTCTGTTCAGGCTGCCGCGAGTTTGTTTGCTGTACTATTCCCTTCCGATTGCCGTATTTGCGGGTTGCCTCTCGTGCAGATATCCCGCCTCCCGGTTTGTCAGGATTGTCTCGATGCAATGCGGCCAATTGGGGACGGAGTCTGTTCGGTCTGCGGTGAGCGCCTGTTTTCTCCCCATGCCTTGTCGGCGACTTTGAGGTCAGATGACCTGAACAGTGATGAGCTGGGCAAAGATGATCTGGGCGAAGATCATAGTGGCCCGAGATGCGGACTGTGCCGGCGTATTGAGCCTGTATTCGTGCGCGCAGTGGCGTACGGCAGCTACGAAGGCGGACTCCGCGAGCTGATTCATCTGCTGAAGTATTCTGGAGTGCGTCCGGCAGCGAACGTTCTCGGACGTATGCTGGCTGATGCAATCGCGGAGCTTGCACTGGAATCGCAGGCTGACGTAAGTCTGGTAGTTCCCGTGCCGCTATACCGCACCAGGCTTCGCGAACGCGAGTTCAACCACGCGGAGTTGATCGCTCGAATCGCGATCAAACTCAGCCGGGAATCTGCCCATCTACAGTTGTGCCCGTCAGTGCTTGAAAGAAAGCGCGAGACGCAGTCCCAGACCGGCCTCACCCGCCATCAGCGCCGCGAAAATGTACGCGGGGCATTCGGCGTGAGCCCGCCCGAAGCCGTGAAGGGGCGCACGGTGTTGCTGGTGGATGACGTTTACACCACCGGAGCCACGGTGTCAGAGTGCGCGCGCGTTCTGCGACGCGCCGGAGCAACCAAAGTATGGGTTGCAACCGTCGCCCGTACGCTGAAGGCGTCCGAGCAGCGGGTGGAGATTCAACTGCCGGAAGATGAGTCTGATGACGCCCTTCTTGAGGCACAGAATATTCGCATGGCTCGCGCGGTCGGCATCTAAGTGAGAGGTCGTACATAGAAGAATAAAATTAAGTGTAAGTGCGGTTGGGGAGACGAAACAAAGCATCATGTCAGCCAGGATCGAGATCGATGCGGGACTCGCAGGGAGGTACGCCGCCAGTCTGTATGCGGGGCAGTCCCTACAGCGAGATGGCAACGGCCATGCCCTGCACGCGCCTGTACTCGTTTTGAACGCCTCGTATGAGCCCATCAATGTGTGCGCTGCCCGCCGTGCGCTAGTCCTGGTGCTCAAGGGCGTGGCCATGACGGAGGAGGAAAACGGACACTTCCTGCATGCGGCGCGAATCGCCATGCGCGTGCCCTCGGTAATTCGACTACTCGAGTATCGCCGCATTCCGCATCAAAGCCGCGCCCTGTCGCGGAAGAATATCCTTCTACGCGACCGCAACACCTGCCAGTATTGTGCCATCGTGTTGCCCTCCGGGGAATTGACGCTCGATCACGTGATCCCCCGCTCCCGCGGAGGTTCGTCCACCTGGGAGAATCTTGTGGCCTGCTGCCATCATTGCAACCGCCGCAAGGGCAACCAATTTCCAACCGAAGCCGGAATGAAACTGATGCGCGAACCTCGTGCTTTTAATCTCCACACCAGCCGCCACATCATGCGCCTCATGGGACGCTCTGACGATAAGTGGAGAAAGTATCTGTTTTATTAGGCAGGTTTCAGAGTTTCAAGATCCTCTTTGCTGCCACACCTGTGATTGGAACCCTGAAACTTCGAAACGTTACTGTGGCGGCGTTGCGTCCGGCTTCTTCTGATCTGGACTCTGATTCGGATCGGGCGGCGATTTTTGATCTTTCTGATCCGCCTTCGGAATCTCCTGCCCCTGATACAGGATTCTTACGTTCGATCCAAACCGCTTGTAGTCTTCGTACTTCACAATTTCGCGGATGTGAATGTCGCCCGTATTGAAATGTAGCGTATCGTCGGCGCGAGTGTAGGTGGGGAACCAGTACTGATTATCGATCTGCTGTCGCCACGTAGTGAACTTGGGATAAAGGTGTTCTGTCTTGCCCTTCTTTTTCGAATCCTTAATCTCTGGCACGGCCTGCCCGTAGGTCTTCACGATCTGGAAATCATGATCGTCTACCCAGATGCGGCCCTGGAAATAGCGTTTCTTCCCAACGATCTCTTTCGGTGCGATGTCGAAGACATAGCAATGCAGCTGATCTTCCTGCTGCTGGCCCACATAGAGAATGTTGTATTCCGGAACCTCTTCGCTGGTGAGCACGAAGGGCAGGCGATTGCGGAAATCCTGAACGTCGCCCTCGTCCAGCGATAGCCCGCCCTGCTCCAGCGACGACTGCGGCGCAAACACAACGTTTTCAATGCGATGACCCTTATCGTCGTAAAGCACGTCGAAAACTTCGTGATATTCCCCAGTGACCGTGTCGCCGTCTCGAGTCTGAACCTTAATGTCTTGCCGGTAGGTGTAACGGTCGCGCGCGTCTTTAAACAATTTTTCCTTGGCCGCAAAACGCGTGATGATTTCCTCGGGCGTCACACCCTTTGGCGCCGCGCTGTCGAGAGGGCCTTCCTGCGCGTCTGCGAGTGAGGTGAGCGAAATGCAAATGGCAAGAAACAGAAAAACAGAAAACAGAAAAATACGATGCGCCCGGTTCATAAACCTATTTTATCGAATAATCGCCGATGGCGAGATGCAGAACTGCGCCCGCTCCTGCGAGCCTCAATCTAGGGCCTACCGCGGCGACCCTCCCCCGACCCCTCTCCGCTCAGTGAGGCCGGGGGTAGGGCGCTGCAGTTCTGCCGCAAAGTTGGATGCCATATCAATCAAGAGGTTGCCGTCGTAAAAAGTAGCGCCGGCGTCCCGCCGGCATTTTGTCTTCTATGAAAAATCCTCGCTGGATTTCGAAAGGATTCGGCCCTTACTTCCCAGGACCAGGAAGAATAGCCACAAGTCGAACTCTGAGAGCGAAGCCAGGACATTATTTTGCAGTCAATGCAATCAATGCTATCATTGATATCATGGCCAGCATAACCATCCGCAAGCTTCCCGAAAACACCAAGCGGAGGCTCCGCATCCGCGCCGCCCGCAACGGCCACTCCATGGAGCAGGAAGCACGGGAGCTCCTGGAAGCAGGTTTGGCTCGGGCAGATTCGGAACCGAAAAATATGGGAGAAGCCATCCGCCGGATCTTCGCTCCTTTGGGTGGAGTCGATCTGAAGATTCCTCCCCGCGGCCCTCTCCGCGACCCCGGAATCCGTTGAGCAGCCAAGAATGCTCATCCTGGATACGAACGTCATCTCGGAGACCATGCAGCCAACGCCTTCTCCCCGCGTTTTGGAATGGTGGTCGCAGCAGTTGAGTGCCGAACTTTTTACGACCGCTGTAAGTGTGGCGGAGATCCTCTACGGAATCGAACTGCTGCCCCAAGGCAAACGCCGCACGACACTGCTTGCGGGTGCCGACAAAATGTTTGGCAGGGTGTTTTCGGGGCGCATCCTTCCCTTTGATGAACAAGCCGCCCGCGCGTTCCCGGAAATAGCCGCGACACGCCGCGCACAGGGCCATCCAATAGCCGAGTTCGACGCCCAGATCGCCTCCATTGCCCGCTCCCATCGTGCCACGCTAGCCACACGCAACACTGGCGACTTCGAAGGCTGTGGCCTGCGCCTAGAAAATCCCTGGCAACCCGCGGACTAGGTTGCGTCCACAACGAACCTTGTCATTCCGACCAGGGTAGCGAAAGCGATAATGACTTTGTCATTCCGACCGGAGCGAAGCGAGCGAAGTGGAGGAACCTGCTCTCCTCGCGAACAATTCCTGCGTTCGGCTAGAAGCTGCCGGCCCAGCCTGCTACACTCATCCGTTTGCCGGAGAGTTCCCAGATGCGCCGCTTCTTCCTCGTTTTTTTCTTCTTCGTCGCGTTCGCAATGTCGGCGTTTGCGCAGGCCAAGCATCCCTTCACTTTCGAAGACATGATGAAGCTCAAGCGCGTCGGCGAGCCGCAAGTCTCGCCCGACGGCAAGTGGGTGATCTTCAGCGTGGTCGACGTTGATCTCGCGGCCAATACCAAGACGCCGCATCTCTGGATCGTGCCTACGGTCGGAGGTCAGGAGCGCGAGATTATTGCCGACCAGGATGCAGATCGGCCGCGCTGGGCGCCGGATGGGAAGCGCTTCGCGTTTCTTTCGATGAAGGAAGGCGGATCTCAGGTATGGATCGCAGATCTTGACGGTTTGTCGGGAACCGTGAAGGGTAAATATAGGCTCACGTCAATCGCGACCGAGGCTGGCGGGGAACTTTGGTCTCCGGACGGCAAGAATATTTTGTTCACTTCGGATGTTTATCCCGAGTGCGGCGTTGAGCTCACCGATGTGAGCCTCTGCAACGCAAGGACGCTGAAAGATGCGGAAGACTCCAAGGTTAAGGCCCAGATCTTCACACAACTCCTCTATCGTCATTGGAACGCCTATAAAGAAGGCAAGCGCACGCATATTTTCGTGGTTGGGATAAACGAGCGACAGATCAGCAATAACACCCCCCGCCGGATTTTTTTTCCTCGCGACCTCACTCCCGGTGACTACGATGCGCCCGTCTTCTCGCTCGGCGGGCAGGATGACTATGCCTTCTCTCCTGACGGGCAGGAGATTTGCTACACCTCGAATCATGACAAGAATCCGGCCGCTTCCACCAACAACGATCTGTGGATCGTTCCGGTCGGCGGAGGGCCGACGAAGAACATCACCGCCGACAATCCCGCCAGCGACTCGTCGCCACTCTACTCGCCCGATGGCCGCTACATCGCCTACCGCGCCCAGCAGCGCCCGGGATACGAGAGCGACCGCTTCCGGCTGATGCTCTACGACCGCAAAACGGGGGAGAAGAAGAATCTGACGGAGAATTTTGACCGCTGGGTAGGATCTTTCGCCTGGAGTGTTCGGTCGTCATCCATCTACTTTGTCGCCGAGAATGCGGGCGAATCTTGGATCTATCAAAAAATGCTGGATGGCTCAAGTTGGAAGAAAACTCCCGGCTACCATGCCGACAGCGACATTCTTGAACTGGCGCAAGGTTTTAACGACGACCTGGCAGTATCCGCCGCGAGCCAAACCCTGTTTTTTACCGGCATGTCTATCCAGGAGCCGACCGAGATCTATAAGCTGCCCATCGATTCATGCGCTTATGCCCCCGCAATCTGTGATGGCGCCGACTTTCCCCATTTTCCGCTGACTCCCGCATCCCGCCTCGTTGTAACTCACATCAACGACGTTACCCTCTCCCAAGTCGCCAGGTCGCCACTTGAATCCTTCTGGTTCACCGGCGCGCACGACGACAAAGTCGAAGGCTTCCTAGTCAAGCCGCCGAACTTCGATGCTGCGAAAAAATACCCCGTGAAGTTCCTCATTCACGGCGGGCCGCAGGGGGCCTGGGGAGACGACTGGAGCTATCGCTGGAATCCGGAACTGTTCGCCGCACCAACGTCTTCCACGAGCAGCGGCTACGTAGTCATCATGATCAACTTCCACGGCTCGACCGGTTACGGGCAGAAGTTTATCGACGCCATCAACGGCGACTGGGGCGGCGCGCCGTTTGAAGACCTGATGAAGAGCCTCGACTACGCAGAGGAGCATTACGGTTTTATTGATAAAGACCGGGAGTGCGCGCTAGGCGCCAGCTACGGCGGATACATGATTAATTGGATCCTCGGCCACTCCGACCGCTTCAAGTGCCTGGTCTCGCATGACGGCATGTTCAACGCCGAATCCGCGTGGGGGACGACCGAAGAACTCTGGTTCAACGACTGGGAGTTCAAAGGCACTCCCTATGACAATCGCGCCACGTATGAAAAGTGGTCGCCGCACCAGTACGCGAAAAATTTCAAGACGCCGACCCTGGTCATTCACGGCCAGCACGATTATCGCCTCGATGTGAGCGAGGGGTTGCAGCTTTTCACCACATTGCAGATGGAAGGCGTGCCCTCAAAAATGCTGTACTTCCCTGACGAAGGCCATTGGGTGTTGAAGCCGCAGAATTCTCAGCTCTGGTACAAGACTGTGAATGACTGGGTAGATCGTTGGATAGGAACCCCAGGGACGAAAGACCAGGGGACGAAGAAATAAGTGCAACTCCGGTTTGAGGCGTGAGGCTTCGGTTGAGATGGTCGTGGGCGTTAGTACTCCATCAGGTGCACGGGCAATGCGATAGGCATGTGCCATGGCGCGACCGGAGTGGCCGTGACGCTTCCACTTCCCTCGGAACTCGTAGTCACGGATGTATCCCCGCCGCTGATTGGCGGGAAGCTTTCCATCATCGCCATCATCGCAGCGGACGCTCCTGCCGAGACCTGCGTCTCAACCGCGAGTGGAGCGGTCAACGATCCCATCGACGGGGTGTAACTCGCCAGACCATTGGCGTCGCTCTGCACGCTGCCCTGGCTCGCTCCCAAGATGATTAGGCTTCCCGTCGCCGGGGCAGTGGGATCGCCCCCTGTAAGCGCCAGATCGTCCGCCGCAGGGCGCATCATCATCGATTGAAACAATACACTCGCTCCCAGCACAGAATTCGGCGGCGTGGAGGAGTCTGTCACGCGGACTGTCAGCGGCTGAAATCCTTGTCCGCTGACAACTTGATTAGCTCCAGAAACGGCTTGCAGGTTCCAAAGAGATGGTGAAACCGCACTCCCATAAACGGTCTGGCAAGCGGTGGGATTTCCAGCCGGGACGCAAATGCTGAGTTGTACGTTGGCGGTGAAGTTAGTGAGCGTAAGAGTGACCGAAGCGTATCCGCTGCTATTGGTCAGCGCGGTGCTGGCACTGAGCGAACCCGATCCCTGCGCGACCGTAAACTTCACCGTGGCGCCGCTTTGCGGCGCACCAGAGCTTAGTACGCGGGCGGTGATGGACACACTGAGGCTGGCACCCTGCGCGACCCAAAGATAGGGGGTGCTCACACCGATCGCGAGTGACGAAGATGTGGCCACCACATCGCCCACGACCGATTGCGCAGGATTGTAGACACCGGGCGCCAGCGTTGCGGTGATGGTCGCACCTCCAGCAGCCGCGGGCGTAACTCCGGTTGAAGCCATGCCACTTTCATCTGTGATGGCCGAGCAACTGGTCGCACCTCCACAGGCTGCCAGCGTGGCTCCATTCGTTGTGGTCCATCCAACGGTTGCTCCGCTGACGGGAGTTATGCCATCAGACGCAACCACCCGGACCATCACAGGATTTGTGGCTTGGATTCCTACCGGTGTCAGCGTATTCGCTCCCTGCAACAGCAGAATCTTGTCCGTGGAAGCTGCTCCGAAGGTGAGAGCACCCGTCATGGCCGATGCCGCGCCGCTTACGGGATCGGTGATAGTGATGGTCTGCGGCCCGTCACTCTGCGCCGGAGCGGCTACTAGAATCTGGCTGGCGTTTGTGGCCAGCAGAGGGACATTGGCGCTGCCTACAGTTACCGCCAGTCCGGGCGTGAAACCGGTACCTTGCAAAGTGATAGCACCGCCGCTTACTGGGACGCGAGGCGGGACCACCGAGTCTCCATAGAGGACGTGAGCGTGATAAGCGTAATCGGGACGGCCATCGCCACGCAAATCGGCGATCCCAATGATAAAACTGCTCGGACTCAGGACCTGCGCGTTAAGCAGACTCATGCCGAAAGTCTCGGAATTGAACGGCGCAGCAGTAAAGACGGGAGGAACGGTGCCCTGCGGGTCGCCCAGAGCCCACATGCCCACCACGGGCGCGGCTTTCGATTCGCTTGGCAGACTCGCTTCATCCAGCGCAGTAACTTCTACTGACAAGGTACGGTTGGCCTGCGCGGTGAGCAGGAAGTAGCCGATATCGCCATATCCGCTCAGCGAGC
Organism: Candidatus Sulfotelmatobacter sp.; assembly: GCA_049583165.1. Taxonomy (GTDB): domain Bacteria; phylum Acidobacteriota; class Terriglobia; order Terriglobales; family Acidobacteriaceae; genus Sulfotelmatobacter. Next base: position 4,174 of record JBAUVJ010000229.1, on the reverse strand, counting down.
CGACCCAGTCGCCAGCGGAGGGAACCTGAGCCGGCGCGCTCCAGGTTTCAGCGGCAGCCCAGGGTGGGAAGGCCTGCGCGCTGCCGGACATGAGAATGTCCTGATCAAAATCGCCACCCGCATTCACAGTTACGATAATCGGCGCAAACGCTCCCGAGGGCGCCACTTGGGAAAAATCGTACGGGCAAACGCCGGCCGACCACGTCGGGTCCAATGCTTCGACGGAGAGCTGATATTGCGCTGTACTCGCGCCACTCGGAATCGGCAATCCACCGAGATCGAAGAATCCTTCCAGGCTTTGATCGTTCGATCCGAACTGGCTGTAAGCGTTTCCCAGGGGATCGGTCAAGCCGGTGATGGGATTGCCGGCGTTGCCGGTAAAGAGAAACCCGGAGACAGACGAAGCGGCGTATTGATGCGATGGCAGATTGGTCGATGGATCGATCCAACGCGCGAACACGTTTACCCCCTGCATGGGCTGGCCCGGGCTGCCGAAGTGATTTGCAAAATATACCGAGCCGTGAATTCGCGCAGTGGTGGCCAGCGTAGAAGAGGTGACGGCAGGATATAAACGCGATAGCGAGGCCGCATCATCGGGCGCGAGCTGGTAGGGGTTTGGGTAGCAAATGGTGACGGGAACGCAATTCACCGAATCCATGTAATGCATCACCGGGAAGCCGGCGAGGTCATCCGGTGTAGCGTGAGGATCGCCGGTGACTACATTCACGTTCAACTGCGACCAACCCAAACCGAATACACTTCCCAGCACGCGCACTAAGCGGTATTCTACGTCGGTGAGTTGCGAAGACTGCAAAGCGCACTGGCCGTTGATTACCACCAATGCGTGGAGGAAATTCGCATCGGCATCATAGTTGTCTACGCCTCCGTAGACTGCATTCCAAAAGCACTGTGACGGATCGCCCGCGCCAGCACCCAGCAAGGCATCAGTGACCGAGCCATCGTCATCATAGACAATTCCAACTGGAGTTTGCGTGGCGGACGGGGTGATGTCGGCGGGTGCGGTGACGACTCCGCTCTCGTTTACGGCGATGTTACTTCCATTCACGTCCTCGGCGAGCTGACCGGCGGCGTTTGCCGTGACCGATGCGATAGAAACTGAAGTCCATTGCAGGAACGCATTCGCGACGAAGGCATTGGCGGCCGAATTCGGCAAGATGGGGCTGAGGTCTCCTTGGTCGGTGTAATAGTTGACTTGTCCCAGCGACCAGGTGAGGGGTTGTCCCATGGTTGAAGCGTTAAAAAAGCTGGAACCTGCCACGTACTCGGGTCCACCTGCATCGGCAGCCCAGGTAAAACACAAGACTAAGGCCAGAGCCGTAGCGATCTGGAGCAATGCGCTCCCGGTAGGCGACGCGTGTTTTCTTACGATCACGTCTGTCATTTCTCTATCTTTATGTTCGTCTCTATGCCAGCGCGCCGCACCGCTTCGGCGAAATCACCATAGGGAATTCTGGCTCTTCCGCCGACGACTGAGTCGGATGCCAAAGTCGCGACATTGTGTGCGCTCATCACGATCGTTCCCGCCGGATCGATGGCAAACTTGCCGCCGGGCCCAGCCACTGGACTGGTAAGACCTATTTTGCTCGGTGAGTAAAGGAACAGCACCACTCGTTCCCCGACGTGGTAGCGCTCGCCGCGCGCCCACAGGCCGGCCCATTCGTGAATGGTAAGAGTTTGGCCCGCGAACACGCCGCGAACCGCATCTTCTACTTGAAACGTAATGGTGGTGAAGGCCGCGCCTTGTGCTATGGGAGTAGCAGCGGCTCCTGCGCTTCTCCCCACCGACATGACACGACCTGAAAAAATGATTCCGGAAGCGTGGACGATTTGGGGCAGGCCGATAGTAACGGGCGCGACGGGACGCTTGGGGATTCCGATACGCTCGGGAAATCGAAAGTTATCGAGGAGCCGAGCTTGGGGTGTAGTCGCTAACGCCGGAATGCCGACAGCAGCCCGTTCGGCAGCAGCATCCTGCCCGCGCGAAATTACAGTTGCTACAAGAATCAGCAAGACAGCGGCGAGCAGACGCCACCAACTCCCGGTCATAGTTACCACCTGGGGACAAATGTCTGCTCAGAGGGTTTTGGGAAACCGAGGCCATCCTAGTCGGCGCCGAGAAACTGCGCAGTGACGGATGTCACCTTGGACCTGTGGAAATGGTAGTGCGGAGGAAGCTTCCCACCGCTGGGCGGCTGTGCCTATCCCCGGGTTGATGACAGACGCGTTTGCCTAAATCCTGCGGCGCCCGTGCTCCTCAGCGCTAAGATGGGCCCCGGCCAGCAGGAGCAATCCTGAGAGAAATGCCCAGAACATCATGCTCACCGAAAGTGCGAATGGCCCATAAACTTCTGCAAAATTGAGCCAGGGCAGCGCCAGAATGTAGCCGTACTTCAAAGCCTCAGACAGCAGCCCCATAATCACTGCCGAGGGCAACACCGCACTGGCTGGGACTTTACCGTTGGGCAACACCCAGTAAATCAGGAAGAAGATGGCGATGCTAGCCGCGATGGCGAATAACTTCATCACCACAAATCCGACCAGGCGAACAAATCCGGAACCGTGACCCCGCAGGAGAAATTCCAGTAGGGCCACATTGCCCGCGGTCATGGCGATGGAAAGCAGTGATAGCACTCCACAGCCGAAGGCCAGTCCGAGCGAGATTAATTGATTCCCAAAATATGAACGGTTGTTGGGAAAGCGCCATATCCGGTTGAGCGCTACTTCCAGCGGCATAAATACACCGGAAGAAGTTACTAACAGGATAATCAGTGAGACCACCTGCACGCGTTGGCGGCTATTGACCATGGCGTTCAAGTTACGGATAACGAACTCCTGTCCCGCAGGCAAGTAGTCGCGCAGAAGCTCCACTACCACGTCATACATCACGCGCGAATGGAAGACGCGACGGATGAGCGTCATGAGCAAAACTACAAACGGGAAAAACGAGAGGATTGAATTGGCCGCGACGGAGAACGCAAAAGTGTGCACATCGGTTCGCAGCAGATATTTCGCAGTCGAGAGCATTACGCCGGGGCGCCCGCGGCGTGGTCGTTGTCCCCGGCTTGAGGGATTTTCCTCCGGGGGAGGAATCGTGACTGTGGTCTGGTCGAACATGGGCGGATAACCTAATCCTACCAAGGGTTTGGCCCTATGCCGGCATCTCACGAGAAACCAAAGTTTGTGGGTCGAGTAAGCCTTTTCTTGCACCCTGTTAAAGGAATCAACCACGCCCTACTTTATTTTTTGACTGCCAGCCTCTAATTCTGCTTGTCAAACGATTTAATACTGCTTATTATCGCGTGTGCTCGCCGCTGGCCATACCACGCGATGAGCTTGTAAGGCAGGTTGACGTCTTGAGTAGGGTCGTAGAAATTAGCGTCGGTGGTCCAGGGCTCCGAAAGTTCTCGCCGTACTTTGTATGGCGTTGAACCGAGGAGTCTTTTGCTTGGGCGCGATTTCTTCGGCACTAAGTGGCGCAACCGAGTTCCACCGCTTTTCTTGAGGGGGCGTCCCGGTCCGCCGGGACAACAATACTAGAGATCCGGGGAACTAATTCTTCGCGATGGCGAAAGGAGTTTTTCTGTGAGAGAGAAGGGAACAGTGAAGTGGTTCAACGGGGCGAAGGGATATGGATTCATCCAGCGCTCCACGGGAGAAGATGTTTTCGTGCATTTCTCCGCAATTCAAGAAAACGGTTACCGCTCGCTCAACGAGGGTGAGACCGTCGAGTTCGACCTGCTGAAGGGTCCCAAGGGCTTTCAGGCAGGCAACGTCGTCCGCGCCTAACGCGATCATCGGATTCGCAGCCCTCCCGCTTCCCATCGGGAGGGTTTCTTATTGACGGCCAAAGCAAGTTATTGACAATATGTATCAATATTGGTACATTCGAAAATGAGCGCGGACTTCAAACGCCTGCCGGCACGGTTCTACCGCTCGAACACTGGACGCGAGCCTGTGCGCGAGTGGCTGAAGAGCCTGGACGCGGAAGATCGCAGAATTGTCGGGGAGGATATCAAAGATGTTGAATTCTCGTGGCCGATTGGCATGCCCCTGGTTCGCTCCCTGGGTCGCGATATATGGGAAGTGCGAAGCAGCTTGCCTCACGGTCGGATCGCCCGCGTCCTCTTCTGCGTCGCGCAAGACTGTATGGTGC
>JBAUVJ010000228.1:0-2776 GCA_049583165.1 Candidatus Sulfotelmatobacter sp. | reverse complement strand
GTCGCCATACTCCTTGAGAATCTCCGGAAATAATTCCTGATGCATACGAGAGCAGAACGGGCACTCGAAGTCGTCGAAGTTGACCACCACTACTTTGGATGCTTTCGCTCCCCGAGTGGGGCGCCCGGCGACATCGATCTTACTCATGGTGTCGGCGTAGGGATCTTTGTTCAGGTCAAACTTGACCATGCGCATCATCGAAGAATGGTCTTTGGAAATCAGGAACTTGAGATCCTGTTTCTTTTCGCCGCTGTCGACGGTCACCACCACGGAGTCGTAATTAGGAAAATCGGTGCTCGGTGATGTGGGCCCGATCAACACTTTCATTTCGGCTGGAACTTTGTAGTACGAGCGCACCTGGCGCTCGATTTTCTGGGCTAAATCCGGAGAAACAGATTGCGCGGCACACCCGAGACAAATAACCAGCAGGAGAAGAAAGGAGCGTCGGAATAGGATCACTAAAAACCGCCTGAACATTACGAGTTAAGAATCGATTATCTCACAGCCTCAGGGAACACGGGCACGGGCGGGAGCGCTGAATATCGAGCGGAAGGCCAATATTCATCGGGAAATCGGAGATTATTTTCAACCGGTTCGCGGGAGTAAATCCTCGGCCGCCAGAAGAGTATTCATGGAGCCGGAACGGAAGCCCTCGAGATCGAGGGTGACAAACTTGAAACCCAGAGCTTTGAAGATGGAGGTGAATTTCGCGGCCATGGTGGGATCGAGTGCGTGGGGTAATTCCTCGCGGGCGATTTCAATGCGGACGATGTCGCCGTGATGGCGCACGCGGAATTGCCGGAAGCCGAGGGTGCGAATAGCGTCTTCCCCTTTTTCCATGACGGCGAGTGCCTCGCGCGTGACCGGGCGGCCATATTCGATGCGAGACGAGAGACAAGCGGAAGCGGGCTTATCCCAGATGCGCAGCCCGGCTTGGCGGGCCAGGGCGCGGATGTCATCTTTGGTTAGTCCAGCATCGAGCAGCGGCGCCACGACATGGTGATTGGCCGCGGCCTTCTGGCCGGGCCGGAAGTCGCCCTGGTCGTTCAAGTTAACGCCGTAGGCGATGGCGTCGAAGCCGCGAGTTTGGCGTAGTTCTTCCATGAGCGTGAAGAGTTCATCTTTGCAGAAGAAGCAGCGCTGTGAGTCGTTTCGGATGTACTCCGGGCGGTCAAGTTCAGAAGTTGCTACTACTTCCAGCGGAATATTTTGCTCTCGGGCGAAGGCGATCGCGTCGGAGAGTTGAGTGCGGGCAAGGCTGGGCGAGTCGGCGATGATCGCCAGCATTTTATCCCCAAGAGCCTGGTGGGCGGCCCAGGCCAGGTAAGCCGAATCGACGCCACCTGAATATGCGACCAGAAGTCGTCCAAGGGTACTCAGGCTCGCTCGCAGTTGCGTTCCTTTGGACTCGAGCTCACTGGTTACGGCGAACATAGGCATCATGTTAGCAGGGTGGATGGTTTCGCGACCTGCCGGGAAGCCACGAAAATCATCAATACAGGCGTCCCAGTTGCCGGAGACTGCCGAAGCTGCCAATATTTCCCAGGCTGAAATTGACCAGGAAAAGATTTTCGTTTCGCACGTTGGCCACGGTGTAAGTGCGGTACTCCAAGGTTATGCCGCAGCAGTTCCAATTGTAGGTGGACTGGGCGCTGACGAATTGCAGTTGGTTGACGTCGGCGTCAAAACCAAAACTTCCGGCGGCGCTGAAGCCGCGCTTGGTGAGGCCTCCGTATCCGAGGGCGGCGCGAAATTGATTGAAGCGAGCGGGCTCGGCGGAGCCGGAAGACGATGTTGCGGTTTGTCCGGGTATCTCCAAAATCGCATCGCCGCCGCCGAGGGTCATCTGGCCGATGTGATAGTTGAGCAGCACGGAGCTGGCGTTGACGCGACTGTTTTGGAAGTCGTAATCGAGGTCCCACTCGGCGTCAGTTCGAGCGCTGGTCTCTACGCGCAATCGCGAAACCAGGGGCGAGAGGTGGCGCGGCTCAGTAAGGAACGCGATTCCCGTGAGATCGGCGGTGGTGGTGAAGACATTGCGCTGGCCGGCAATTAGTGCGCCGCCGAATGTGGGATCGAGGAAGTATTTCTGCGCCAGCTCCCAGGTGACGATCTCGCGAACCGGAGGGCCTGGTTGACATCCAGGACCTGCCAGCGGGTTGACGTGCACCCAGGGGACGGTCGATTCCGGCGCCGCTGTTCCGACCGTGAGGGCGGACATAATATTGCTGCAATCTTCCGGCTGATCCGATGTTCGCTTGGCGTAGAGGCGGGTCACGAATCCGTACTCGACTTCGTGGGTGTCGGTGAGAATATCGCGCTCGTCGAACTTAAGAACATTGTTGAAGTTGTTTACCCCGGTCACAAAACGGTATGCTGCACGAGGCTCGATGACGTGCTTCCACTTTCTGCCCAGGAATTTCTTATCGAACACGCGTTCGAGCGGAGGCGGGCGCAATTCCACGGAGGTTTCCAGAGCGTGGCGGTCAATGGGATCGTCGGTTGCCTGGCCAGGATTTTCCCCGCTCGCTCCAACCAGCCTTTGCGTGTAATAAGTTTCATGCAGCGTCAGGTCTGGACGCAGCGACCATCCGTGAAACAAAAGTGGCAGGGATATCTCGGGGCTCAAGTCGAATCGGCCGAGCAAGTTTGCCGTACGGAAGGCTGGCGTGCAGGACTGAACGGAATCGACGGTGGTGCATTGCTGCGGCTCGCTGCGTGATAGGCCAGCCGCTGAGGCATCGAACGACCAGTAAAGCGGCGAGCGCCCCAATTT
>JBAUVJ010000227.1:0-2049 GCA_049583165.1 Candidatus Sulfotelmatobacter sp. | reverse complement strand
GCTTTCGAGGGATCGGAGAGGGCAATCAATTTGCCGATGGGATAGTCTTTGGAAGAAATGGGAACCTCAGGCTGAGGATTCATAATGGTGAGCACGTCGCCACTATGAACTCCCTGCACCCGGAGGCGATCGTCCTCAACGCCAAGGACACGGTATTTCTCGTCAAAAATTGACATAAATCTGCCAGCTCTTCTGTCTGTGGTTATACATTGGATGCGAAATGACAGTCACGCGATTTGAACATTTTGTAAATAGAACGTGCCAAAGAGGGAAACAGATTCGTGCGGTGCCTATAAAGGATAAAGAATAAAAATTTCGCACGGCCGGATTTGGTTACGCGGAACCACCGGTCAATTCATCCTCCGCACCACGGAACAGAGCTCGCATAGCTTTGAGGACAACACTACCCAAAAGAATAACGACAAGGACCAGGGCCAGAACGATCGCGGCTGCGGCATAGGGATGCCTCGTGGCCAGCCAGGTAAGGCTGACGGCAAGAACATCTTCTCCCAGACTCAGCGTGATATTTGAGAAAGGCTCTGGAGAAGGTGTTACGGCGGCGCGCAGTGCGGTCTTACCTCCGTGGGCCGCGAGGGCGATGGCAGCGCCCAGAAGCGCGGCAAGAAGTTGCTGGCCTGGGCTGAGTTGCCGCGTGGCGCCGTAGGCAAGCAGTGCAGCGACGGGCACGCGAACAAAGGTATGAAGGGCGCTCCATAGCAGATCGAAGGCCGGGATTTTATCGGCAAAAAACTCGATCACGAATAGAAGGGCGCTGGCGGCGATCACCGGCCAGCTTTCCAGCAGTTGTAGCGCAGGAGGGAGCGGCAGGTGACCGAATCGAGCGAGCAGGCCCAAAGCAGCGACGGTGGCATAAACGTTCAGTCCAGCGGCAAATGCTACTGCCGCGAGAACGGCGAAGAGCTCTGGAAGCGGGATTTGTAGCCAGTTGAGCACGCAAAAAGGAAAGGGCCGCCGTCAGCGACCCTGGAAGAAATTCTTTCTAACTTTCTTTCAATTACAGCGCTTCGACTCTCAACTACAGAGTGGATTCGATCTCAAAGCCCCAGGCTTCGAGCAGCGGCTCCGGGATATACTTTGAGTTCTTGTTGCGACGCGCCCACTCCCGCAGCCGGGTGGAGCGCAAATACTGGTCGGGGGTGAGCTTGTATTCGCGCACCACTTGTTCGAACTCCGTAATGGTAGGGACTACGGGGCCGATCGGCTCCGGCTTGCCCCAGTTGGGATTTCCGCGTCGCTTCGCCATGAACAGGTACCTTTCCTACGAATCGGGGTCGACTCCAAATACTATCAATTCAGTAAAAAGAAAATGGTGTTAAGAAAACCATCTAACTATATGATTCTCCGGGTGCTCCTTGGATTCACGGAAACAAAAATCTACCCTTGGAAAACTAGACAAGGCTAGAGTCCAGGTAGTCCAAAAGTTAAATCGGAGACAGAACATGCTATGGCAAAATCCAGTGAAAGTCAACGGCAACTTGCATCACGTCGCTTTATGAATCCATTCTAAGTTATTGGCGGCATTGAGCTTACTTTGCTGAGCGCAAGTCTCGTCGAAATTCAACCAGATCCTGAGGGATGGTTACAGGAGTAACCACCGGCACGAGAGCGCTATTGCCCACGCTCCGCGAGCGGGCTTAGAGTTGAAGGTACTTCTCAAAGATTTCAATACCCCGAGTTGGAAGGACTTACGGGCGGCCCATGAATCTAAAGTCGTTGCTGCTGTGTTCGGACGATAAAATCGTGCGGGTGTTACGCCGAACGCTGGGCGATCTCGACATTGGGGTTGAGCACTGTGCCACCTCGGAAGGAGCGCTGCGCCTTCTCACCCGGGATCGCTTCGAAGCGATCATCGTGGATTGCGCTGGGCCCGGTGCGGCCGATGTGCTTCGGGGAGCGCGTTCGGCGGCCTGCAACAAGCGCGCCGTGGCTGTGGCAATTCTGGATCCTGATACCGGCCCGCGTTCGGCATTCGACATCGGAGCTCATTTCACGCTGCATAAGCCGGTTTCAGTGGAACGAGCCAAGTCG
>JBAUVJ010000226.1:0-2035 GCA_049583165.1 Candidatus Sulfotelmatobacter sp. | reverse complement strand
CTGGTACTGCATGAGATTTTATTTTCTGTAAGATCGAACGAAGAAATCACCATCTTCAAAAGGGTCGGTTGCGCTCTCGAAGATCTCGCAACCGACCGAACTTTTGCTACTTCAATCGCGGGAAATATGACAGCTTGAGTCTCGAAATAGAAAATCTCATATCCCGTGGAAGTTATGAGTGTAATCGCCTGTTAGCGTCAACTGACGCAGGGGAATTCCACGATTACCGGGAGACCAGCCTGCCTAACCATTTCTGAAATGTATAGACAGGTATGTGAACAGTGCCACGATCGCCACGACTAGCACAGAAACCGTCACCGCTGGAATCCAGAATAAACACACTCTCAGGATTTTATTTCCGACTCGGCTGGCTGCAAAAAACAGTGCAAAGAACAACAGCGCGAGAGTCCAGAAGAGAGGCGAAGAGACACTCCACATGAGTCCGCCCGCGACCGCGCCCAAGCCCGTTGCCTTCTGCTCACTAATCCCCTTAAACATCGACCAAGCGCCCACAGACTCTGCGAGGAATACCGCGGCCAGTCCGCTCAGGATGATTTTGACGTAATTCATAGGCTTGCTTGGTCGAACGACCAATTGGATGCCTCTTTCCAGCCTTGGTCGGATTGACTGTTGTAACATCGCCATTACACTCATTGATCCATTCGCTACTGCGATGGTTACTATGGAAATCGTCCAGCACGCTTTGTCCACTTTGTGAATCTCCAGCACTTGTCGTTGGTATCATGCGGAGTATGACCATGGCGTCTGACATCGTTTTCATCGGTGCGTTTATTGCTGCCATTACACCCGCTATCATCGCCGCATCGAAGAGATTTACGAAATGGGGAACCAAGCCGGCACAGAGATGGCACCTTTGGTTGATCGCATTGTTTGGATTATTGTTGGCAGCCTGTGGGGCTTATTTGTTGCGCCCGCATTAGTCCGGGTAGCTATTGCAAAATCCCTTTACACTCTCGGTATTCACGGAGCCAAGCCGTGGCGGAGGGCAGCGACCGCGCCTATGGCATCGATCTACCACGCAGTCATCAGCGCCCCTCAGTGCGCTTGTAACCCGTGTACTTGATGATCTCTCGAACATGTACCGGCCTTGAAGGAAACTGCAAAGTTTCATCCGATCGCGTGTAGGCCGGTAGCCAGTGCTCGTCTACCTGCTGGCGATAGGTCACGAACATCGGATCCAGTTGTTGATGCTCGTGTTTCTTCACATGCAATCTCTCCGGTCCACTCTTGCCGCAGACTTTCACAATCTGAAAATCCCGAGCCTCCACCCAGATCCGTCCTTCAAAATATCGCGCCCCTTTGTCGTCCTTCTTCGGCGTCAGGTGAAATACATAGGTATCCAGATCGTCCACATGCTGCTGCCCATCATAAGTCAGGTTGTATCGCGGGATATCCTCGGTCGTCAGCATCAGCGGCATGAACTCTCGAATATCCTGCATGTCTTCCTCGGTCAGTTGAATTCCCCGCAAAGAAGGCTGGGCCGCGAAGGTAACCAGTTCTTGCCGTCTTCCCTTCGCATCGTAGGAAACCGTGGTCACTTCACGGAACTCGCCGTTCACGTTCTTGCCCGCCAGGGTCTGCATCAGCACATCCTGTTTGTAGGTGTAGTGCGTACGGGCTTCTTTGGCGGCCGACTCAGCCGCTCCGAACCTCTGGATCACATCCTGCACGCTCATATTGTTCGGAGGAGCGGAATCCATTGCGCCATTGCCCTCGTCGCAATTCGTCTGCCCCCATAAGCCCGCAACCAGCAACACTACAAAGGCAATCAACCGGGACGTGAAGAGAGAAACTTCTTTCATATCGTCGTATCGTCAGCGCCGAAAACAATACACCCACGATCCACAGCGTGCAAATCGTCGCAATCCGATTCCACTCCCCCGCCGTTTCCCGCTTTTCCACCTATATGCAAACCCTTGCGCTCATTCCCTTCACGCCGCTCCTAACTCGAATCCCAGCCGCTCCAGTTTGGTATGGCGATTGCCCCATCACCACCGGAAGCCTTGCCATTCGC
>JBAUVJ010000225.1:0-16507 GCA_049583165.1 Candidatus Sulfotelmatobacter sp. | reverse complement strand
ACTTCTATGCAAAGCGCTTCCCCGGGCAGGAATCGCAGATCCTCACCCAATTCGGCAAACTGGCGGTCACCAACGGAGTGGCGATCGAGCGTGTCAGTTACAAGGTGAAGGATGAGGAGGCCGGGCGGTTACAGCCTGTGGAGATGGATGCCGACCTTACGGGCAGCTATGTTTCCCTGGCCCAATTCATCAATGCCCTGGAACGCGACGAGATGATGTTTATCATCGACAATATTTCCCTGGCCGGGGAGCAAAACGGACCCATTAAACTGCAAATGAAGGTCGAAACTTACATGAAGGCGGGGACTTAGTGAAACTGGGAACGGATAACCGAAAGACCGTGATCCTGGCGGCAGTGATTGGAGGAGTGGCGCTATTGACCCTTCTCTACGAGTTCCTGCCGACGTCCTCCACCATTGCCTCCACGGAGACGACAAGTTCTTCTTCCAGCGCACCGATCGCCGAGCCTGAAAGCGTTCGTCCCCGACCACCCGGTCATCACGGGGCAGGATCTGCCTCAGATAAAAAAGCGCCTGTGCCGCAGAACCTCGATCCCACGCTGCAATTGCAGCGACTCGCCACCATCGAACAAATCAAATACGAAGGCTCGGGAAGAAATATCTTTGTATCGCAGGCGGAGGTTGTGATTCCCAAGCCGATCGCCCCTGGCACGGTCGGCCCCGCCGGGCCAAAGCCGTATGTGCCGCCAGCAGTGATGGCGCCGCCGCCCATTCCGCTAAAGTTTTTTGGTTTTGCCAACCAGCCGGGAGAAGCGAAGAAGGTTTTTCTTTCCAAGGGCGAAGATGTCTTTATTGCCGGGGAGGGAGAGATTGTGGACCGGCGTTACAAAGTAGTGCGAATCTCCCCAAGCTCCGTAGAGGTGCAGGACGTCGTGGGCAGCGGCCCCCCCCAGAGCCTGCCGCTGACGCAGGGGTAATGCAATTTAGTAATTAGGTAATTTGTAATTGGGTAATTTTTGAGGCTCCTCCCGGCATCTAACTATTTGGTGCCCTGCGGATTTACCTAAGTTTTCAGGTATGGAATTCTAATGACTTTGCATTCATTCGCGGATCGCTTTTCCTCCCATCAGCGGCGGGAAGATGGGCATGTGTTGCTCACGCTTCTTCTGGTTGTGAGTCTCATGACCATCGCCGCGACTGCGATTCTTCCCACCATCGCGTTTGAGATCCGGCGGGACCGCGAGCAGGAAATGATCCATCGCGGGGTGCAATATTCCCGCGCCATCCGCAACTACTACAGGAAATTTGGGCGCTATCCCACGCGGCTGGAAGATCTCGACAACACCAATAACCTGCGCTACCTGCGAAAGCATTACAAGGATCCGCTCAATAAGAACCGGGACTTCAAGCTGCTTCACTACGGAGACCCAGGCGTAGCGCTCGGCGGCATTGGCAGCATTGGCAGCGGGCCGATTGCCGGGGCAGCTACGGTTGCGTCCATCGCCAGCCAGGGGTCAAATGGTTCCGCGTTTGGCGGTTCTTCACAGACCTCTGCGTTCGGAGGAAATTCGAGCTTTGGTGGTAACTCGAGCTTCGGCGGGAACTCAAGTTTTGGCGGGAGCTCAGGAGGAGGGTTCGGCGGTTCGGCAAACTCTGGATTCTCCAACAACTCGGGAACTTCGAATACCACCGGAAGCAATCAGCCGGGAGGTTCGGATTCCTCGCAAAGTGGAACGCCAACTTCCCAGGACCCGCAGGATCCCAATGCCCCGCAAAGCGGTGCGAACGGCCAGAGTGGTGGTACTCAGGGCAGTGGCGGCCAGGTGTTCGGAGGCGGGCCGATTGTCGGTGTGGCCAGTGTGAGCAAGGATTCCACCATTCGCGAGTACAATCACAAGCACAAATACAACGAGTGGATGTTTATCTACGATCCGAGTACGGATCGCGGCGGGCTCGTGATGACGCCGTACCAGCCGCAGCTGCAACTCGGGGCGGCTATGCAGCCTGGGATGAACGGGCAAACGAATGGGCAACCGGGCAGCACCAACGGCAGTGCCTTCGGACAATCCAATGGCAGTTCGTTTGGGTCTTCCAACGGCAGTTCATTTGGGCAATCGGGAGGATATAGCAATAGCAATACGATGGGTGGTCCTGCGCCAGCGCAACCACCATCGACTACATCGCAGCAGTAAAAGCCAGTTTGACTCGGGTTTCTCAGAAAACACAAACGGCCTCATCGTGAGATGGGGCCGTCTTAGTCCGCTTACGGAATTTTGGCGAACAACTTTTCGCAAATTACACGCTGAAAGACGATCCGCAGCCGCAGGTGCTTTTGACGTTGGGATTCTCGAATTTGAATCCTGCGCCTTCCAAAGTCTCGACATAATCCACCAGGCAACCGTTCAGATACATCACGGAGGTGGCGTCGACGAAAACCTTCAGGCCTTCCATTTCAAAGGTCTTATCCATCATGCCGGCGGCATTTTCGAATTGCATGGAATAGGAGAAGCCGGAGCAGCCGCCACCTACCACGCCAATGCGCAGACCAGCGGGCACGGGATTCTGCTGGCCCATAATCTCTTTGACTTTGGCAACCGCACTGACGGTAAGCGTAACCGGGGCGGCCTTTTTTACTTCGGGGACGTTGGTTGTAACTTCTGGGACGGTGGTCGTAGCCATTTATCTCTCCTTGGCTCTGGAATTCTTAAATTATAACAGAGTGCGCAAGCAGGCGACGAGGCACATAAAACCGCGTCCGCCATGAACTTGCCTTATACGTATGATTTGGATGCATCCGGGCTCCTCGGAGGCAAACTTGCCTCCGAAAGCAGACAAGGAGCCAAATTGCACATCCAGCGCCGCGAAGCTTGCCAAGGGGGCTATAATAATTTCCGTTACGGCTCTGCGGAATTTCAAATGCGGCATTGGCGGCGCCGCATTCGGGAATTCGGGAGAATACCGGACAAGCCTGTAGTCTGTCGAGGTGGCATTATGACCTGGACTTGGAGTCCTCTCCTTCTTGGGCTCGCGAGCGTGTGGGGCCTTTTCACCATCGGACTGATCATCCTCCTCATCTACCGCAGCACTCTCACCATGCATGAGGACGAGCAGCTCTATCTGGACGATGCGAACTCCCACATGCAACAAGAGCAAACCGAATTGCTGGTAAAGGTGAACCGGCTCACCAAACCGGTCTGGGTCTTCGGTGCCGGCTCGGGCCTATTATTGCTGGTCCTCCTGGGCATGTTTATCTATCAGGGCCTGAACGCGGTTCAGTAGCCGCAGCCGTACATTCGTCACGCTTCTGCGTATTCTCGTGGCTTGAGCACTGCGTCTCGCGGCGCACCGCAAGTTCGTCGCATGCGCGAGCATTTTCGTGGACGCGAAGAAACATAGATTCGTCCACGGCGAAACCGCTTCGAAGAATTTCCACCTGCTTTGTATAATCAAATCGTGCGAGAGTGGCGGAATTGGCAGACGCACCAGACTTAGGATCTGGCGGGTAAAACCGTGGGGGTTCGAGTCCCCCCTTTCGCACCAGTGATTTTAACTCCTCGACTTAGTGGGTGCCCCGTCCTTCGCGTACTGTGCGAAGGGCAGGAACATCATCGGACCTCAATGAATCGGTCTCGAACCCTAGGCAGGATACGTCGGGGTACCCACCCTTGCAAAGAACGCAAGGATGGGGCACCCTCGTTCGTGCTAGTTCCAAAAATAGAAGGGTGGGCCACCCGCCAATGCCATGTCCTTAGGAGACGACCTTAATGTCTACAAGGCTGAGGGTTATCATTCCGTCGCTCCAAGTCCTAGTGCTCATTCTTGCATTCGCTGCGGGTCCAATTATGGGTAAACGTTACGCGGAGCGACCGGACTCAGGACGCGCATACACTGTTACCTCGCTTCGCCTCGTACTTAAGCTGAATTTTCCTCTTGTGGTTTTGTGGCTGCCGATTGCTTACCCCATGAGTGCTCCATCCTATCCCTCTTCACACGCGAGTTCACCTACAGGAGTGATATTGGCAGTTTGGGATCTCGCCATTTTGACGAGTACTGCGGCGTTTTGGTATTTGGTCGTCGTCGAAGTCGAGATGAGGAAGCGCAAGGCCAGCTGCCTGAGATTCTAAGGACGGTATATTGAGAGGTTAAAAGCCAGTGTCATGATTCTGATCGGGGTGGGTGCTGCAGTCTACGCCTTGTGGGACGGTCGTCGGCTGGTGGCTCTTGACCAAGTAAATAGACATCATCTCTTCTGGAGCGGCGTCGTCGCTGATGCCCTAATTGGCGGGCTTTTCCTGGTTGGGTGGGCGGCGGCATTAATCACAATAGGAGTTCAAGACATCATGAGAACGGCGGGTGGCGGCGAGGCCTGAGCCAAGCTATGCCACACGATCCCGAAACGAAATCTCGGTCCAGCCTGTATTCACCTGGACTGGACCGGGCTCACCCAGCAGGTAGAACCGATAACTGCTCCAGCGCCACTGCTCGGGCGACTCGACCAGTCCCCGCTTCACGGGATTGCGATGCATGTACCTCAGCTTCTCCACACGCTTCTTCGTCATCCACACGTTAAAGTCGTAGAAGCGTGCTTTCCAGAACGGTCTACGCCCTGGTTCTTCCCCGAACGGATCGCGTTGGCTGGGATGACTGCGCTTGGGCTTGGGCAACAAGGCACGGGCGGTGCGCTGCTTCAACACTTGCATCACCGTGGAAGGTGTGCCGACTTCCGGTTCGGTTAGGAGAAGGTGAATATGTTCGGGCATGACAACATAGCCGACGACCACGAAGCGATAGCGCTCGCGGGTCTGTTCGAGAATGGAGAGGAAGCGATCGCGGCTGCACGCGCAATTTAAGAGAGGCAAGCGGTGATAGCACGAGCAGGTGATAAAGTGCAGATGATGAGCGCCGTAGGCGCGGTGCAGTCCGCTGGGCATGACAAAACCCATGGTACAGGCAGCATCGTCACCCGCCCTTGCAAAGAGCGCAAGGACGGGGCACCCACATTCCGGAACGGGACGGGAAAAACGATGCAGACAGGTTGACAACCCGCACTAGCTTGTAAATCTAGTTCGCCTGCATCACGGGTGAAGCGGCCAGTACTCCGGCGGCGAGTTCCAGGTCGTGCAAATCCTCGCGGCTGAAATCCTGGGTGAAGCGGGGATCCAAACCTTTCCGCGAAATCTGAAGCACGCCCAGCACGGCGGAATTTTGATCGAGTATTGGCACTGACATCAACTTCTGAATGGGCTCGGGCGAAGTTGCACTATCTTCTTCAGAGCCGACCGGCTTGATGGTCTCGAAGATACTGGCGTGTTTTACGCGGGCAAAATTGTTGAAAATTTCCGCCTTCTTGCTCAGAGCAGTATGAGCGGCGATGGCTTTGCTGGAAATCGGAATCGCGCCGGTGGTGCATAGGTGCTCCGGAAACACAAACTTAAGCAGACCGCCTTCCAGCCGCAGCAAAGCAACCTCGGCATACTGCACGCGAAACACTTTGGCGAGGACCATACTGATGTCCAGGGGCGTCACACCCTCGCCCAACACAGTGCTCAGAGGGAGAAGGTTCTCGGGGAGAATGATCTCTTCTTCGATGGCCGCGTCTTCGGGCTTATGGGTCATAGAACGCTCGCGAAATTCAATTTGCAAACCTTACCAAGTCTCGCACTTTGAACACCAGATGACACATGTAATGACATCCTACAAGCCCTTTGGTTTCAGCAAAGTAGCTTAGGTCCATGACCTTTCGCGGCAGGCTGTTTGCCAGAAACTTGCAGGCGGACTGACAAATCTTGTCAGGCCTACCGCAGTGAGAGAGGCTGCTGAAAATTCTACCGGGTGATACGTAAACTTCGTTTTTCTGCGTCTTTCCCTTGAACCCGTAAAGTCGTTTACACTGCTTTTCATGAATGTTCCGGCACAACCTAACGTCAAGCTGACTAATGCCCCCGAGTACCGGGAAACCTATGCCAATAGCGTGCAGATGCGAGTGAATGTGTGGGATTTCTTCCTTGTTTTCGGCACGGTGCAGCAGCAGAGCGAAACGCAGGTGGAGATTCGCAACTTTCAGGGTATCTACGTGAGCCCGCAACAAGCCAAGGCGCTG
The DNA here is from genome assembly GCA_049583165.1 of Candidatus Sulfotelmatobacter sp. Classification (GTDB taxonomy): domain Bacteria; phylum Acidobacteriota; class Terriglobia; order Terriglobales; family Acidobacteriaceae; genus Sulfotelmatobacter. Next base: position 10,447 of record JBAUVJ010000225.1, on the reverse strand, counting down.
CTTGGACTGCTCCAGCAGAATGTCTCCGGCTACGAGACCGCGTTCGGCGAGATCAAGCTGGATCCGAGAATGAATCCCGGGGGACAAGTACACTAGAGGTCTTCGGGGTGGATCCGCATTCCCCGTTACGACTTGCACTGCGGTGACGTTACGCTGTCTCTTTTTTCGCGCTTCGGATAGAGTAACGTCCATATCGAGCGCGTGCTTCCCGCCAGGAGGGTCATTCTGACGGATTACGGATCTGGCGAAAGGGGCCGAACTCAGTGGTCCCGCAATTACCCGGCCCTGGTGTTTGCCGTCATTTTTGTTTTTGTTTTTTTGTTGCATCTGCCTCTACTCCGGCTGCCCTACTTCTGGGATGAAGCTGGGTATTACATTCCCGCAGCGCGCGACATCCTGCTGCGAGCAAGTTTCATTCCGCAATCCACGGTTTCGAATGCGCACCCGCCGCTGGTGATGGCGTGGGTCGCGCTGTGGTGGAAAGTTGTGGGGTACGCACCGCCGGTGACCCGGACGGCAATGCTGGTGCTCGCCGCATTTTCGTTGCTGGGCGTGTTTCGCCTGACTGAACGAATGGCGAACACGCAGGTTGCGATTGCGGCTACGCTGTGCACGGCGGTGTATCCCGTGTTCTTCGCGCAAAGTTCGCTGGCTCATGTGGATTTGGCGGCGGCAGGATTTATTTTTTGGGGTCTCTCGGCTTACGTGGAAGGGCAGACGGTAAGCACAGCGGCATGGTTCTCCCTTGCCGCTTTGGCGAAGGAGACTGCGATTCTGGCGCCGATTGCGCTTGCGTGCTGGGAGTTGATTGGAGTGCTCGCGCGAAAGACATCGCTGCATACATTGTGGATGCCTGGCGATGAAGATGGTGGTAAGCATGACGATCGAGTTGATGCACGGTCGAAGAGCGGCGCTGCGCGGCGCATCGCAGCGCTGGCGGTACCGGCATTACTGCTTGCTTTCTGGTATCTCTACCACTACACGCGCACGGGATACGTTTTCGGCAACCCGGAATTCTTCCGCTACAACGTCGCCGCGACGCTGAGTCCGACTCGCTTCATGCTGGCGCTGGCCATGCGCGTGTGGCAGATCATCGGCTATCTCCATCTCTGGATTTTGACCCTGGCGATGCTGCTGGCGATCTGGCTCTTTCCTCCGCAACGCGATTCGGGCATGGGTGTGAACATAGATACAGATAAAGCCCGACGCCGCATCGGCCTTCCGGTGCAGATGGTTTTCTACGTAGTCATTTTCGCTTACGTGGTGGCCATGGCATTAATCGGAGGCGCGGTGCTGGCCCGTTATATGCTTCCAGCGGTTCCTCTGGTCATTATTCTTTCAGTCTCAACACTCTGGCGCAGGTTGCCTTTCTGGCGCGCGGCCATTGCGTTTGTTGTGCTGGCATTCGTGGCAGCATGGTTCTGGAACCCTCCGTATGGATTTTCGCCGGAGGATAACTTCGCCTACCGCGATTACATCGTGCTGCATGAAGATGCCGAGCGCTTTCTCGAAGCTCGCTACCCTATGGCTCACGTACTCACCGCCTGGCCAGCATCGGATGAATTGAGCCGGCCCTGGCTCGGCTATACGACGCGGCCGATGCGCGTGGTAAGGATCGAAGATTTCTCACTCGATGAAATGCTCTCCGCGGCTGATTTTCATTCGGATGCTTCCCGGCCGAGCTTTGAAGTCGCTCTGGTCTTCTCGACGAAGTACGAACCTGGCCCCGCGCGCTGGGATCGCTGGCGAACTTGGACCGAATGGAAGACTCGTTTTTTCGGCTTTCACAGAGACCTGCCGCCGGCGGCAGCGGCACAGATTCTCGGCGGTCACATTGTTTTTTCAGAGCGGCGCAAGGGAGAGTGGATTGCCGTGATCGAGATGGATCGAGGCGAAATACAAGATGCGGAATTAAGAATGCCAAAGTGAGTTCTGAGTCCCGAGTCGGGACTTTATCTTCGCATCAGGTGGCAGGAGTGGGTTTTGATAACCAACCAAACCTCGCGACCAGCTTCGAGTTGCAAGGCATCACGCGCGGCGAGGGTCAGGTAGACTTCCATCTCTACGCCACAATCAACACGGGCGGAAATGATCATGTCGCGCCTCTCCAGTGCGAGCAGCCGCCCAGCAATTACGTTTCGGGCGCTAAGACCTTCGGGCTTTGAAATTGCGAGCAGAATGTCGCCGGCACGAATTCCTATCCGCAGCCGCGAGTCCGGTTCAGTGCGAATCAGAGGCGTTTCCAGAAGCACGCTGTTTCCCTTCTCAGCTGGCGAACTGGAGCGGCATGTCGCCACTCGGCACATCGTCGCTCGGCATATCATGGTTCCCCGCTCTTCGTGCACCGATTCCACCGTGGCCTCGAAGATATTTTCAAAACCGGCCAACTGGGCAACGGTCTCCTGACGCGGCGCGCGCAACACTTCATGCGGCGTACCCTGCGCGATGATTCGGCCCTGATCCATTACCAGCACGCGTTCGCCCAATGCCATGACTTCCTCGCGGCTGTGCGTGACATACAGGATCGGAATGCGATGAAGCTCGTTCCAGCGGCGGAGGTCATCAATGATTTTCGTCTTGGTTGCGGCGTCCAAGGCGGAGAGCGGTTCGTCGAGCAGAAGTACGCACGGGTCGCACACAAGGGCCCGGGCAAGGGCTACGCGCTGGCGCTCTCCACCTGAGATTTTGGTTGCGAGTTGCCGGCGCAAGTGGTCGATGCGGAACTCCTCGAGCATCGCGGCGGCGCGCTGTTTTCGGGCAAAGCGCGGCAGATGCCCCAGGCCATATTCGGCATTCTGCTCGACCGTCAGATGCGGAAAGAGCGCCAGATCCTGGAGAACATATCCCATGCCTCGTTTCGAGACGGGAACGTTGACCGGGGCGCTTGCGACGGACGTTTTCGCGTCAGGATTTTTTGCGTTAAACGGCCTTGCTAAGAAGAAGACGCGTTGGCCGATGGAAATTCTCCCCGTCTCCGGCGTGGCCAGCCCTGCCACGCAATCGAGCAGCGTGGTTTTTCCCACGCCTGAAGGGCCGAACAAGATGGTGAATCCGGGCGCGGCGTCGAACTCCAAATCGAGCGAGAATCCGTGATCGGCGGAGGAAAAACGTTTGCGAATGCTCACACTCAGCGCCGAATTTGCGGACCCTGGAACGGATCGTATTTCCGCAGGTGTGGGCATGGTCAGTTATTCGGTCAGACTTGTAGGCCATGATTTCTGCTTCGGCGTCATCCGATGCATCGCGTATACCGCGGTAAGAACGACGAAGCAAAAGACCAGCAGTAGGACGGCCATCCCGTTGGCCGCGGCATAATTTGAAGCCTCGACCTGGTCGTAAATGCTGATGGAGACGGTGCGCGTCACGCCGGGAATATTTCCGCCAATCATCAGCACCACGCCAAATTCGCCCATGGTATGGGCAAAAGCCAACGCAATGCCTGTAACCAAACCGGGCGCCGAGAGCGGAACTACGATGCGGGAAAAAGTGCGCAAGGGAGAAGCGCCGAGCGTAGCCGACGCCGCCAACAATTTGCGATCGACCAAGGAGAAAGCCGCCACAAAGGGCTGCACCGCAAAGGGCAAGCTATAGAGTATGGAACCAATCACCAGACCCGTGAAGGTAAACGCCAGAGTGTGTCCGGTAAACGACTGCCACCATCGTCCCAGCGGACTGCGAGAGCCGAGAGCGACCAGCAGATAAAATCCCAGCACCGTCGGCGGCAGTACAATCGGCATGGCGACCAGAGCTTCCACCAGAAATTTCCACCGCCAGCGCGAGAAGGCGATCCAATAGGCGACCGGCAGGCCCACGACGAATAACACCGCCGAGACGATGCACGCCAGTTCTATGGTGAGGCCGAACGCCTGCCAATCGATAGACATTTTTATTTCTTCATCTTTACTTGGCCATGCCCTGCGCTCCGGGCAGGGTAAAACCGTAGCGTTGCAGCACGGAGGATGCTTCGGGGGATTTTACATATTCTAGGAATGCCGCCGCTTCCCGCTTGTGAGCCGAGCGCGAGATTACGACCACGCCTTGATCCAGCGGTGGATAGGCTTCGGCGGGAACGATCCAGTATTTTCCTTTGCCCTGCATTGACGGCGCGATGGCATGAGCCAAGGCCACGAAGCCCACCTGCGCGTTGCCGGACTCGGCAAACTGAGCGGCCTGCGAAATATTTTCTCCCAGCACCAGGCGATCGCCGATTTTTTCGTAGAGTTTGTAATGATTCAGCACCGCTACCGCGGCGCGGCCATAGGGCGCGTGCTGCGGGTTGGCGATCGCTATCTTTTTCACGGAAGGATCCAGCAGAACATCCATCCCTTTGTGTTCGACGTCGAGCGGCGAATCTTTGGGAACCCACAGCACCAGGCGTCCCACGGCATAGCGATACAAGGTTACGCCATCCGCCTGGCCGCCGGCGATCAACTGGCGGGGGTAGTCCATATCGGCGGAGAAAAAAATGTCGAACGGCGCGCCATTCTGGATCTGCTGAGTCAACGCGCCGGAGGCTCCGAATGAAAGTTTGACAGCAACACCCGTGCGCTTTTCGTAGTTCGTGGCGAGATCCCGAAGAGCGGAGCTCAAGTCTGCCGCAGCGGCCACGCTGATCTCGCGATCTGCTGCCCGAAGCTCTGGAAAGAGAAGTCCACACGCCAGCACAAGCAGAACCACCGAGCTAAACGATCTCAGACGCCGCATCCACATGGAATCACCTCGGGCAAACACCTCAAGAAATTTTCAGCGCTACAAGGTTGTGAAAATTGTACAGGCACTACTCTCGGATTCCCAAAACAGCATCCCAGAATGGTTTTAGCCCGACTTTATTTGCGTTTGGCGTTGACCGTGCTTTCGGGCGCTCGGATACTGGCCTCATCGTTGTCGAGCGAAATGACCTTTCCCAGGTTTTGCCGTGCAGCTCGCGCTTCCCTGCTTGCGCTGGTGCCGTTCTTCTTGCTGTCCATCGCTGCGGCGCAGGAAGCCAAGAAAACCTCGCCGGAAACACCGATTCGAAATGCCGATGCCGATCATAAGGTGCAAAGTTCAGAGTGGTTCCTGCACGGCCGGGTGGTTCCGGGGAAATCGTCGGCCGAGTTGCGCTACCGAGCTTATCAGTCCAAGATGCAGGCGCGATTAGTACGACGTGCCCGTGCCGCTCTTGCGCACCCCGGCACGTCTCCGGCCTTGACTACTGGTGGATGGACGCCGTTAGGTCCAGTGCCGCTAGCCTCCGATGCCACAGGCACAGGCTTTCAGGATTATCACCAAGTTTCCGGCCGCGCTACCGCGGTTGCGATTGATCCGGCCGACGCGACCGGCAACACGCTCTATATTGGCGGAGCGCAAGGTGGGGTGTGGAAATCGACAAATGCAGCCGCGAACACGGCCAACAATGTTACTTGGACAGCGGTCACCGACGACCAGGCTACGCTTTCCATTGGCGCGATCGCGATTCAGCCCGGAAATTCTAATACCGCAAATAGCGTGATTCTGGTGGGCACGGGTGAGGCCGACAATTCCGCGGACTCTTATTTTGGCCTCGGTATGCTGCGCTCGGCCGACGGCGGCAACACGTGGACGTTATTCTCCACCGCAAACGGCGGCGCACTCTCATTCAGCGGCCTGGGCGCAACCCGCATGGCTTTTAGCACTGCACAGACGAACACGGTAGTCGCAGCCATGGCTGCAAGTTCCGAAGGCGTCGTGGATGGGGCTATCACGGGCGATACCTACAGCGGCCTCTACACTTCAATCGACGGTGGCCAGACGTGGACTTACGACACCCTTTTCGCCGGCGGAGCGAGCGAGGCGACAGCGGCAACTTCGGTGGTCTACAACGCTGCCGCGGGATTGTTTTTTGCGGCGTTGCGCTACCACGGTTTTTATTCCTCGCCTGACGGCGTGACATGGACTGCTTTGGCGAATCAGCCGGGAGCTACCGGTTTGTTGAGTGCAACAGCCTGTCCTCAGGCCTACGTCACTACCTGCCCAATTTATCGCGGCGAAATCACCGTGGTGCCGGAGCGTAACGAGACGTACGTCTGGTTTGTCTCCCTCGATTCGAACGGCAACCCCGTGGATCAAGGCATTTGGCAGAGCGACAATAGCGGGGCTTCCTGGACGCAGATCGGCGATAGCGGCATCATCAGCTGCGGCGATTCCAATGGCTGTGGCGTGGAGCAGGGGTCTTACAACTTGGAATTGCTCGCGCTTCCGAACTGCCCCAATGGCGCCTCGACTTGCGCCGGCAATCCTACCGATCTCTACGCGGGTGCCATCAATCTCTACAAATGCTCGATCAATTCCAGCAATCCAACGTGCTCCAACCCGCCATTCATGAATCTAACGCACGCCTATGGATGTGATCCGCTGGGCGCGCTGGCGCACGTCAATCCCGGCCAGCACGCGCTGGCGTTCTCCATTCTGAATGCTGGATCAAGCTCCGACAGCGACTTGATGTATTTCGCCGACGACGGAGGCATTTACCGCGCGCTGGACGGATTCTCTGGGCTCTTGACTGGATCGTGTTCGGGCACAAACCAATTCGATGACCTGAATCAGAACCTCGGCTCGATGACTCAATTCGTCGCCTTCTCGCAGGACGCGACCAATCCCAACCTGATGTTCGGAGGCACACAGGATAACGGCTCTCCGGCAACCGCGGCAGGAATGACCAGCACGAGTTGGGTAAATATCCTGAGCGGTGACGGGGGTTACAACGCCATCGATCCCAACACCGGCGAATGGTTCGATTCCAATCCGGATGTGGGAGGCGGCACGCTGGGCATCCAGCAATGTTCCTCGGGGGCAAGCTGCAACGATTCTCTTTTCAGTATTGTTGTCGACAGCAGCGACGTTGGCGGCGACGATGGACCTTTTTATTTTCCCTACATTCTCGATCCGCAGTCGACAAGTTCCATGCTGGTGGGAACCTGCCGGGTATGGAGCGGACCGCGATCGGGCGGAGCCTTCACTTTGCTGAGCCTTAATTTCGACACGCTTGGTACCGGAACCTGCGCGGGCACGGAGGTGAATACAATTCGCGGCCTGGCCGCGGGCGGCCCGACGAACGCTGGCGGCTCGGAGGTGATTTATGCCACCACCGACGGTCCCGGCCCTAACAATCTGTCTATTCCGATCGGCGGAAATGTTTGGGTCACGACCAACGCCACCGCGGTTTCAGGCGTCGCTTCCACATTCGCGAATGTGACGTTGAATGGTCCGAGCGGCGTCAGCATTAATCCCAATCAGTTTCCAATTTCGAGCGTAGCGATTGATGCGTCCGACTTAACCGGCAACACGGCGTACGTCACGGTGATGGGCTTCACCGGCGGGCCGGGACACGTGTGGCAGACGACAAATGCCGGGGCAAACTGGACGGATTTTAGCGGAAGCACTCCAAGCAAGCTTCAGGACTCTCCAGTAAATACGGTCGTGGTTGATCCCATTGCGCATATCATTTATGTCGGCACGGACGTCGGAGTGTTTCAGAGCTCGACATTTGCTAGCGCATGGAGCGAGGTGGGACCGGATCCGGGTCCTATGACAAGGGGATTTCTGCCCGACGTAGCCGTGACTGATCTCGGGATTTTCAGCTCTGAGGGGCAGAAATTTTTGCGCGCATCCACTTACGGCCGCGGAATCTGGCAGTTCAGCCTTCCCGTCGTGCCAGATTTCGTCATCGCCGTTTCCAACCCGACTCAGACCATCTTCCCTGGACAACAGGCCGTCTTCAATGGCAAATTCACTCCGGTAAACGGATATAACAACCCAGTTGAGTTGAGGTGCATAGGATCATCCCCGCCCTCGAGTCCGTGCGTTTTGAACCCCCCGGTTCTGACGCCGCCTCCCCCCAGCGCAACGTTCTCCGTCACCACCAGCAGCAATACCGTCGCCAGTTACAATTTTGACGTAGAAGGCATCGGCACCGACTCGAACAACACGACCCACACCGCCGCGCTGACTCTGAATGTGGTAAATCTCAGCCTAAGCACGCCAGCGCCAACCACCGTGACCGTGCCACGTGGTACAACTTCTCCGCCAGTAAGTTTTCAGTTGACAGCGCAGGGATCGTTCACTCAAGGCGTAACCCTCAGTTGCAGCATCGTTCCCACCATCGCGGAGGCGACCTGTGCGTTCACGCCCGGCGCAACCGTATTTCCGACTTCCGCCGCCTCCGTGAATATGACGGCGACCGTGACCGTTCCTGCCGCGACAGCCGTTGGCAACTACACCGTCACTCTGCAAGGCACAACTGGCCCAGCTCCTACGCCGTTGAACGCGTCATATACATTGGCCGTCGCTTTGAACCCCGACTTTGCGCTGACCGGTCCAGCAACATTTCGGACGGTCAATGCGGGCAGCACGGATATCAACGGCTCGATCAACGTTACATCGGTGGACGGTTTCAACAGCCCGGTCAGCTTGACCTGTTCGCTTTCAACCCCCAATGGGAGTTGCAGCGTGACTCCGAGCCCGGTGACTTCGTTCCCGATCTTCGTTGGGGTCGTCGTCAACGCAATCGGTCTGGTCGCGGGCGCCGATCAATTTACAGTGACCGGCACGTCGGCCACCAGGACTCATACGGTGGTGGTTCCTTTTAATGTTGCCGATTATCAGGTTTCTGGTCCGGCCTCGATCACACTGCCGCCGAACGCGCAAGGGATCGCTATTCTCACGATCACGCCCTCGGCCTTTTACAACGGAACAGTGAACATCGCATGCACGACTGGTTCGCTTGGCGGGCAATGCCCGGTCACGCCGAACTCGACGCCAGTTACCGCCGGCACAAATGTATCTGTGACCTCCACCATCAACGTGCCCACCAATGCAGTGCCTGGCGTCTACGCCATCGATATAACCTCTGAAGACATTTCCGCGGCTCCCATCCACGACTTGTCGATTCCGCTAACGATTTCCCAGGACTACACCGTCGGCAATTTCTCGCCGACCAGCCAAACCGTCAGCGTGGGGCAATCGGCCACCTACAACTTGAGCGTTCTTCCGGTCGGCGCGGGATACAGCAACCCAGTCACTTTAAGCTGCACCGTTACGCCGCTCTTTGCCGGCTCATGCAGTTTTTCGCCGAACCCGACGGGGCCGCTCAGTAACGCCACCTCGGCTGCAGTAGTGATGACCGTGACGACGCAGACCACGAACGGGCAGCTTCGGCCTCCCGGAGTAAGAAGCAGCCCGTGGCGCTATGCAGTTTGGCTGATACTGCCGGGCATTGTGGCCTGGGGCGTGGGACGCGGGCGGCGCCTTGGCGCTGCAGTGTCGTTCGCATTTGCGCTTTGCCTCTTATTTTGTTTGCTCTCGTGCGGCGGTGGAAGCAATGGCGGTAGTGGCAACGGCAACCCCGGAGGCGGTGTGCAGGGCGGCACACTCCCGGGAACCTACACAATCAACGTAGTTGGCTCGCCGGCCAGCCTCAGCCAACCGAAAGGCTCGTCGGTTACGCTGATCGTACAATAACGTGCGCTGGATATTGTCTTCTGGAGCGTCGGAGTTACAGAGGCAGAATTCTCCGTGAGCCCGATGCTCCGAGGCTTACCTCGCGTGACGCGGATTTTGGACTTTTGCGAGCTCTGTTGCCATTCCTGGTTGAGCGCGCCTGTCCGTTGGAAGGATTCTTCGCGGGCACCTGCGGAACGGCACCCGCCAAACCGAAGGCGTACAACACTACCTCCACGCGACTTGAAACTCCCAACTTATCGAAAATACGGAAGAGATAATTTTTTACCGTATGCTCAGTCAGCTTGAGGCGATTCGCGATCTCCCGGTTGGATAATCCATCCGCCACTCCGCTTACTACGTCCTGCTCGCGCCTGGAGAGAATCGAACAATCAATCGTTTTAGCGACCCGCCGCGCCGGGAAAGGCTCCGACAGGGCGTCGAGCAGATATTTGAGTTCGTGGCTATTCGCCCACACCTGGCCGGCGTGAACACAGGAAATGCACCGGGGCAGCAACTTCAGGGATTCACTGCGGCAGAAAATTCCGCTGGCCCCGGAACGAAAAGCTTCCACTGCGGCGGCGCGCTCGGAATGGTCCAACAACATGACGATTCGGGTCGCGGGATGTTCGGCGCGCAACTGGCGCGCGACCTGGAAGCCCAGCGCGGGATCATTTTCGAGAACCGTGCTGAGCAGCACCACATCGGGCTTCTCGCTGGCTGTAACCGCCAGGATCGCGTGCGAAGAAAGTTGCGGCGCGAGCACGCGAAAGCGTTTATTCCGAGCCAGTACATTGGACAACAGCTGTCCGTTCACCCGGGTGCTATCGGCTGCCAGCACGTGGATGGGCGACTTGTCTTTACTGGCTTCGCTGGAGTTCTCGGTCACCGGTGCACTTGGATTCTTTAATATTTTGGAGAAATCGCGCCGCTGAAAACGACGCGACTAGGGCCTTTCGCAGCCCTTTCTAAACTATTACCTGCTCTGGCG
>JBAUVJ010000224.1:0-3280 GCA_049583165.1 Candidatus Sulfotelmatobacter sp. | reverse complement strand
GCCTAAGTTTTCATCCTGAAGTCCCTCTGAAGCCTCTTTAACCGGTCAAATTCTTCCCTTCGAGGTTCAGTCAAAACTTCTTCCCGCCCGACCCATTCATCAGAAATTTACTGCTTCGTAACCATCCTTTAACATTGTGCCGTTACAAACAAGCCTATCTATTTGGAGGAACTCTAAGAGTGATGCGAAGACTCGCGCTGCTTTTCGTGTGTGCAGTTCTGGCGGTTCCGCTCGTGGCGCAAACCACGCTGAATGGAGCGGGAGCGACGTTTCCCTATCCTATGTATTCGAAGTGGTTCAGCGAATATCACAAGGCTCATCCCGAGGTGCAAATCAATTATCAATCGATCGGCAGCGGCGGCGGGATACGGCAGGTGACCGAGGGCACCGTGGATTTTGGCGCCAGCGACATGCCTATGACCGATGGCCAACTCAGCGAGGCGCAAGCCAAGGCCAAGACGAAAGTGCTGAACCTTCCCAGCGTGCTGGGCGCGGTGGTGCCGGCTTACAACATTCCGGGGGTGAGCGGGGAAGTGAAGTTTACGCCCGACGCGCTGGCGGGAATTTTTCTGGGCAAGATTACGAAGTGGAACGACAAAGCGATCACGAGCGTCAATCCCGGGGTCAGTTTTCCCGACAAGGACATCATTGTGGTCCACCGGTCGGATGGCAGCGGAACTACTTTCATCTGGACCGACTACTTGTCGAAGGTGAGCGGGGATTGGAAGAGCCAGGTGGGTAGCGGGACTTCGGTGAAGTGGCCGATCGGGCTGGGCGGAAAAGGCAACGAGGGAGTGGCGGGTTCGATCCGGCAGCTACAGGGGTCGATTGGATACGTGGAGTTGATTTATGCAGCGCAAAACAACATTCCGTTTGGCAGCGTGCGAAATGCCGCGGGAGTGTTCGAAAAAGCGTCGCTGGAGGGGGTGACGGCGGCTGCTGCATCAGCGAGCAAAATGCCGGCGGACTTCAGGGTTTCGATTACGAATGCGCCCGGAAAAGACGCATATCCCATTTCGAGTTTTACCTGGCTGTTGATTCCCGCGCAGTCGAAGGACGCCGCGAAGGGAAAAATCCTGGCGGATTTTCTGAACTGGATGGTCAGTGATGGACAAAAGATGACGGCTTCTCTTTCCTATGCGCCACTGCCTGACAGCGTGGTGCAAAAGGAAAAAGACGCGATCAAGCAGGTTCGATAGTTCAGCGGGCAAGTTCTCATTCACGGTTAAAAAAACTAAGGAGAGTGTGATGAACTCTGTACGGAAGTGGTGTGTGATTTTGTCGCTGGCCGCAACGGTAGCGGCCCAAACCAGTACGCCACCCAAAGCCAAGAAGACTAAACCAGGAACTATAACTGCTGCTGACGTGCAGGCGTTGAAGGACGCCGTCGCCTCCCAGCAAGCCGCGCTGGCGCAGCAGCAACAGCAGATCCAGGAGCTGCGGGACGAACTGCACCGCAAGGATCAAGCAGTATCGCAGGCGCAGGCTACGGCCAGCGATGCCGCAAGCAAGGCTGATGCGGCGAAGGCTGCGGCCAGCCAGCAGGAGCAGGCCTTCATGAGCCTGAAGAGCGACGTGAGCGACCTGCGAACCAACGTCAACAATACGGCGGTAACGCTCCAAGAGACGCAGAAGACCGTGAATGCGGGCTTGGAAAGCCCGCTCGCGATTCACTACAAGGGTGTCACGATCACGCCGGGCGGATTTGCGGCGGCTGAATTTGTGAGGCGGTCGAGAGCGCTGGGATCGGACATCAACACGCCGTTTAACAGTTTGACCATGCCGGGGGCGGCGGCGAGCAATTTATCGGAGTTCTTCGGATCGGGCCGGCAGTCTAGGATTTCGACGCTGGTTGAGGGCCGGTTGAGCATGGTCAAGCTGTCGGGCTATGTGGAGGCTGACTTCCTTTCGGCAGGTGTGACCTCCAACAACAACGAGAGCAATAGTTATACTTTGCGGCAGCGGCAGTTTTATGGTCAGGCTGCATTCGATAACGGCTGGTCGTTTACCGGCGGACAGATGTGGAGCCTGTTAACCGAGACCAAGCACGGCGTGGACAATCGAACCGAGGCGACGCCGATGACCATCGACCCACAATATACCGTGGGTTTCAGCTGGGCACGGCAGTATGGGCTGCGCCTGGCCAAGGGCTTTGGCGATAAAGTGTGGTTCGCGGTTTCGATGGAAAATTCGCAAGCCACGATTACAAGCAGCAACAACGGCGACAATTTTACGATCGGTTCGCAAGGAACGAGCGGCGGACTTTACAACGCGGGCGCGAGCGCCAGCGCCTCCGGCACTGCCGCCAACCTGGCCAACTATTCGTTCAATCCGGCTCCGGACATCATTGCCAAGGCTGTGTTTGAACCGGGCTTTGGACACTACGAAGTGTTCGGCCTCTATGATCGTTTCCGGGATCGAATCTATCCGTGCGGCGAAGTGGCCAGCGCTACCACGCTTTGCGGCGGCAGCACGACAGCGGGTCCCAACGGCCTGGGAGCTTTCAATTCCTCGAAAAACGGCGGCGGCGTTGGCGCCAATGCGCGATGGTCTTTCGCCAACAAGCACATTGACTTCGGCCTGCACGGTTTTGGCGGCAGCGGAGTTGGCCGGTACGGGACGGGCGGTCTGCCGGACAGCTCGATCCATGCCAACGGAACCTTTGATTTAGTGCGCAGTCTCCAGGGGCTGACCACACTCGAATATCATGGGAAAAAGCTGGACGTTTATTTGAACGCCGGCGCCGAGTATGCCGCCCGGGCGGCGGATTTCGATCCGATTTCGGGCAAGTATGTGGGCTATGGGTCGCCGTTCTTCAGCGACACGGGCTGCTATACCGAAACTGCCCCGACTGTGGGCAGCGGATTCTTTCCTACCACTCCCGGAAGCTGCTCGAGCCAGACGCGAGCTCTTATCGAGGGTACGGCTGGGTTCTGGTATCGCTTTTACCAAGGGCCCAAGGGAAGATTCCAGTTCGGTACGCAGTACTCTTACGTGACTCGCCAGACCTGGTCTGGTGTGGGTTTTGCGGGAGCTGGGAACCCTGGAGTTACGCCTGAGGGATTGGATGGAATGGTGTTCACATCGTTCCGCTACTATCTGCCCTAAAGGGAGGTTTTTTCGGGGGTTCAATCGGCGCATCGTACGGCGGATTCCGCCGCCCTCGGTGCGCCGATATTTTCTTTATGCTGTCTGGGGCGGCTTTTTCTGGCAAGGTTGGCTGCCGGACTTGATGGGCTTGATTCGTCATACTGCGGCGGGGAGGCGGATGCTTTATACT
>JBAUVJ010000223.1:0-7247 GCA_049583165.1 Candidatus Sulfotelmatobacter sp. | reverse complement strand
GGATTCGAGAGCATTACAACGAATTGCGCCTGGAGTTGGAAGGCGGTTTGACAGTGGTGTTTCGCGCTTACAACGAGGGGGCTGCCTACCGGCTGGAAACTTCGTTGCCGCAGGCGCAGGTGCACGTTTGCAGCGAAGAGGCGATCTTTCGTTTCGCAGGAGATAACACGGTTTTCTATCCCTCGGAGGACAGTTTTTTCTCCCACAACGAAAGAAAATATCTTCCGCAGACCATGAGCCAGATTGCTGCGGGGTCGCTCGCCACTTTGCCGGCGGTTGTCGACGTAGGGGATGGAGCAAAAGTTGCGATCGCTGAATCGGATCTGGAAGATTATCCCGGCCTCTGGCTGCGCGGCACCAGCGGAGCCGCGCTGGCGGCTACGTTTCCACCTTATCCCTTAAAAGAAAAACTGGAACGGGACCGGGATTTCAAGGTCGTGGAGAGCGCCGACTACATCGCGGTCACGCGAGGCACGCGGACGTTCCCCTGGCGCGTGATTGGCATTGCCGAAAAAGACGGAGACCTGCTTACCAACCAGTTGATTTGGCTGCTAGAGAAGCCATCGCAAGTGCAGGATACTTCCTGGATCAAGCCCGGCAAGGTGGCGTGGGACTGGTGGAACTTTAACAATGTGTACGATGTCGACTTCAAGGCCGGCGTCAACACGCAGACCTATAAGTACTACATCGACTTCGCCTCGAAATACGGCATTCCCTACATCATCCTCGACGAGGGTTGGTACAAGCTGGGCAACGTTCTCGACGTGGTTCCCGACATAAATATGGAGGAGCTTGTCGCCTACGGAAAACAGAAAAATGTAGGAGTGATTCTTTGGGTGGTGTGGAAGACGCTCGACGATCAGCTGATTCCGGCTCTCGATCAATATCAGAAATGGGGGATCAAGGGAATCAAAGTTGACTTCATGCAGCGCAGCGACCAGTTGCTGATCAACTACTACCACAAGGTGAGCATGGAGACGGCCAAGCGAAAAATGCTAGTCGACTTTCACGGCTGCCAAAAAACGGCCGTCATGACCCGCACCTGGCCGAACCTGATCAGCACGGAAGGAGTTCGAGGACTGGAGTGGGACAAGTGGAGTGGGGAGACCGATCCGCTTCACGATGTCACTCTGCCTTTCACCCGGATGTTCCTGGGGCCCATGGACTTCACTCCGGGGGCGATGATCAATGCGCAGAAGGCAGCCTTTGCGCCCATCTTTAGCCGTCCTATGAGCCTGGGGACGCGCTGCCACCAGCTTGCCATGTATGTGGTCTACGAGAGCCCGTTGCAGATGCTGTCGGATAGCCCGTCGAATTATTTGCGCGAGCCGCAGACCATGGAGTTTCTCGGTCCGGTGCCCTCGGTGTGGGACGAAACCAAAGTGCTCGACGGAAAAATCGCCGAGTACGTAGTGGTGGCGCGGCGAAGCGGCCGTGACTGGTACGTGGGTGCAATGACCAACTGGACGCCGCGAGAGTTGGCAATCGATCTGTCCTTTTTGTCGGACGGAAGCTACTCCATGAATGCTTACCAGGATGGCGTTAATGCCGACCGACTCGGCAGCGACTACCAGCAGGTAAAAACCAAGGTGGACAAGAACACGAAGCTGACGTTGAAATTGGCGCCGGGAGGCGGATGGGCCGCGAGGATCCAGCCCTAGCGGCGGAAAGTTCGACGCGGGTGGTCTGGTCAGGTAATTAAGGAGAGCAATCCACGGAGATCGGTGGGCGTGTTCGATTCGGTTCCTCGCGGCATCGACGGGCCGATGGCTACGGCTTCGCTGTGATTCTCAAACCACACCACAAATGAGGACTGATCGGCGCCGGGAAGCCGTTGCTGGTTGATCCAGTGGTAATAGGCACCCATATCGGCGTCGAGCAAGGAGCCGAGGGGATCGAGTTCGGTCTGCTCCTGCTTTTCCGTCAGGAGTTCATTCATGGGTTTCTGCCGTTGCCTGGGCGCGAAGCGGACCAGCAGGGTGCAGGGCTGCGCACGGCGAAGGGCTTCGCGGGCTGTCCATTGAGCGAATGTCGTGCTGAAAATCTGGGTGCCTGATCCCTCGGTCAAAAGTTTTACCTGGAAGCGATCAAGCACCGGATCTCCGGTTTGGCCGAGACCAAGCTCGGAGGGATTCATTTGCGCGAGCAGCGTTCTCAACGCCTCCGGTCCCATGCCTGGCTTTTCAATCTCGGTATGCATCTTGTGCAATAAAGCCGCGCGTACCGGGTCGAGGGCGTGGTAGGAAACGCAGGTGAGAGCAGGGAAGTGTTCGACTTCTTCTCCACCATCGATATACCAGTGGCCATAGGGAATGGGATGCGCCTGGGCGCGAGCGGCGACGGCATCGAGCAACGATTTGAGCCCACCTTCTGGCTGGACGTGGCGGAAATAAGCACCGTGCGCTCGCAGCTTCCGAAACAGAGGTTCGTTGTAGTCGGAAACTCCCTGACCGATGACGGCGATGCCGAGTCGAGGGATGGGCGGCGGTTCGGGCGGCGCCGCCGCTCGCACGCGTGCGGCATAATCGGTTGCGGTTTTGCGGAAGGCATCGAGTTGGTGAGTCGCCCACAGATGGGTGGAGAGTTGCTCGACAAATTGAGCCGGCGAGTTCACCCAGTCCATCTGTTCCAGCTGCGGAGAAAGAGTGATTTGAGAAAATCCACCGAGCCACTCTGTCCGCTGCTCGACAGAAAGAGACTGGAGGTTCGCCAATTCTTTTTCCAGCTCTTTGCGCTCCGCTGGAAATTTGAAATCGTAGTCGATGGCTTCCCGTAGAAAATTTGGGACAAAACTGAGGGGGAGAGTTTGCAATGCGGCGAGGTAATTGGTAACCAGCTTCCTCGCTTCAGGAGGATAGCCGTGAAAGTTCTCCGGTTTGAGATCGCGTGGAAGCATGAGATCAAGCCAGCTCCGAAATCGGCCTGCCTTGCGCGAGAGAGGGCGAAAAATCTAGCATCGCGCCGATGGTTGGAACCAGGTCTGTCGACTCCATCGCGCGATCGAAAACCACATTCTCGCGCACTCCCGCGCCAAGAGCCATCATCCAGGTGGTGCGCGAAGGGGCATCTCCGGTTCGATGATGCTGAAAGCCGTTGCCCCCGGAGTCTTCGTCCGAGTCGCGGCCGAAATCGGGTAATATAAACAAGGTGGTCTTGCCTTTGTACTCAGGCTCGCTTTGGATCATCTTCCAGACTTCCGCGCACAAACGGTCGGTGCGGCGAATGCCGTCAATGTATAGCGAGTAAGCGCCGGCGTGGGCCACGTCGATATCGTGCATCGTGATCCACAAAAGGCTGGGCGCTTGCTGGCGTATTAATTGGCGTACAACGTAGACAGAGAGCTCGTCGGGGCTCGACAGGGTACGCGCGTGCTCCTTAAAGTCGTCGATCGAGAGATTCAAAATCCTTTCCAGTTGCTCCAGTTCAACTTCACCGCCTCCGAGTTGCGGAACGTAAAAAGGGGTTTCGTAGTTGTCGCGCAGTAAATGCTGGTAATCGCTGTGGCCGCTGGAGAGCGCGGCGGTCAGCAGATGCTTGGGGAGAATCACTCTCGCGCCCAGGCCGGAACCATAGGAACGGTGGCTGCTTTCGCCGATGCGATTGAAACCGTTGCTGGGAGCCACGACCCACGCATCCGAGGCCGGACGCTTACAAGTTTTGCGGAAGTACTCGAAGACGGTTGGGTGCTCGGGTGGAAGCGAGGCAAAATTGTTGATGGTCTCATACACTCCGGTGGCCAGGCTTGCAGTGGCCACATAGTGACCCAGGATGCCGCGATTGACGACTTGGGTGAAGAAACTCGACTGCGGAATGAGTTCGTTGAGGAGGTGCGGGATATTTCCCTGGCCCTCTGGCGCGAAGGTTTCCTGGTCGCGAGCTCCGCCGCCAAAGGTGATGACGACCACCTTTCGATTTTTAGAAGCGATGCCCGCGCGAGCGAGGGTGCCGGAGCCGAGCAGCGCGCCACCGAGCGCCAAGCCGGCGGTATTGCGCAGAAAATCACGGCGGCTTAAGGCGAGCTTCCGCGTGAGTTCATGCGCCGTCGCAGATTTGTAAATACGTTCCATTTGATTCAGGCGATTCTTAACTTTTTGCTGCTACTGCTTTGAAGACGGGCTGTCTTTCGCCGACAAGACGAATTGCTGAATCTCCGCCCTTTGTTTGTCGAGATCCGCCAAGTGCCGCTGGCGAATACCTTGATAAACCTGAAACTGCTGCTGCGCAAGATCTTTTTGGCCTGTGCGCACGTAGGCTTGCCCGAGGCGATAATAAGCGTCGGCGAGATCGGCGTTTAACTCATGGGTGCGCAGATACTCTGGTATCGCTTCTTTGTACTTATTCTGAGCGGAGTACAGGTTGCCCATTTGCAAGTGAGCCTCGGCGAAGGCCGGATCGATGGCGATCGACTTTTTCAAAAGCGATTCGATTTGATGGAAGTCGACGTCTGGGTCCTCGGCTCGCTTGCCCTTCCATAAACTCATCGCATAATAATAAAGAGCGTGCGCGTTGCCAGGATCTAGCTCGGCGAACCGGCGGAAGCGGCGGATCACTTCTTCGGCCTGACTTGGAGAACTGTCGTAAGCCTTGGATAGAAAGAGGTAGCAGCGCGCGTCGGCTGGATTCAGGTCCGCGCCTTTCAACAGCGCGTTGACTGCATCATCATAGTTGCCGCGCGCGTAGAGGGCCACCCCAAGGCCGATCATCAGCCGGGGCGACTTGGGATATAGCTCGGTGGCTTTCTGGAAGACGTCGACTGCGGGGCTGAGGGTGCGGTGCAGAAGCAGTTCACTACCCCAATCGAACAAGTTGCTCTCGCTCGGCTCCGCGTGGGCTGCGGCTTCGAATTCATTTTCCGCGGCGACAAACTGACCGTCTTTTTCTTCCAGATCACCGAGCAAATTATGCAGTTCGGCGGTATTTTTTTGCTTCAGGAGATCGTGGATCGTCTCCCGTCCGTCGGCCAGCCGTCCGCTCACGATGTAAGCCAATGACAGGTCATAACCGTTGTCGTAAGAGGAGGGATCGATTCGCTGGGCGCGCTCGAGATACTGCGTAGACTTGGGAACCTGGCCAGCGCGAACATAGAATTCGCCAAGGTTGTGGTTAGTATCGAAGTTCTGCGGCTCCAGCTCAACGGCCTTCTCGAATTGCTGCCGGGCGGGGTCGAGTTTTCCCAGCCGCACCAGGTTGGCGGCCAGGTTGGTTCTGGCCTCTGCCGACTCGGGCTTGAGGCGAACCGCTCGGTCAAGGTGCTCGCTGGCTTTGCCGTCCTGCGATTGGGCGGAGTAGACGAGACCCAGAAGTTCCTGCACTTCGAAGCTCTGCGGTACGTCGCGCACCAAGTTCTCCAGCTTTGTGGCAGCTTCCGCGAACTTGCCGGCGTTATATTCCGCGACCGCCGACTGGAATTCGTGGTCGAGGTCTTCGTTCTTACTCTTGCTCTCGCCCCTATCTTGGCAGATGGCGGGGGATGCCATCGAGGCTAGAACTAAGAAGATGAAGATAGAGATTGACCAGTAATTCAGGCTCACCGTCTTTGCATGTTATACCAAGGGCACGTAGACAGTTCGGGGGAGGACGTTTCGAAACCCGTCCTCCCCCCGAACTTATTCTTGGTTTAGTAAAGCAACTTCAGAGCGAATTGGATCTGCCGCGGATCGTAGGGAGAATCGCGGGTTGATCCAATCTCGCCAAAGGTGGAGCTGGTGTAGTTGCCTGAGCCGGATACGCTGACTACGCCGTTACCGCCGAAATTTGGAGCGCTGAAGTTTGGATGGTTGAAAATGTTAAAGAACTCGGCACGGAACTGAAGCGTGAAGCGCTCCGTGAGTTGCATGTTCTTGAAGGTCGAGAAGTCCAGCCGCTTGAATGGCGGTCCAGCGAGCTGGTCCGGAGCACCGCCTAAGGCGGAGACAGGACAGGGAAACGCCGCACAAGGCGTAGGCTGAGTGAATGCCGCCGGGTTGCCATAGAAGCTTAGCTTCCCGTTGGAATCGATGTGCAATTTTCTATCCAGGGACTGGCCAGGGACAAGTAGGTCATAACAATAACCATTCGTTCCAGTGGTATTCGAAATTGTGTTCGTCGGACAAAAGAGAGTAACCGGCTGGCCTCCCTGGAGCACGGCGCTGGCATTGACGCTCCAACCTCCCAACACCTTGCTGGCATAACCATTGTCAGCCATGTAGCGCTTTCCTTTGCCAAAAGGAAGTTCATACCCGCCGCTAAGGTGAAACACGTTGCGGATGTCGAATGGAGCCAGGCCGTAGTCATTGTGGATGCCCAGCCCGGGAACATCCGGAGTACGGTAATCCCCGTTGCTTCCGTTATTCAGCAGATCGAAAGCGTCGGTGCGAGTCTTGGAGTAGGTATAGGTGACCAGGAAGTTGAGACCGTTCGAAAAGCGTTCCTCCGCCTTGGTCTGAAGTCCATGGTAGAAGCTGTTGCCGATGGTGGCGGCGTAGCTGTTGTTCCCGCCAAAATCTGGAAATGGAAGCCCACCCTGCGCGGCCGAAAGTGCGCCGGTGCCGGGAGCACCATTGAGTCCAGGCGTATTCGTGAGTTGTTCGTTAATCGGCAGGATCGCGGTTGGATTGTTCGACCCCGGGAAGACTTCCAAGTGGCGCGCCAGGGAAGTTACGTATCCGGCCTGCACGGTCAGTGTTGGAGTTAGCGCGTACTGGAGAGTGAAGTTGCCGCTCATCGTGTACGGAGTTTGATAATTAAACTGTATGCCGCGCAGTGCCAAACCATTGGCGTTGACTAAGTCCGGAGTCAGAGGCGTACAGGAAAAGCCGGTTTCAAAGGTTGGCGTGCCACCGGTTGCGGCCGCGCCGGGACAGCCGGTAAAGACGAATGGCTGGCCGTCATTCACTGGTGTGTAGTTGAAGTTGTATTGGAAGGGATAGCTCTCTCCCAGATTTGGCGAGTATCCGCGGTTCTCAAAGCCGTTGTAGAACATGCCAAACCCGCCCCGAGCGACAAACTTGGGACTGACCTGGTAGGCGAAGCCGACGCGCGGAGCAAAGTTCGCCTTCTGTGAAGTGCCCAATCCCTTGCCGTATTTATTCGTGATGGCGAGTCCGATACCATCCGCGGCGAGCAAATTGGTGAAGCTGGTGGAAAGATCGGCCGGATTCGTTCCGCCGGGGAGAATATACAGCGGACTGCCGGTGGGAGCGCCGCTGGGCACGAAGTTGGCTTGGGCTCCGTGGTGTTCGTAGACGAGCCCGAAGTAATCCCAGCGC
>JBAUVJ010000222.1:0-6902 GCA_049583165.1 Candidatus Sulfotelmatobacter sp. | reverse complement strand
CAATAATACGCCAACCAGAAGGGGAAGGAATAGCCAGCCAATGAGGCAAATCAACCACCCAAAGCAGACCACCAATGCCGAGCGATTCTCCAACATTTTAGTGGGGGAGTCAATAGCCAGGATGAGCGTCAGGGTAATTTCGATTGCCTGACTAACCGAGGCTAGAGACAGCCTACAAGGGGTAGTCGCCACCACCGACACTATGAAAACAATCAGTACTAACAATTCGATTACAAGCAATCTGCCGGGACGCCTTAGGGATATGGCTAGTAGCTTCCGCATTGTGTTATGGATCACTCTCTGCTTCCGAATGTCCGTACTGAAGCTACATTACTACCGGCATCGACAAAGTCAAATTACTACATCAGCCACAACGCATCTATATCAACAATCACCTGCGTGCGCGGAATTTTCTGTTGAGCGGCGTAAGTTAGCATCGCCCGCAAAGTAGTGTTCAGCTTCTCGCGGCTTGGCGACTTCAGCACAAAGTGGTACCGGTAATCCCGCTTCAGCCGCGTAATTGGCGCGGCAGCCGGACCCAGCACGCGCACACCTTCATGGCGAGATTGCTCAAACCATTTTCCCAGCGTGCCCGACCATTGCAAGGCTTCGTCAAGCTTGTCGCTGCGCACCACCACGTTGGCCAGCGCAGAGTAAGGCGGATAGTGCATCCAACTGCGGAAGCGTAATTCTTTTTAGTAGAATCCGGCGAAGTCGTGGTGCGCGGCATACTGCACCGCGTAGTGGTCCTGAAAATAAGTTTGCAGAATCACCTTGCCCGGAGTTTGGCCGCGGCCCGCGCGCCCTGCAACCTGCGTAAGCAACTGAAAAGTCCGTTCGGCGGCGCGGAAGTCGGGCATTCCCAGCGCGCTGTCGGCGCCCACCACTCCCACCAGCGTGACGCCATGAATGTCATGTCCCTTGGCGATCATCTGTGTGCCAACAACTAAATCGAGTTCGCCCTCGCTGAGCGCATTGAGAGTGCGCTCGAAATCCTCATGCCCGCGCACCGTGTCGCGGTCGAGGCGGGCAATGCGCGCCTGCGGAAACATACCATGTAAAAGTTCTTCCAGCTTCTCCGAGCCCGTGCCGAGAAAATATACATACTCACTCCCGCAATGCACGCAAGCTTTCGGCACCGGAGCCGTGTAACCACAGTAGTGGCACACCATTTTGTGCTCGCGCTTGTGATGCGTCATTGCGATGGCGCAGTTCTGGCACTCCAGCGTTTTGCCGCAGGTACGGCACAGCACTACGGGCGAATATCCTCGGCGATTGAGCAGCACCATCACTTGCTCGTTGCGCTCGAAGCGCTCTTTGATCTTCGCCGCCAGCTTGCGTGAGATGACCTGCTCATGGCCAGTTTCCTGGAATTCCTGCCGCATATCGATGATCTCGACCTCCGGAAGAGGCCGCTGTTCCACGCGGTCGGGCAACTCGACCAGAGCGTATTTATTTTTCTTCGCGTTGAAATACGATTCGAGCGACGGCGTTGCCGAACCCAGGACCACGACGGCATCCGCCATCTTGGCGCGCATCACCGCAACATCCCGAGCGTGATAGCGCGGTGTCTCCTCCTGCTTGTAGGAAGAATCATGTTCTTCGTCGACGATGATGAGGGCAAGATCGGCAACCGGTGCAAACACGGCAGAGCGCGTGCCCACCACCGTGCGAGCTTCGCCCGCCTTGATGCGATGCCACTGCTGCGCACGCTCTTTGTCAGAGAGCGCGGAGTGCAGGATGGCGACTTCGTCCCCGAAAATCTGATGCAGGTCCGCGGCGACAGCGGGCGTCAAGCCGATCTCCGGAACCAACAGAACCGAGGAGCGCCCTGCCTCAAGTACCGCACGCATGCCGGCGAGATAAACAGCGGTCTTGCCGGAACCCGTGACTCCGTGCAGAAGCATGCCGGAAAACTTTCGCGCCTCCACCGCTTCGCGCATTCGATTCAAAGCGGCGTGCTGCGCCGGATTGAAGTCGAATTCCGGTCTCGACGTCCGCGGCTTAGCGCGAGACACAGCGAACGCGGCGGGCTCTTCGACAATTTCAATCAGATTGCGCCTGACCAGAGTGCTCAAAGTCGTTCGCGGAACCTCGAGAGCTTGCAGCGTCTCCACGGGAACTCGCCCGCCGGATGCGGCCAGCGTCCCGATCAATTTCCGTTGATTGTCATTTAATTTGCCGTCAGCGGATTTTAGCATCGCGATCTTGACGGTTCGTGTTGCGTCGCGAACCGCGGAAACATCCTCCCGCACCAGCCACTTTTTTCGCACCATCCCGCTCAAAATGAGTTTTGAAACGCGCGTGGAAGAGCGCAGACTCTCTTCTCGAACTTGATCGGCTTCTCCGGACGCAGACTCCTGCGCGGCCAGGTAATCCAGCACCCGGAACTCCACCGCTTGTTCATCCGGAGTGCGGCGTGAGCGCGCCGAAGATCCGGACACGCCCGCCAGATGCAACGCCATCCGGCCTTCTGCAGTAATACGGTAGACGACGCCGCGCTTGAACTCCGCGCTGAGCGGCAGCATTGTTCGAAAAACTTCGCCGAGCGGGGCAAGATAGTAATCGGAAATCCAGCGGCCCAGACGCAGCAGTTGCTCATCGAAAACCGGCGCGGAGTCGAGTACGCTGAGAACTGGCTTGATTGCAACCGAAGGCTTACGATCGTGCAATTCAACCACAACGCCCGTCATGCGCTGCTGCCGGAACGGCACGAGAACCCGGCCGCCAACCACGGGAGTAGCATTGGCGGAGACACGGTAAGTGAACACCATGTCAAGCGGCACGGGTAGCGCAACGTCACAGAACTCGGGCATGCGGGAGGAATTAGTGTAAACGGTTTACTCGGAGTTGCGAGAATGCGGTCTGTTACTGAGCAGCCTTAGGCGGCGGCACGATGCCCAAATACTTCATCACCATCTGCAAATCTTTCCATGCCTCGCCCTTCTGCCGCGGATCGCGCAAAAGAAATGCTGGATGGTAAGTCACGGCAAGGCGAGAACCGGCCCATGAAGGATCGCTGCCAGCCGGCTTGAAGTCATACCAGCGGCCGCGCAGCTCCGACATTGGAGCGTTGATCGCTAACAGATTTTTCGCCGCCGTCGCACCCAGCGCGACCATCGCCTTGGGCTTGACCGTCGCGATCTGCCGCATAAGAAACGGCGAGCAGATTTCGCACTCATCGCGCTCCGGCTGGCGGTTGCCGGGCGGGCGGCACTTCACAATGTTCGCGATATAAACATCCTCGCGCCGCAGACCCATCGCCTTGATCATATTGTTCAGCAACTGGCCGGCGCGCCCCACGAAGGGTTCACCCTGCGCATCTTCGTCAGCTCCCGGACCTTCGCCGACGAACATCAACTCTGCTCGCGGATCTCCGACTCCAAACACAATCTTGGTCCGGCCTTTGTAAAGCTTGCAGCGGGTGCAGTCGCCGAGGTCTTCGCGAATCAACTTGAGCGCCGCCGCAGGATCGGCAACTCCATACTCGGGCTTGGACGTCGCGACGTCGCGAATATTAGCTTCCGTGATAGCCGGGACGACACTTGATTTTCTTGCGGGCATTTCCTCTCGCTGTTCTGACTGGGGCAAAGATAAGGATGAAGACAAATACGAAGATGCAGCTGCGGCCGGAGCTGTATCCACTTCCGCTAGTACGGCAACCCGCGACTCGCGCCGGTAAAAATCATAGATGCCCATCTCGTGGCAGTAGCGAACGCGCTCGGCAAGAGCGCGGCGCAATTGTGGATCGAGTGGACGGGCCATTGGTTTCAAGCTGCCAGGTGAAAGGTTAGTGCTCAACGTCAAAATAGATTTTCGTGGTCGCCCGATATTGCGTTACCTTCGCACCATCCAATTGCATGTCAAACGAGTCGACATGCGCCCACTTGATGCCACGCACGGTCTTGGCAGCTTCGGCCACCGCTTTCTCTGCCGCCTTGGCAAAGCTGTCTTTCGACGTTCCAATCACTTCGATAATCTTCTGGGTCATCCCACGCTCCTGAAAGATGTTGACGGAATTGTACGCGAGCGGAGAGAAATGCGCGTCTTACACTTTCACCGGGGCCTTCCGCCGGTCGCGAATCCGAACGACCTGGTCGAGCACCCGCTGCGCCACTTCCCACTTCGTGGTTTCAGGAATCTCGACGACCTGATCGTGAGTAATGATGGTCGCCTCGTTGCGATCGCTGTCAAAACCGACGCCCTCGCGGGAAACATCATTGACCACGATGGCGTCGAGTCGCTTTGCTGCAAGTTTCTGCCGGGCGTTTTCAAGAACGTTCTCCGTCTCGGCGGCGAATCCAACCACAATCTGCGACTGCTTGCGCAGAGAGATTTCGCTGAGAATATCACTGGTGGGTTCGAGTTCGAGCGTGAGCGGACCTTTGCGTTTTATCTTTTGAGGAGAGACCGATTTCGCACGGTAGTCGGAAACCGCCGCGGTCTTGACCACAACGGTAGCCTGCGGCAGTAGAGCGAGCACAGCGTTGTGCATCTGCTCCGCTGATTCTACCTGCGTAACTTCAGCCGCTCCCGGCGGAGTTAGCGCCGTCGGTCCGCTCACCAGAAGCACTCGAGCGCCACGGCGCAGCGCCGCTTCGGCCACCGCGTATCCCATGCGTCCACTGGAACGGTTGGTGAGGTAGCGCGCCGGATCAATCCTCTCGCGCGTAGGCCCGGCGGTGACCAGCAAAGTTTCTCCTGCGAGATCTTGCGACGCGCCCAGCGCCCCGAGCGCCGCGGCGACGATGGCTTCATTTTCCGCAAGCCGCCCCGATCCAGTCATACCGCAAGCCAAATATCCGGAGTCCGGTTCCACAATCTTCACCCCAAGCTGGCGCAGAAGCTCCACATTCGCCTGCGTCGCCGGATGATTCCACATGTTGACATTCATCGCCGGAGCAACTACGACTGGGGCAGTTGTCGCAAGATAAAGCGTGGTGAGGAAGTCGCTGGCGATGCCTTGCGCAAACTGGGCCAAAACATCGGCGGTGGCAGGAGCGACCAGAAGAGCGTCAATCGACTGCGCTACCGCGATATGCTCGATTGCGGAATCGATATTGGGGGTGTGCTCTTCGCCGGGGGCGAACATCCCGGTGATCACTTTTTCGCCGGAGAGCGCAGCAAAGGTTAGCGGACGAACAAACTCCTGGGCCGCTCGCGTCATGATCACTTGCACGCGAATACCGCGGTCTTGCAGCAGCCGGACAATCTCAGCTGCCTTATAAGCCGCGATCCCGCCCGTCACTCCGAGAGCAATTTTCATAGTCGGCGAAACATCGCTCTCCACGGCTACGCCTTAAGCGTCATGCCCGAAGGCCTGGTCCAGAACTTCGGACGCTTGCTCCGCTGCACTGCGCGTTTCAGGAATCTCCCACTTCACCTTGCCCGCGCGAATTTCATCTTGCGCAATGCGGCAGGGTTTGCGGGAATTTGTCTGGACCACCGGCGGCGCTCCCGATTGCAGTTGCCGGGCACGCCGCGCCGCGACCAGAATATAGCGATAGTTGCTGTCGAAGCCTTCGATCAATTTCATGGATTCTCTCCCCCTGTTACCGGGACACAAGGTTTTGATTGCCGAAAGTTTGTGCGCTGTGTTCTTCGCCAGCGTAGCTAACTCCGCTCCTATTCTCCCACGAAATTCAACTTTGCGGGGCCGCCAGCCACCCAGGATGGTTACGAAGGACTAACCTATGCCGGTTTTGCCGGACGATCGAAAGGAAGCAAGAATCGCCTGCACGCGCTCCCTCATATTGGCCAGACGACAGCAATTCGCCACCGCTACAATCTTTGCTTCCTCATCTGAGAGCGTCCTTCCCGAGCGCAGTAGGCGTTCACCGCGCACGGTCGCACGTAACAACCGGATGGAATCCTCCAATTGATCGTTCACCAGAATGTAGTTGTACTTATCATAATTCTCGATTTCACGAGTCGCTGCAGCCAGGCGGCGCTCGATCACCTCTTCCCGATCCTCGCTGCGTTTGCGCAGCCGTTCTTCCAAGGTCTTGCGATCCGGAGGAAGAATAAAGATGCTCGTGGCTTCCGGCAGTTTGTCCTGGATTTGTTTGGCGCCTTGCACATCGATATCGAGCAGAAGGTCGCGGCCATTTTGCTCGGCTTGGTGCAAGAAGCGGCGGGCCGTGCCGTAATAGTTGCCGAATACTTCAGCATGTTCGAGAAATGCCTCCTCTTGAATCATCTTCTCGAACTCGGCCCGTGATACGAAATAATATTGTCTTCCATTGGTCTCGCTGCCCCGCGGAGCACGCGTAGTATAGGAAATGGAAAACTCCAGATCGCTCACCTTCTTGAGCAGCTCGTTGACCAGCGTCGATTTGCCTGAACCGGACGGAGCCGAAATGATATACACCAAAGGCTTGTGAAGAGAGCTCATTCCAGGTTCTGCACCTGCTCGCGCGATTTTTCAATCTCCGCTTTCATGCTCAGTCCGGCCTCGGTGATCTTCAGCGCTTCGCCGGCCAGGCCGGAGGTCTTCGAAAGCAGCGTATTGGCCTCGCGATTCATTTCTTGTAACAGAAAGTCGAGCTTCTTCCCCACTTCACCGTTGCCGTCCAGCAAACCTAGAAAATGTTGCACGTGGTTTTCCAGACGCACGATTTCTTCCTGAATATCGCTGCGATCCACCAGCAAAGCGGCCTCCTGGAGCACGCGTTCCCGATCAGAACTAGCGCCGAGCAACTCCTGAAGCCGCGCTTGCAGGCGTTCCAAATAACTCTGGAGCATGGTGCGACGGTGCTCCTGCACAATGCTGACCGCTTCTCGAAGGTGCGCCATGCGCTCGCGAAGCTCGCGCTCAATACCGCGGCCTTCCTGCTCGCGCATCTGATTCAGCCGATCCAGAACCTCGCCAATCGTTGCCAGCACTGCCGGCTCCAGCGTTC
>JBAUVJ010000221.1:0-3097 GCA_049583165.1 Candidatus Sulfotelmatobacter sp. | reverse complement strand
CCGGAGAGCAGATTCCACTTGGCTTCGCCGGCGGAGATGAATTGATCGATGATGGCTTGCGCGACGTTCACGAAGTCGCCGAACTGAGCCTCCCAGAGAACTAAAGCCTCGGGATAGTCGCGGCTGTAGCCGTATTCGAAGCCGAGGACGCCGGGCTCGGAGAGAGTCGAGTTGTGGATTCCGCAACGGGCTTGGTTGGCCGCGATGTTTTCCAGCGGAACATATTCGTTTTCGTTTTCGATATCGACGAGAACGGAGTGTCGCTGGTTGAAGGTGCCACGGCGGGAATCCTGACCGGAGAGACGAACCGGAATTCCAGTTTTTACCAGGCTTGCAAAGGCGACAGCTTCGGCCATGCCGTAATCCACCGGGCGTTTGCCGACGCCCATCTCGGCGCGCTGCTCCAGCAGTTTTTTTACTTTGGGATGAATGTGGAAGCCTTCAGGGTAAGTGGAAAGATGAGAGGAAAGATCCGCTAGTTCTTCTTCCGAGAGTCCGGTTTCCACTTCGAATTCCGGTTTGTGAAGGCCTCCGTAGTATTGATCCCAGTAAGAGGGCAGGTCTCGCAGCGTAGGTTTCTTGGTGAGCTTGCCGGCGGCTTTCTGCGCGGTTTCAAATTCGGCCTTGATAGCGGCGGCTTGCGCGGGAGCATCGGTGGCGCCGATGTCATCGGCGTAGATCTCCCACAGCGGCGGATGTTCTTTGATTCTTTTGTAGAGCAGCGGCTGGGTGACGGTGGGATCGTCGACTTCGCTGTGGCCGTGGCGGCGGTAGCCGATGAGGTCGATGACTACGTCTGTGCCGAACTGATAGCGATATTCAACAGCCATACGGGCGACGCGGACGACGGCATCTACGTCTTCGCCGTTTACGTGGAAGATGGGAATCGACTGGCGGCGTGCGATGCAGGCGGCGAAGCGAGTGGAGTGCTCTTCGAGATAGCTGGTGGTGAATCCGAGAAGATTGTTGACGACGACATGAATAGTTCCGCCGACGGTGTAACCGGGGAGGTCGGCGTAGTTCATGGTTTCGGCGAGGATGCCTTGTCCAGCGAATGCGGCGTCGCCGTGGACGAGGAGCGGGAGATATTTTTCGCGTCCGCCTTCGCCGGTGCGGTCTTGCTTGGCGCGAGTGCGGCCGACGGTGACGGGATCGACGGCTTCGAGGTGGCTGGGATTCGAGACCAGATGGATGTGAACTTTGTTGCCGCTGTGGGTGAGGTATTCGCCGGTCGCACCCATGTGATACTTCACGTCGCCGGAGCCGAGAACGCTGCGCGGGTCGACGTCTTCGAACCCAGCGAAGATTTCTGGCGCCGGACGCTGCGCGACGTGGGCCATAACGTTGAGGCGTCCGCGATGGCTCATGCCCATGACCAGTTCGGTGGCGCCGAGACGCGAGCCAGTGTCGAGAAGTTCATCGACTAAGGGGATCAGCGCGGTGACACCCTCGAGCGAGAAGCGCTTGCTGCCGAGATAGCGCTGTTGCATGACCTGCTCAAAAACGTCGGCTCGGATGAGGAGATCAAGAATGCGTTTGTGGTCTTTTTCTGTGACCTCGGAATCGCGAGTTGGCGATTCCATGCGCTCGTAGATCCAACGGCGGCGTTCGGGAGAGTAGAGGTGATTGATTTCGACGCCGATGGTCGAGGAGTAGATGGCACGGGCTTCGCGTCCGTATTCGGTGTCGATTTGCAGCTCGGTCATGGGGCGCGGGCGGAGAAAGCCAAGAGGATCGAGGTCACCCTCGAGGTATCCCCAGTTGCGGAAGGAGTTGAAGATACTTTCGCGCTCGGAGTTGTTCTTATGGTTTTCGACAGCGACGGCGGCACCGTTGGAAGGCTTGGATTTCGGGCTAGGCATATTTGACTGTTACTACAATATAAGGATGCGGGGTGGGGTGCGGTGGATTCGGCGGAGGAAAGCTTTACCACAGAGGGAACAAGGGAACACGGGGTAAACCGCGAGGGCTGCGATTATTTCAGCCAGTGAATTTTGATTTCCCTATCGAGCGGCTTGAATTCCGGGTCGCCGGTGACGAGTTCAGCTCTCCTTTCCTTTGCCAGCGCCGCGGCGAAGGCGTCGGCCAAACTCATTTTGAAACGCGCCTTGAAATCCGCGGCGGTATCGGCCAACGCGCGGGTCGTGGAATGAAAGTCAATCGGCAAGCCTTGAAGGACCTTTGCGGCTTCCGTCCACGCTTGCGCACCGTCTTTCTTCACGACGGAGTACTTGACCTCGGCGTAGTTCATGTCGGTCATGAGGAGTGGGTTGTCCTTCTTTCCAGCGGAGACGAGCAGAGCTTCCATCGTCTCCGCTCCAGGCTCGTCGCGGAAGTAGGCGATCAGCGCGAAACTGTCGAGCACCTTAGCGGGCATGGCGCTCCTCAAGTGCCCGTTCCTGCTTCTTGTGCTCGGCCCAGTGCTCTGCCAGGGAATTGTCTCCCTGGGTGCGCTTAAGAATGTCGCGCCTGAGGATGCCGCGCCCGCGCTTGATGAGCGCCGCGGTCATTGGTTTGAGAAGGATTCCCTCCGGGGTGGCTTGGACCACGGCCTTTGTCCCGTCCTCGATGTCGAATTGTTTGCGCAGGCGAAGCGGGATGACGACCTGCCCCTTCGTCGTGAACCATACGGTGTCGAGTTTCTCAGTCATACTAGTAACAGCTAGTATGATCCATTGTTGAAAGTCTGTCAATTCGTAAGAAGTAGGACTCATGTGGACAGACGGATCGACGACCGACATTCCTACAAGGGATGACGCAAGCCACGGGCGATACCGCGAGGCGTTGCGGGTTCAAAGAGGATGAGCATCGGCGGAGGCGTTGGATTCACTGGCACTGCAAGGCCTTGCGCGTCGGCGAGATTGGCAGCCACTGAGTCTAGAAATCCGAGGACAGACAGAAACCCGAGGACAGACGGGACGTTCACCGGTTTTCTAACGACGGATAACTTTAGGAAACGGGGAACGTCCCGTCTGTCCCCGCATTTGTCGTCCCCGCATTTGTCCCCCACCAACGAAAATCGAAGTGAGGTGAGAAAGAGTCGTGCGGCCGGGAGCATGCAGCGCTGTAGGGGTCCTTCGACTGCGTGGCTGATTCG
>JBAUVJ010000220.1:0-3096 GCA_049583165.1 Candidatus Sulfotelmatobacter sp. | reverse complement strand
GTTCCAGCACAGTCCAGACCGTTACGACTTCAGGATCGAACGTAGCGCCGATCACGGTGAACGGAGGGCCAACGGGAGATTACGTCGATGCAGCATTCACGAGCGTTACGGTTTGCGTTCCGGGAACCTCTACCTGCCAAACGATCGGCGGCATATTGGTGGACACGGGCAGTTCGGGTTTGAGGGTCCTCTCCTCTGCTCTCAGCGTAGCGCTGACGCAGCAGAATGCCTCCGATGGTAATCCGGTGGTGGAGTGCCTTCCATTTGTGAGTGGGTATACGTGGGGTCCGGTGCAAACGGCGGACATAGAAATTGCCAGCGAGAAAGCCAGCTCGGTGCCGATTCAGGTGCTCAGCGACACAGATTTTACGGCGCCCACGGCTTGCACGGATCAAGGAACATCTTCAGATACGCTCTCGAATTTAGGCGCGAACGGAATTATCGGAGTTGGACTGTTTCCGCAGGACTGCGGCACTTATTGCGAGGTGGTGGAAGCTGCTCCGAATTTCAATCCATACTATGAATGTCCGTCTTCTACTGGAACTTGCCAGGCGATCGGCGAGAGCTTGACGCAGCAAGTACAAAATCCGGTTGCTCTATTTACCACTGACAATAACGGCGTGATCGTTGAGCTGCCGGCGGTTTCTGGAGCAGAAGCAACCGTTACCGGATCGCTCGTGTTTGGCATAGGAACGGAATCGAATAATGCGCTAGGCAGCGCCACCGTTTACCAAACGGACGCCGACGGCAACTTCACCACGAGTTACAAAGGCGTGAACGATGCTCAAGCTGTGCCCTATTCTGCAAGCTTTATTGACAGCGGTTCGAATGGGTTCTTCTTCTTGGACAGCACGACAACCGGCATACCGGCTTGCGGCGGCGACGAGCAGGACTTTTATTGTCCCGCGAGCACGGCGAATATCTCCGCAACCAATCAAGGAACGAATAGCGCCAGTGGGACGGTAACTTTCAGCGTGGCAAATGCAGACACGCTATTCGCGAACGAGGCGGACTCCGCCTTCGGCGACCTGGGTGGTGATTTTTCTGGTGCCTTCGATTGGGGGCTGCCGTTCTTTTTTGGCCGCAACGTGTATGTAGCCATCTATCAGACGAGCGCTCCGAACACGCCATACTGGGCCTACTAGGACCTCTAATAAATACCTAGCTGCAGGCATTCCCACGAGATGCAGGCACTACTTCAGATTCGTCCCTTGCATGACAATGATCCGGCGATGATGGTGGCGGCCTTTCAGCGGATCGGCTGGAAGAAGACCGAGGCGCAGTATCGGGGTTATCTAGAGGAACAGGCGACCGGACAGCGCAGCTGCTTGGTTGCGTTCGTGGACGGACGATTTGCGGGTTACGTCACGTTGAACTGGCAGTCGACGTATCCGCCCTTCGCGGAAGCCATGATTCCCGAGATCCAGGACCTCAACGTCTTGCCGCAATTTCAACGGCAGCGAGTTGCCAGCCGTCTGCTTGACGAAGTCGAGGCGCTGGCGGGCAAACGCAGTTCGATCGTGGGGATTGGCGTCGGGCTGCATCCCGGATACAACGCGGCGCAACGCCTGTACGGCAAGCGAGGGTACATCCCCGATGGCCGCGGAATCACGCACCGCGACCGCTTCCTCGAAGAAGGCGCGCAGATTGTGCTCGACGACGACCTGGTTTTGCATTTGACCAAGCAGCTGCGCCCGGAGCCTCGTTAGTCATTCATGCCGCACGGCGATGATCGGATCGACGCGAGTCGCCCCTGGCCAGAGGAAGAGTCAAGGGATTTATGAGACTGCTTTTAAAGCAATGCGGCGCTTATAGAGAAGAATTCCTCCTACAATTCCGCTTGACGATATTGCGTGACCACCCCACGTCAATAATTCTGCTTAACCGCCAATCTGGATTGATGCAGACTTGAGATGCGCGAGATCGCTGCGACCATCATGCTGGAGAGCAGTTGCATGGTGGCTACGTCGCGTTCGTCGAAAGCGCTGGGCGATGAGGATAGAACCTCGAAGACACCGAGCGTGCGGCGGTAGTAACGCAGAGGAGAAACCAGAATGGAGCGGACTCCGAGGCGGCGGCAACTGGCGAGATCGACGCGCGGATTGCGTTCGGCGTCGTGACATAGCATGACTTCGCCGGTGCGCACGGCTTCGGCGGAGATGCCGGCATCGGTCTGCAAGCGGACTCCGAGGTCAGGGGCGGTTCGGCCGGCACGGGCGCGGCATACGATTTCATCTCCCGCGCGCAGGGCGATGGCAGCACCTGTGGCTCCCGTGAGATGCTGCGCGCGTTCCGTGATTGCGCTGATGGCGGGCTCGAGATCGAGCTCGGCGGAGTGAATTTCAACTTCCTCGCCAACATGCACCGCGCGAAAACCTGAGACCGGATGAGCAGCATTGGCAACACGAAGCTGGCCGCGCAGCGCGATCGAGGGGATGCGCGCGTGATGGTCGGCAACATTCAAGACTTGAGGGTCGGGCACGGTACGCAGCAAATCACGGACCAGGCTGTCGAGCTCAGAGTCGGTGATGAGATGAGCCGTCTGCTGATTGCGCAGCGTTCCACCGAGGACACGCGACAGAC
The DNA here is from genome assembly GCA_049583165.1 of Candidatus Sulfotelmatobacter sp. Lineage (GTDB taxonomy): Bacteria > Acidobacteriota > Terriglobia > Terriglobales > Acidobacteriaceae > Sulfotelmatobacter. Next base: position 513 of record JBAUVJ010000220.1, on the reverse strand, counting down.
TGAGCAAGGACGTATTACCGCACGCCAAGCAATAGGGCCTGCTGTTGGTGCTGATCAGTTCGCACTGGATGCAGAACGTCGCCGACTGAAGCGGAACGAAATTAACGTCTTTGAACGTGGTACCGTAAACCGTCTTGCCAAACATGAATGCCTATCCCTCAACATTTCCGCAATAAATTCCGGTGTCCTAAGTTAAACAGTGACGGAAAAATGAAGAAGTGGCCGCACTGGTTCCACATGTGGAAAACTCAGCAGTATTTCCGGCTGCTTGTCAATAGGTTTGAGCACTTGTTCGTGCATTGTCTTGATAGGCCTGCTGGACGCGCACTTTGATAGAATTTCTTCTTGATCAGCTCTTGATTTGGCAGAATCCGTGGTTTAGACTTTAAGAAGTTCGGGGCAGCGAATGCCTTGAGCGGGGAGAACAATCATGCAGTGGACAGCACCGGTTTTTGAAGAAGTTTGCTTGAATTGCGAGATTAATTCTTACGCCAGCGCAAAGCTGTAAACGGA
>JBAUVJ010000219.1:0-22297 GCA_049583165.1 Candidatus Sulfotelmatobacter sp. | reverse complement strand
ACATTCACCAACTGGATCACGCCCAACACCCGGAGTCTCGACTTCAGTGGCACGGCAATAATCGAACGCGTCTCCCATTGCGTAGCCTCGTCAACCCGCTTGGCAAAACGCGGATCTCCATCCACGTCGTTCAAGATCACCTGTTCGCCATGCTTGGCCACCCAACCAGCGATACCTTCGCCCACCTTCAACCGGACATTTTTTAGAGCTTCGGCCTTGTCCCCCACAGCGATCGCGAAATAGAGCTCGTCTTTCTGCTCGTCCACCATTAACAGGGACCACGTATCCGGACGGAAGTACTCCGCCATCTTCTCCATGATGGTTTGCAGAATTGAGTCGAGGTCCAGCGACGACGTGAGCGCCTTGGCCACGTCGTGAAAAATGTTGAGCTCCTGGCTCTGGCGGGTTAGTTGCGTGCCGGCGGCCTCGGACATGCGGGCTTCCTTCATTTCCCGTGTAGCGCGGGCGCTAGCCCGCAAGCCTGATACTTTGCCCCTGATCTTAAGAATCGGTGACCCTCGAATCGTTACTTCCGACTCCTTATTACGCTGGAAATGACAATTCGAGGACTGGACGAGTGACAGTTCAAAAAATTATAGATTCCGCTCCGTAATGCGGCAATGAACGTTGGTAACCAGAACCCCTAAGGTCAATGGTCTCTATGCAATCTGGTTGGCTTGACCGTTCGCTCGATCCGTGGCGTACTCTAATACGTATGTCGATCCCAATGCGGAGCGCCTGCGCACTTGCGATGGCCATTGCAATCTTCTCACCTGGCAGACCAATCGCCAGAGCCGCCCAGACCGCGGACCCGAAGACGATCGCAGTAGTGGATGCCGGAATCGGCGCGTGCACGGCTGATTTCGTCATTACCAACGAAGCTGGCGAGCCAGTCTATGCCGCCAACATCCGAGTGCACATCGCGTATGGATTTATGAGCCTCCACAAGTTCGACCTCCAAGTCGGAACCAACGCCGAAGGCAAGGCCCGCTTTATTGGCCTCCCGGAAAATGCCAAGCAAGGACTGTTCTTCCGTGCCTCGGAAGGCGACCGCGAAGGCACAGCCTTCGACAATCCCTCCAAGACTTGCAAGGCACAATACACCGTCGTCCTGCGAAAAACGACTCAGGAATAGTTTCGGAGGGACAGCGGTTGCCGATTGAAGCAAATGCGAAGGGAATGACCTGAGAATAGTCAGGCAGCAGCGCCGGCAAGGTGGAAGTAGGTTTTGCCGTTGAGCAAGGCTTCCACGGCAGCGAAAAGAGAGTGAATATCCGCCTTGGCGACCAAACCTTTCACGCCGGCCTTTTTGGCTTCTTGTTCCAGCTGCTTCGAGGGGTCAACCGTAACCATCAGGATGGGCGCTCCCGGATGGTATTGGGTCAGCCGCCGTGAGGCTTCCAGACCGTCCATTTCGGGCATTACGAAATCCATCACAGTGAGGTTGGGAGCGTTTTCGTCCCACTTCTCGATGGCGCGGCGGCCATCTTCGGCCTCCCCAACCACTACCCATTCGTTCTGCTTCTCAAGGACGGTACGGAGTTGCGACCGGATCATCGCATTGTCGTCGACCAGGAAAATACGTACCATTACTCTCCCTTTCACCTGACTAGCATTCGACGCAGCGGCGATCCCGATGCTCCAAAGGTAGCGCGGCGCGGAGGGGCGCGCTATACAGGTTGAACCCTATGTAGAGAAAGGATTTCGGGCGTGGTCAGAGGAAAATCCCTGACTATCCAGAAAAAGTAGCCTTTACCCTTGCACGCTAATTCTGGAAAAGGAGAGCACGGCCCGCGAGGAGATGGGATGGCCCATCGACATCGCCGGGCGGAACGTCGTAAAGATCAGCATGCGCTTGACTTGCGGCAGAAGTTCCTGCGAAGCACCGGGATCAGAGAGAATTTTGTAATCCTCGACCCGGCCATTCGAATCGACGTAAGCCTCGATGACGAGAGACTCCGCATTGATGGAACTCAGGGTGCCAAACGAGCTCTCCTGTAGTTCGGGGCCGGTGTTCAAGACCAGGGGTACATCTTCGTTGTTGGCTTGTAGCTGGCCCGGGATCGCGAGGATGGCGGCGACCAAGCCGAAGATGACCACGGCACACGCCAGTCCGGCAGTCGCCGGAACCATGAACGCATTCACAGTATTCTCCAGGCGAACGCGCAGGCCTTCGAGGCGCGAATGCCGGGTTAGGGCGGCCTCACGAGAAATTGCGAGACGCAACTTCAGGCCCAAGTCCGCAGGCGGCGTGGGGCGCCCGGCGCCTGCCAGCAATTGCTGCGTCTTCCGCATTAAACCGTATTCCCGCGAACATGCGGAGCAAGCATCGAGATGCTCCCGCAGGTCGTGCATCTCATTGCCAGTGACGGCACCATCGAGATATGGCGAGAAGAGTTCCTGCGCCTCGACGCATTGCATTTTTTTCTTTACCTTCGCGTTGGTTGATCCGGTGTTTCCTGATCCGGAGTTCGCGGCCATGTGCGTCATGGCGTCACCTCTACCCTTCTACCCCCTCCAGCAACCCGTCGCCGCAGAGAAACGGCTTCATCTTCAAGTTCGTGCTCATCGGGCGGGGTTAGCCCCAGTTCATCCCCCACTTCACGCACATATGGCGCCAAGCGCTTCTTGAGAGCCTGACGTCCTCGCGTCAATCTGGATTTCACCGTTCCCAGTGAGATTTGCAAAATCTCTGCAATCTCTTCATAGGACATCTCTTCAAGATCGCGCAGTATCAGCGTAGTGCGGTATGGCTCCGCCACCCGCCGTAATTCTGAATCCACGCGCAACTGCAACTCGCGCTGCGCCGCATTATCGAACGGCGAATCGTGACGATCGGTAAGAGCGCTTTGCATGGCCTCATCCGAGTTAGTCATGCCTTCCGATTCCGCCGGTTCAATGGAAGTCTCATGCGCCTTGTGACGGAACCACCAGCGTTTGCGGTTCGCAGCTTCATGCAAAGCGATCCGGTAAATCCAGGTCTTCAGGCTGGATTCGCCGTGGAAATGCTTCATCCCGCGGAATACTTTCAGGAACACATCCTGCGTCGTATCCGCAGCGTCTGCGGGATCGCTCACCATGCGATAGACGAGACCGTAAACCGGACGTTGAAACTCGCCGATCAGCCAGGCATAGGCCGATTCCGAGCCGGCCTTCAGATCCGCCACAATCGCGGCTTCTTCCGCATGAACCCCGATCGCGCTTGCCAGATCTCCCAAGGTGGTTGCTCCCGCCATGCAGGCTCTCCTGATTATAGGATTTTCCACCCTAATCCTGACCGAAAAATTTGTCGGCCAGCCGGTTTTGTGAAGATTCCGTCGGCTTATTAGGGATAGACTCCGCGAACGAGTACGAAGTTCCCAGTCATAAGTGGTTTATTCACAGAGGGTAACCGGGGAGATCAGTGGGTAACCAGGGTGTGAGTTACCAGCTTGTTCGGCGAGGAAGACCCTGTAGTTATGCGGTAGTAGTCCGGGCATGGGCCGACGAAATCCTCTGGAAAATCTCCTGCAAAGCGGCAAGGAGTTTTTCAGAGCCTTTGTCCAATCCCAGAGAAGATTTTTCGAGGAAACCGATGGCGCCTTCTTGCTCCAGCCGGCCAGCATTTTTTTGCGACATGCCGGTCATAACGACTACCGGAATTATCTTGGTCACAGGATCGATTTTTAGCGCTCGGAGCACATCGGGACCGCTCATCTTAGGCAATAAGATGTCGAGCAGGATCAGATCGGGCATTTTCTCGCGAACCAGGCGCAGCGCTTCGTCGCCATCGCCCGCGCTGCTCACGTCGTATCCGGCACGGGTCAGAGAGCGCTCTGTGGCCAATCTAAGAAATTTGCTGTCTTCGACAAGCAGAATTTTAGTCATCTTCAATCTCTTGCTTTCTCACAGTTCCACAACGGTTTAATCCTCTCACATGAGTCTACCAGCACGCTCCCAAATGATTATCGGCAGAGTTGGGTGAAGCAGGAGCGTGCGCAGAGCACATGAAAACTTTCTAATAGATACGTATGGAGCGGACCGTGCGTGAGGGGGTGTCTAACGGGAAGCATTCGATGAGGGTAACGCGGCGGAGGCTCGCAATCCCGAAGCATCGAATGTGTAGATGCGAACTTCGTCCTGACTTCCGCTGGCCGGAATTTCTTTGTCGTTGAGCAGGAAGCTGATGCCGGCGGCATTGCCAGTTCTAACCGTGATCTCGCGGCTGGCGCGCACCGAAGTGTGGGCAGGCGCAATCAGAGTTTCCGTGGCCATCGGTTGTCCATCGACGGAGACGGAAACCCAGGTCGTTTGCGCAGCGCGAATGAGGAGCGTGAATGTTGTCTGAGACTCGGCTTTGGCGGCGCGTGCCTGTGGTTTGGCGACAGGGGGATTGACGTCCGCATCGGTCGGAGTTGAGGCGGGCTGAGTTGCAGAAAGTTTTGACGCAACCGTTGGGACCGGAGTAGCAGGTCGAGTTTGCGACATGGACACGGAGCTAGCCGGCGGCAAGGATTGGGAGCCGGCCGATGCAAGATTTGGCGCAGCCGCGGGCTGCGAGACCGATGGATTCGTGGCAACAGGCCGGGATACGAGCGCGCCTTCGCTGCGGCGACGAAGACCCCAGAAGGCGGCCACTAGTATGACCAGAAGCAATGGCGCGGCAAGCTTTTCCCAGGGAACGCGCCGGGACGCCCGATCTGCCACAGTGGAGTCTGCCGTCGCGACCGGCGCCGAATCACTTCCCTCCGGAATGCTCGCAGGCGGTGGTGTGGAGTTGAGATTCAAGAAGGAAAGAGGTGGCGAGGGGGCAACTTCGTCAAAAGGTTCGTGGGCGTCGTTGACACGATCGTCGCCATGATTTTCTTCTTCCAGTCGATCTCGGTCTATGTCATCGCCGTTGTGACGAGCCTCATGAGGATGAACTTCGCCGTCGTCTTTTTTACGACGAACTTCTTTGCGGCGTTCTGCAACACGCCGATCCGCAGTAGCTGAATTTGTAGTCGGAGCGCTGTTGGCGAGGCGGGGCCTGTAAATAGGGCCGTTTCTCTGCTCAGGATTGTGAAGATCGTTGCTGTGAAGATCGTTCCTATGAAGATCGTTGCTGCGAGTGTTTTGGTAACGCTCGGGATTACGTGGATCCGGTCCGTTCGCCTCGGATGTGGGTTTGCCGGTCGACGCAAGAAAGTTTGGAACGTTGGTTTGAGACTGAATGTGGTTTTCGCGCAGGGCGATCAAATAATCAGAAACTGCTTCCTCTTCGTTGAGCCCGATCTGGCGGGCATAGGCTCGGACAAAACCCTTGTTGAAAACGCCGCCCGGAAGCAGATCGAAATGTTCGTCCTCGATGGCGCGGAGCATCCGGATGCTGATCTTTGTCGTGGTAGAAATGGCGTCGAGCGAGAGGGCACGGGCCTCCCGCTGCTTGCGAAGTTTTTCTCCGAATACGCCCAAGTCCGCTCCGGCGGGCGAAGTGACGCTAAGACGCCCGCATCGAGATGCCAGTTATCATAGGCGAAGCCGGACGCGTTGACCAGAGCAGGTTCTTAGGATGGGGTTACGGAGGGTCGGACGAGACAAGGGTCAGCGTCCTTCTCGAGTTCTTGATGAGTCCGGATTCCCAAACACGCCTTTCACCCGTCTAAGAACTGCTACGGGGCGGAAATTCGTGCTAAATTAACCGATTCCGGCCTCAGTTTGCACCAGCCATCGGAGCCTTGAATGAAACGTACTATTAGATTTTCACAATTTGTGCTGGCATTTGTTGGAGCTTGGGCTCTTGCGGCCGCACTAACCGTCTCCGCGCAAGATGCGCCAGCCAGGCGAGAGACGCACGGCATCGCCGTCGCCAATATGGATCGCTCGGTCAAGCCGGGTGACGATTTCTATGACTATGCCAATGGAGACTGGATCAAGCACACGGAACTGCCGCCGGATCGCGCGAGAATCGGCGTCTTTACCACGCTGGCTGACCTCAGCAACAAACGCACCGCCGCGCTGATCGAAGAACTTGCCAAGTCCGGCGCTCCGGAGGGCTCTGACGCGCGCAAAGTCGCCGACCTCTACAACTCTTATATGAACGAAGCCGCCATCGAGGCGGCAGGCCTCGCGCCTCTTCGGCCCCATCTCGACGCAATCGCCGGTATTCACGATAAGCGCGAGTTGGCCCACGCCCTTGGCGAAACCTTGCGCGCCGACGTTGACGCGCTGAACAACACTAATTTTCACACTGCGAATCTCTTCGGACTCTGGGTCGCCCCTGGCTTTAACGACTCAGAACACTATGCCCCTTATCTGCTGCAAGGTGGGCTACAACTGCCGGATCGCGAATATTACCTTTCCGATAACGAGCATATGCGGGACCTGCGCAAGCTGTATCAAGCGCACGTCTCTACGATCCTGAAGCTTGCTGGATTTTCTGACACAGACGCGCGCGCCACGCGAATTGTTGAACTGGAACATGCCATCGCGCACACCCATCGCAGCCTGGCGGAAAACGAAGATGTTCACAAAGCCGATAACACTTGGGCACAGGCAGACTTTGCCGCCAAAGCGCCCGGCTTGGACTGGGCTGAATTCTTTCGCGGCGCCGGACTCTCTCAGCAGGCCAACTTCATTGTCTGGCAGCCCGAGGCATTTACGGGTGAGTCCGCTCTGGTGGCCTCGAGTTCTCTTGATTCTTGGAAGGACTGGCTTGCGTTCCACGTAATTGAAGCCTATGCGGGAGTCCTTCCAAGAGCTTTGGCGGAGGAACGCTTTGCCTTTTTCGGCAAGGCGCTTTTCGGAACGCCCGAACAGCGCCCGCGTTGGCAACGGGGGGTGGTCGTGGTGAACGGGCTGCTCGGTGACGCCGTCGGCAAGATTTATGCCGAGCGCTATTTCTCGCCGGAAGCAAAGGCAGAGGCACAGGCCATGGTGGCAAACCTCATCGCCGCTTTTCGCAAGCGTATTGAAGCTCTTTCCTGGATGGCCCCGGCAACCAAGGCCGAAGCCGAGGACAAGCTTTCCACCGTTTATGTAGGGATCGGCTATCCCGAAACCTGGCACGACTACTCTTCTTACGAAATAAAGGCAGGCGACATTTTCGGCAATATTTGGCGGGGCAGCCTGGCGGATTATCACCATGATGTCGCGCGGCTCGGCAAACCTGTAGACCGCAAGGAATGGTCGATGACGCCGCAGACGGTGAATGCGGTAAATCTGCCGCTGCAAAATGCGCTCAACTTTCCCGCCGCGATTCTGCAACCGCCGTTCTTCGATCCGCTGGCTCCGGCCGCGGCCAATTATGGTGCCATCGGCTCGGTCATCGGCCACGAAATCAGCCACACCTTCGATACGGAAGGCAGCGCCTTCGATTCGAAGGGTCGCGTACGCAACTGGTGGACGGCATCCGATCTTGACCATTTCGAAGCCGCCACGGCAAGACTCGCCGCGCAATACGATACCTATAAGCCCTTCCCCGATCTCTCGGTAAACGGCAAACAGACTCTGGCGGAAAACATCGCCGATGTGGCTGGCATCTCTGCTGCCTACGACGGCTATCGAGCTTCCCTGGACAGCAAGTCTGCGCCGGTACAAGAAGGCTTTTCCGGCGATCAGCAATTCTTCATCGCCTTCGGTCAGAATTGGGGATCCAAGTCGCGAGATGCTGCGCTGCGCCAACAGGTGATGACCGATCCTCACGCTCCCGCGCAATACCGCTCCGACACCGTGCGCAATATCGATGCCTGGTACGCGGCATTTAATGTTCAACCGGGAGAGACTCTCTACCTCGCGCCGGCGGGGCGCGTCCGCATCTGGTAGGGTGGTGGTCCGAGTCGATGTTAAAGGCCAGTTTGGCGGAACGATTCGCACGCAATAAACTGAGGGTAGATTTAGCATCGAAAGGCGTGCGACGCGTATCCCCGGAAGTTTGGTAAACTTGTTGAACTGTTCCCGTAGGCGCGTAGCTCAGTTGGTTAGAGCGCTACCTTGACACGGTAGAGGTCAGGAGTTCGAGTCTCCTCGTGCCTACCATTTCTTTCTATCAGTTAGCGGGAATCTTCAAAAACAGCCAACCCGTTCTCCACCCGTTAATTTACAGCCGCGTTCGGCTCCTGCCGGAAGATCGCAGCCAGCATTTCGCCTTGCGCTGCCAGTTTCGTGTCCTCCATCGCGTGGGTGTAGATGTCCAGCGTGGTGCGCGAGTTGGCGTGGCGCAAGAGTGACTGCACCGTCTTCACGTCCGTCTTGATGTTGACCAAGAAGGACGCCAACGAGTGCCGAAGGTTGTGGAACCCAAACCGCTGGCCCACTTCCAACTCCACTCCTGCTTTGATGGCTGCTGGCCTGAGATAACTCTTCGTCAGCATGCCTCCCACTCGTGGTGTCTTACCCTTCAGTCTGGTGCTCGGGAATACCCAATCACCGTCCTTGGCGTAAGCCGTCTCCTGCTTCCAGCCGAGCATGAACTCGGCCAGAACGGGCGACAGAGGCACTGGAGCCTTCGATGCCTTGCTCTTGGGTTCGCCAATCCTGCTGCCAACCCAAGCGCGACGGACTTCGATTCGGTTTTTCTCGAACGAAACGTCAGCCCACTGCAACCCGAGTGCCTCACTGATCCGCAGACCAGTGGCGGCGACGAGCAGCGTGAGCGTCCGCTCCGGCTCCGGCAGGTCCATCAGAACTGCGAACGCTTGCTGAGGAGTCACAATCAACGCTTCGTAATCGCTGGTGGTGTGGCATCGGACAAGTTTCAGAGGATTCTCTTGGTCTCCGCGTGGAATCAACTTGTGCCGCTGCCCGTGCTGGTACACGCTGGACATAGTCCGTCTGATCTTGTCGAGGGTCGGCCATTCCAACCCCTTCTGCCGCAGAGAGTGCAGCCACTCTTCAATTTCGAGCGGCTCAATCCCCAAGGCAATCCTCTTACCCCACCGTGGGATCAGATAGTTTTTCAGGATCAAACGATATGTGCTCATCGTGGTTGCAGCCAGCGGAGTGATGCTGCGCGTCTGCTCGTCCAGTTCGTGTTTCTGGTAGTGAAACGCGATATCGGAGAACAGCACGCGACCGCGAAAGTCCGGCTGGTTGATTTGCTGGTGAAGGTGCAGCCGCTCAACCTCTGCCCACGCATCCGACTTGTGTGGGAAGTCGCGCAGCAGTCCAATGGCAACTGTGCGCTCGACCCGCTTTCTCTCACCTTCGGATTCGCGAATAGCGTTGTAGCGAAGCACCCAAGTTTTTCCTTGTGATCGTTTTTCTACCCTAATCCAACCGCGTTGAAGTCTAGCCATTACGCTCTCCATTCAACGCAGAAGAACCGCCGTTGGAATTATGCCCAAGGCTTGGGGCTAGGACATCAGAAAGTTCAGAAAGGCGAAAACGCCAAACCTTGCGAGGACAGGAGCCGAGTGGGTGTGCGGGAATGTCACCCCTCCGAGCCAAGCCGAGTAGATAACGAGGAGTGACCGCGAGGAACTCAGCGGCTCTTGTAGCGTCTACGAATGGCTCGAAGTCAGGCACCTTACTTGTTACCGAAAAGTGCAGTGCCATCTGATGAATTTAGATAGTCGGGAGTCGAGTTACGTTCGTACCCATGCGCTCACTGGCTCCCGCTGGCAAAATGAATGCATGCCCGACATGGATACCGAAGATTTTGTTCCCACCAAGTGGCAACACGCGCCGAGTAGGCGAAAGCAGAACGGTCGCCCAACCATAGATGAAAAGCTTGAGGCGCAGTTGGCTCTCCTGCGAGGCGAGATCACGCAGCTACTGAAAACAGAGAAGGATTGCCAGTTTGATCTCGGGCGGCTATTCAAGAATCTTCGCGACGAGCACGCCCGTGGTCGTAGCGGCATATATATCAAGCTCCTCGCCAAAGTGAAAACCTCGTGGAAGAAGGCGGATCGTCTCATCAAGTTTTACGAACGTGAGTTGCGGGTCATGGTTGCCAAGAGAAAGCACAAGACCAAATGGGCAGCGCAGCTCGCAGCATGGGGCATTGAAGATGTGGACGCACTGGACAGGAAGTTCAATTCACAAGCTCAGGATGACATCATCGCTACTCGCAAAATCAAAAACGAGCGAGAAGATGAGCGGATAAAGGAAGCGAAGGACCGACAGAAGCAACGCTCCAAAGAAACTGCGGAGAAACGTAAGCAGGTGAAGGCAGAAGAAACTGCTCCGAACCTAGTCGGTCGCATAGAAATACAGTGGGCTCTGAGCGACGAGGAGTTCGAGATTTTCAAAGAGGCGTGGATGGAACTCGGTGATGAACAAGGCTCCATAATTATTTTCAAGGCGGTGACGGATGCAGCCGTTGTTAAGAAAGAGAATTAAACCGGATAGCCTGCTGAATGATCCCTCGATCAAAGAGACCGTGCCAATTGATTCTGTTGTACAGAGCAAGATCAATCCCAAAATCATTAACCGCAAATGGCTGACGGGCGCGGACGGTGAGAAGTTTCGTGGTGTTGCGATATACAAGCCCGACAATACACCGTTGTTCGTCTGGCTCCCCAACGTCATCGAAGAAAGCGTCTGGCTTCCCGCTTACAAACTGTTGAACACGGTGAATGGTGGATTGGACAATCGTCCGGGCGTCATCGGCCAGAACATGCGCAAGGATCGCATTAGAAAGAGCGACGGCGAAGTCACCAATTTCAAAGCGGTGCCGCTGGAGGTAATGGCAACCGTCAAAGGCAAGGCTGGGCTGCTCGGCCCATTTCGGCACAATAAGCCAAAGCCTGATGGCACGTACTGCGAACGCACAGCATGGACGCTCAGCAAGCCGAAATTGTGGTTGGGTGTGCAGGAGTTTGTAGAAAGTGTCGAGGACGTCTATCGTAACGAGCCGATAGTTGCAGAGACTTATGCAAAGCAACGACAGTACATGGACAAGGTGTCATCAGACTGGAAAATTGAAGGCACAAACTTCACAACCATGTATGTCCTGAAAGACCACGCGACCGCTATTCACTGGGATGACTTTGATGAGAAGGAGACCTTCGGTGTCATGGCTTCCTTGGGGGATCCCGATGCGCCGTGGGACGGTAACGAGATCGTGTGGCCCAAATTCCGCGTCGGAGTGGACTACCGACCGGGCGACGTCGTATTAGGCGATGTGCATGAACTTCATGGCAATCTCCCGCTGCTCAGCGGATCACGCGTTAGCTGCATTTTCTTTGTCCGCCGCAAGATGCACCAGTGCCCTGACTGATATTTCTCCCTTCGGGTGAAATATCCCTCCCCGCCTGACCCGTCTGCAGACAAAATGAAACGGCGACCCTAGGTAAGTTGGAGACTGTACGCGGGTCGCCGAGTGTGAGTGGTGCCCTCTTTTGAGAGTGCACCGATTTACTTATAGACGGACAGTCAGGAAGTTAATGCTTTGACAATTAGAGAATTTCCTGACTGCCAGTTCTCCAAGTGGAGACTGTATGAAAACTAACAACCCAGAAATACTGAAGATCATTGCTGACCGGAATAGGCGCATTTTGGAACTGGCCGCCGATGCTGATCTCACGATCCAAGAAATCGCGAACGCGGTGCATTGCTCGAAAGACACCGTCGCCATCGTGTTTCGTCGCAACGGGATCGCTCGCAAGCTGGGACGCCCCTACAAGGCGGTGTCCCATGTCTAACGCCCACATCACAGCAGTTCGTCGCTGCAATCGCTTCAAAGGCAACGCCCGTCTGCTCCTTATGATCCTCGCGGACGCCGCCTCGAACGGCGAGAAGGTCACGAAGGGCGGCTTCTACAACCTACCGCTCGGATGGACCAGCAAAGGCGAAGAGCAGCTCATGAAGGACATGAACATCAAGCGTCGCCAAACGATCACGGATCTTATCGCTGAGCTTGAGCATGCCGGAGCGATCATCCGCAAGCAGTTGCTCCGCAAGAATGCCATGACCTTTGTGGACATAGCTTGGCTCAAGAAGAACGCTTGGCCCTCTGATAAGCCAGCTTCTACCCCCGAAGCCACGGAAAGCGAGGCATCTGGAAATGAAAGCTCTGGGAGCGTTACCAGAGCTGGGTCCGACCCAGAGGTTTACAACGGAAAGCGTGCCATCTGTGCAACGGAAAGCGTGGCTTCTAAGATGCCACGGAAAGCGTTGCGTGACACAACGGAATCCGTGGCAACAAGTACTCCCGTTTTTGACCCTGTTGTAGATACCCCCGCTCCTGTCGGAGAGATTACCCGCTCACCAGTAAAGACGGATGAAGAGGCCAATCTCGCTTTGCTCGATGCTCCGCAGGTCTGGCAGGAGCCAGAAGCGAAAGCAGCCCCAAAAGCAAAACCCGAACTCAGACCGGAACGTCCCGCTTATGGGCACGAGTTCGATTCCGGGTGGAGGAGCGCCACTGTGAAGTGCCGTCACTGTCAGCTCTCGCAGCGCGAGTATTTCTGCTCCGGAGGAGCCAACAATCCGGCCAACACCTGTCCGCCTCTCCCGTGTGATAGAAGCACTCTCTGCGCTGAATGCGGAGCTGAGCGTGGACTAACAGGCCAATGTATACCCTGCTGGGAACGGAAAAGGGAGGAACGGAGAAGGGCCAAGGAAGCGGCTAAGGTTGGAGCGTTAGTCCCGTTATCTACAGCGCAGGTCGCAGAGTTGCTGTCCGCTTACAAAGTAACGGAGCAGCTAAGTGATCTCTGATCTCCATTGCCGCTGCCGCAAGTTTCTCTGCCCGGACTGCCGCATCAAGCCTATGGGCACATCCACGGGTATGAATCCGTGAAGGACCGCGTGTTCGCTTCGTGCGCGGCCTGCGGCTCATTTCCAGCCTAATAAACTACTGATGACTCACTCAGTCCCAGTCTTTTCATGATTTCAGGATATCGAGCGCAGAGTCGCCAATAATTTTTTCGAGCCTGAGTGACCGAGTATCCGCCGAACGCCGAAGGATTGTGTGCGATGGTCTTCCAGCGCTTGATCTTGAACGCAATCAAGGAATCTCTAATTTCTGGCCGTGCTCTCATTACATGCCTCCACGCCAAGAAGCTGGCGTCAATCATGGGTCCCGCGCGGGAACGGAATTCAGCCTCAATATGAGATCTGAAAGTCCGCGAGAGTGCCGGAAAGTTCTTGGAAATTCCTGAAACGAGTGTTTTGCTTTCGTGGCGAACGAGATGCCATCGACTTAACGGCTGTATTTTCTGTCAGGGCGTTTAGTTGGAACACGTGAAACACGGGGCAAGAATAATTTTCTGCGCTAGCGGGCTAGTTTCTCATTCTTTACCAGCGCCGACAACTTCTATCCCACCGCTTAATATCAACTCAGCATAAAGCCCCCGCACGTCCGTCGTCTGCCACTTTTGACGGGAGAGTGGCCCTTTCATACGCCAGATTTCGATGGCGAGGGTGTCGTCCAGCGGCATCGTTCCAAGAAGCCCGTCTTCGAAGACCACCTCGTGCCTTACCGGGCATTGGCCCGACCCGATCACAACCCTTACCGTGACGTTCGAGACTTCAACACCGCAGACCCTGACTGCGAACTGAGGCGTACGAGCTATTTTCGGTGGAATCATCAACCCTCCAATCATGTGGCTGTGGCGAGCACTTCTAAGAATCCGGGTGGTCGAGTTGGCGACCGCCGACCGGGGTAGCGGCCTACTTCGCGCCTTGCTGGAGAATCCGATAAATGCTGGATTTGCTCACGTTCATCTTGAGGGCAATTTCGGCGAGGGTTTCACCGTCGGCTTTCCGCCGCATAACTTCGCTCGCGTCGCAGACTGCGCGTGGTCGGCCACCGATCCGGCCACGTGCCCGTGCCCGTTGCAGCCCAGCGATAGTGCGCTCACTTAGGCGGACGCGCTCCTGCTTCGCAATCACGGCAAGGATCGAGATAACGGCCTCCCGGAACATGCCACAGGAATCGAGATACTGCTCGGTGAAGCTGCGATAGCCGACTCCGTATTGGGTGAGATTTTGCAGGTACGTGAGAGTTTCGAGCACTCCCTCACGGGAAAAACGGTCCAAGCTCCAAAAAAGGACGAGCTCAAACTCACGGCGCGAGGCGGCTTTGAAGAGCGCTTTGAATTGCTCGCGGTCGCTGTTCTTGCCCGTCGCAACGTCAACGTACTCGCGTTTGATCTTCCAGCCTTGACTAGCCGCGAATCCGCAGAGTTGGGCCAATTGATTTTGGTTGTCCTGCTTTTCAGTGGAAATGCGGGAATAGATCGCGACGTCCATGCGAATTGACTACGAGCCAGAGTCGCAAAAACGTCCGTTTTTGAACCAAGAAGAGGGCAGCGCTAAACTGCTGAGTTTGCGGGAGCCAGTTACACCGATTCCGGCCCCGTTTTTGAAACGCGGGTGCCCGTCTCTGCTTGCCATCCCGGATCTGATTTCGCTACTCTGAGCCAGGTTGTCAAACGCAACTTCGGCTTACCATACCGATGCGGTCCGAACGTCAGCGACGTAGAGCCTTGCGCATACTGCTTGAGGTCGAGGCTCTCCACATTGCTCAATGTGAGAGTGTTGAAACCTGCGCTATGCTGCGCAAGCGCGTGAGGATATTGCGGAATTGAGGGGCAACTGAATAAAAGAGGCTCATCCCCGGATTATTTGCTCCACTAGTGTGTGCCTCCGTTAGACCACGCGATACCGTGACAGGAGCACTTAGGCTCTAGCCAAGTATTATGTGGTTGCATTGCGCGCCCCAGACCGTTCCTTAACAAAGCCCTGCAATTGGAGGATTGTCGTAGAGATATCCGTCGAAGCAATCGTCTTGCTGGATACTCGTTTGCTCACCGTCTGGAACATAGACTCCCGTAACCGTGTTCTGCACATATACAGAGCTGTAAGAAAAACCCAGCCCCCTTTCACTACCGCCGACAATGCTCACGCTAATAGGAAGTGTGCACGCGAAGCCGTTGACATAAGTACCCCATTCTAGTGATCTCGTGGCGGCAACAGACGACTGGCCCCCACAAAGGCAGGTTGCCGTGCAAGTGCAACTTAGCGCTCCGCTGGGCTTCGTACTTGCGTAGGAGCAGGTGGCTCTGCCTGAGCCACAATTGATATTGCTAAGCACCGAATATTGCGCGTGTGCGCTTGCAGCACATAACAAGGCTAGCGCAGTGACTGCAACCAAGGTTATATCCTTCAGGTTCTTCATTCTCTTCTCCTCACTCTCTGCGAACCAAGAAACCATTGCGCCCTGCGCATCTGCTCGATCACTTTCCGCACGTGGTCCTCGCCTAGGTTTGGCTCGTTATAGCGCAACTCGAGGTCCTTCGCATGCCAAGCGTTGGCCTGTTGATCGGCATCTCCTCCAGTACTGCTGGAATATTCTGCCAATTTAGCCTTAAGGGCGTTTCCGGTTAAGTCTGCTAAAGAATCAGCGAATCGTTTCTCTCGAAGGATACGCCGATTAATTTGATCCATTCTATCGGCTCGATCTGGTCCAACCAATACGCCATCCTCATAAATCACTGAATCTATCGCTAACTCAACCCTTTGCATTAATGGGTCGCCTATCCCAGCTTGACGCTGCACGGCCTGCTCGATACCTTCGTACCACGACGGTTGTAATCGTCGGCGCCCATCAACCTCGACTTCCGCTACGAAATTCGATACCGGCGTAAGAAGATATCTAGCACCCGGCGCTAAATACTGCGCACGACTACCGACGCCTCCGGCTGATGGACCGATCTGGTGCCGCCACAGATTGCCCGACGGCGCGATCTTATCGGGATATGTATAGATAGCCGTGAAGCCCCAGATGTAACGCCCCGACAGATTCACGAGAATCACGGAATATTGGAGGAAAGGCTCCGCCTTTGCGATTAAATCCGTCTCGATCATAGTTTGCAGAGTGGGTCTGAATTCAGGCGAGTCGAATCCAATAATCTTCAGGCCTTCTGCTTCTAATGGGTTCGAAATTCTCATTTTGGGTGGAGTAAAAGGATCGCTTGTAGGTGACGGCATCGCAGCATAGGCTAGCACGCTGCACGCAACCAGAAAGACTACGGAAAACACAAGCCTTGACTGCACAAAACGAACAAATGGGCTTAGTTTTTCCCTCACGCCGATCTCGGCCATACACCATCTCCATTCCGTTCAACATGCCCTCACACAGCAGACCCGTTACCCGCACCAGCCGCATAAAAGACAGGTAGAGCGTTCTCCAAAAAGTAGGGCCGCACGGCGATCCAATCGAGCACGCGCAGCGCTCCCCAAGTATTCTGTCAAGCGTCAGACCCTCTGGTCCCAAGTAATCCTCGCCGCGTCTTAGGTTGGTTTCTTAAATATTCAAGTGTTCCGAGAAACTGATCCCATGGCGCATGGTTGATTCTTCTCAACAGTACGTGAGCTTGGCGCTGCCTCACTTTATAGTAGAGGACCGAATTGGGCCGATAAGGAAAATCTAGTCCGGCAGCATCCCGTCGGAGTTGGTCCGTCAACTGCTCTTGGGATGCCCCAGCTAGTATTTGCTTACGTAGTGCTACAGCTTCGTCGTGCTCCGCATTTCGCGTAACACAAAATGCCGACGCTAGATCCTCATCCTCCGGTCCTACCGAAATGTAATCATTCGTGATAGCCGCGACAATTCTCATGGTGACGTTTACAGGTGCTTTCGTCAGCTCCGATACCACAATCTCCGGATGGCGACGAAGTATCTCTGTCCAAACGGGCTTGTCGTTGTTGTTCTGATAGGAGTTGGAACTCCAGTTGAAGAATGGTGTCACAAGCACTGTAGTACCCGCCCTGACCGCGGGTACCGCACCAGTGAAGAACGTCTTATTCTCGCGCCCAGCGTGCGGGCGAAAATAGTGTCTTATAGTCAGCTTATCTTTGCTGCACATGGTTGTTATTGTCCAGTTAGAGGTAAAGGCGAGTATGTCCTTACCCGTTACGTTCGAGACCAAGAATGCCACCGGACGAAGCGGTTGAAAGTCGGCATCGGATAATAGCCCAGGAAAGAGGGTATTTAGTATGACGGCGCTATCGGCTTCAGGCGTCACTGCCAAAAGATCACTGGCCGTAACAGCAGAAGGCGACGCGGGGGAATCGGCGAGTACATTAGACGAAACAGCGCCACGGAGATGCGCAGCGGCTAATGGCCGTGGAAGGAGCACGCTGATACCAGCAGCGACTCCTAACGAAAGGACTTCACGACGTGTAACCGAACGCATATCGTACCTCCAATTCAAATCGCCGAGAACCTACTTCCCCATTCGACAACCATCTCATCTCCGTCTCGCTATCCAACCCCGCCAGCATCGCCCGTCTGTCTCCGCTGCCTGAATAACCGCTAGGAGCATGGACAGCTATTACAGCCTCCATCACCACCACCACCGTCACCGTCGCCACCGTCGCCATCCCCGTCACCGTCGCAAGCACCGGGAAGGCATACGGCGGGAACCACCTCAGTGGTTCCCTTTTCTACGAGCGGTCCATAGGCGGAATCCAGATCGTCCCCCTCGGGCGGTTTTGGTGAGGCGGGTTTCGGTGACGGAGGATCTGGAGCCGAGAGGATAAACGACGTCGAGCTAAAGATTAGAAAGAAGAGCAAACATCGCAGAAGTCGATGCATTCCCCACCTCGATAACAGCTATGTTCCCCGATAATTGCAGGGCAGCCTACAACAAACATTCGAGCCTTCGCACGGCAAAATAATTGCTGTTACGAAATCCGAACTGACCCTGTATTATCATCTATATAGAGTCTTTCAATGGCTAGCAAGATCGACCCTCAATATGGGAAAAACGAACTCTCGGTTGCACCATCGCTTGATGCATCATATTTTGATTTCGGTTCTTTGGCGGGAATTCAGAGTGAGCGCGAAGAGTTGATTTACATACGTTAGAGCGTAGAAATAACCGTTTTCCGGGTTGTAGCTAAGAGCGTTCGTGATGGCATCGGGAAGCTGGTGCGTGCCCGTAACCTCCTCAGTTGTAGGGTCTATTTCATAAAGAACACCGTTGCAAGCTCCGAAATAGATCATCCCATTCAATAATCTCGGTGGTCCAAATATTTTAGAGCCAGAGTAGAGCTTTTTCTTAACGACACGTTCCTCAAGATCGAGAACGTAAAGAAACTTATCAGTCGACCCGACATAGGCCGTATCGCCTAGAATGAGTGGAATCGTATAAATCGTATTGTCGGTCCGAACCGACCAGACCTCTCTTCCCGTCTCAATATCAATAATATAAATATACCCGTCGGCGCAACCAGTAACGACATGTGCGCGCTTGGTGTCGAATGCCGGAGCGTGGCGAATTGAACCTTTTTCGGCCCCTTCGGCTCTTGTCTCGAAACGCCAGCGTAACTCGCCGGTTCTGGCGTCGAAGAGAAACATCTCGTTATCGTTACTGCCACAAGCAACAAGCTGCCGCTCCGGCCAATAGGCTGGGGAGGCGTGGGTATAGCGCTTGGTGGTGTGCTCCCATACTTTTTGGCCGGTTGCGATGTTCAAACCGACGACGCTGCCTCGCTTTCCTTCGACAGCGAACTCCAGTCCGATGAAAAGAAGCCCAAGGTCAGGTGCCAGCGCTGGCGAAGAACCCACCCAATCTGCGCCGATAAAGCGCCAGACTTCTTCACCAGTTTCGGCGTCAAGACAATAAACATTACCGTCGTAGCTGCCGAAAAACACCTTCCCGTTGTGAATCGCCGGCGCCGACCATATGTTCTTGTGTGCCCGGTCCTTAACTTTAAATTTCCAAATTACCGATCCGTCATTGGCATTGAGGGACCAAAACAAGCCGCTGTCGCTACCAAAGTAAACCCGCTTGCCGTCATTGGCAGGAAAGGATTTAGGAACACGATGGAAGAAGTTAGGATCAGGTGCCGCGAAATCCCATACCTTGCGAAAAATCCCGCTAGGCGGAGGTTGTGTTGGCTCTCGAAGCGTCAGATCCAAATCGGCGAGCTTAAAAGCGGCACGAATGGGTATTTGATGCTTCTCCCGCCAAGCTTGGCTCTTTGTGCTGTCGTAATCGATTAGAACGAAGGCAACGGCGATGGTTTTCTTCTGGTGTTCCAAGACAACCCGCGCTTTTTCAAGGCTGCTTCCCGAATGGAGGATATCGTCGATCATGATTATTGGAGTCTCTGTTATGATGCCCTCAATCAGATTCCCAGCGCCGTAGGTCTTGCGCTCCTTGCGAACGATAAAGCCATTCACGGGAGTGCCACGTGCCACGGACTTCATCAGGATGGCTGCCAGAAGGGGGATAGCCGCGACTTCCATCCCACCGACCTGGAACGGCATACTGTCGGCGCATATATCCCAAAAAAGATCGGCGGCGGTGTTCAGAAGCGTCGCTTGGGTGAGTATGCGGCGCATATCAATCAGCCAAGTATTGTTCGCTCCATTCCGTCCAATTAGCCGCTGATTTTCTTCGCGAAGAATTGCTTGGTTGCGAATGGCCGATAAGAGTATATCCGGCGAAGAAACGCTCCTCGGTTTATTTCCGGTGGACGATTCCGAATGTTCGGAAGACTCCGGCTGCTGCGGAATGGGATTTATAGATAGACGCTTAAAGGCAGCAGGCAGTAAATCGAATATGTAGTGAATGCGCCACTTGTCGGATTCGTTGTAGGCTTCATGATACTGCTTGTTATTGAACCACCAGAGTTCTCCCTCCTGCATACGCACTTGTTCATCGCCGCTTATCAGAACGCTCCCGGCGGAACTGTACAGTACCAGATGGAAGCGATCGCGGATTAAATAATAAGACCCCGTATCGATGTGGCGTAAGACCTGCGATTTCGGCTTCAATCGCACAATCGCTGCGCGTGATAAGTGAGCATTCATTTCATTCGCGAAGTCTGTGATGAAGCGAACCGCTCTTGGGAACAATTTCGACACGTCCGTGAAACGGCTTTCCTGATTTTCATTGACTTGTAAGTCTGGCCGTCGTGTCTGGCTGCGGATGAAAATCGTGTCGGTGTCGCGCTGGGCCGGAATTTTATCTTGACGGCTTGTGTCGATCAGCCATGCCTGTTCTTGCGCCCGAACTTCTTCCAATAAGGGAGCGATGTCAATACACGATCGGATCAATCGAAAAAACTTCATAACATCCTACTCCGCCATCTTTTATCACAAGGGGGTCGGTATCGATTCGTTCACCGATGGCCGAAAACGGCGTGATGCGCTATGCAATAAATAGCATTCTCACGGCGAATCATACATCCTCTACTAATTACGTCAGCAATGATTGACAACAAGCACTTTCAAACACAGCTTGGGTGACCTATATGGAATGGACCCATCCGGGATGATTGTAAGCTCAGTTCCGGAGGTGGTTCCCGATGAAGATAGTGACGGTTTGACCTGCCCCTGCTTTCGCTCACGTAAGAATACGACAAAGTTTATCTTGAACCGCTCCCATTTTCTGTCACAAGCGATACTAGAGGTTTCGGGGAGTGTAAGTCCTTTCTTCCGCTGTTGACGCGGGTTTCGCGCGCCCCCATCAATGTACTAGCTTTCGTCTGGTGCAACGCCGCAAACGTTGCGGGCGTCCGATCCGCCAGCGAACTGTGAGGTCGCTCGTGATTGTAATGCTCGCGGAACCTCGCCAGCTTCCGCCGCGCATCTTCCAGCGATGCGAACCACTCTACGTTCAAACACTCGTCCCGCAGGCGGCCATTGAAGCTTTCGATAAATCCGTTCTCCACGGGTCGACCTGGCCGAATGAAACACAACCGTACTTCGTTGGTTATCGCCCAAGCTTCCAGCGCTCGACTGCAAAACTCACTCCTGTTACCGCAATGTCCCGACCGCCAACTTCACGATCCGCGCCGCGTGCCGCCCGCTGATTCGATAGGCCCCTTGCGTCCAGAGCGCCAACTTCCGACGTGCGCGAGGCCTCACAGCTTTTTTGACACGATCTCCTGCGGGATCTGCCGGTCCAGACTCAAGTTCGCTACCAGCCGATTCAGTCGCCCCACCTCTTCCCGCAACTGCCGTAGCTCCCGCAACTCGCTCACCCCTACTCCCGTATACTTCCGCTTCCATAGATAGTAAGTCGCCTGGCTAATCCCGATCTTGCGGCAAACGTCGTCTACTCGCGCTCCCGCTTCGACTTTGCCGGAAAACTGCAACGATCTGCTCTTCCGTTGTGACCACTCTTGGGCATCGTCCTCGTCTTCTCTCGCGGACTTCTGCCCCAGCTTACCTCTAATCTCCTCTGTGCCAGTTTTTTGGTTTTGGGTCACGATCAAGCTGCTGCCGGTCAGCGTAAGCGACAACTCGCCGCCGCTGGCAACATTGCCGAGGGTTTGTTGATTCGTTTCTTGTCGGTGTGCTCATAGCGTTCTATCGGGGCGGTTCGGAGGTTTCCCGCCAGTTCTTTTTCTTTAATGGCATCTGCGAGGCTGACCTCTTCCGATATAGGTTGCGAGGGGAATGAACACAGGATTCTATCTCGCGGGACACAACAAATACTAGCCGACTGCTCAGGCAGTCAGTGGAGATTGCGCGCCGCGTGGTCCGGTGCGCTGCTTGATGTACGCGGCTCAGGGTCTTTCGAGCCATTGGCTTTTATCCGAGAGAAACGCATCGCCCTGCTGTAACCAGGAGAGCCATTCGCTTTAAGTTTGTTGATGTCAAGCGGCTCCCACCTGCTCCATAATCCTCTGCCCTTGGAGGATTCATGCCTCAAAAGATACACGAGTACACAGAAGCGATCGGCAAGACCGTCGCCAAGGTCACCGTCACCAACGAGTCCGACTGGCGCAACATCACGGTCAAGTTCACCGACAACACCGCCATCCATTTTGGCATTCGTCCGTTCATTCAGATAGAGCCGGAGCACGTGGACTGGTCAACTGGAAACGGGAAGATTCTGCGCAGCTACCCGTTCGTCCATGAGAGGGAGGGATGATGAACAAGCCGGTGGTCTGCACCACATTGATGGTCGAAGTGATGGGCCGGCTGACGCCAGCCGTAAGAGGATCAAGTTCCTGGAGAACATCTTGCGCGGCTGCATTCGCACTCTCGACAAAGATTTCCGCACGAGTCGTATTCCGCAAATGAAGGGATTCTCCCTCAAGCCAGAGTCGCGGCGGAAAGGCAAACGTGACAAAAACTAGAAAATCACGAGGACGCAGCAAAGCATTCGAGGGGGAGTTCGCCCGATTCCAGCGGAACTTCGGAGCCGTGGTCAAGCAACTCCGGCTCAAGGCGAAACTGTCTCGAAAAGAATTGGCACAGAGGGCGAAGTTCAGCGTCTCCACACTTATCCACATCGAGCAGGGTCATGGGAATCCCACTCTGACTCGTATGGAAAACATGGCCACAGCCTTGAAGCATCGGCTGAGTTACATATTTCAACTGGCTCAGGGTCGGGGGGAGCGATGAGGAAGCGCAGGCTCATCC
>JBAUVJ010000218.1:0-1552 GCA_049583165.1 Candidatus Sulfotelmatobacter sp. | reverse complement strand
CATAGCCCGTGCCCGGCAGTTGTATCGTGGCCATCGAATCGAGAAAACAAGCCGCAAGACGCCCCAGGCCTCCGTTGCCCAGTCCGGCATCCGGTTCCTGCTCAATCAACTCCGGCCAATCGATGCCTTTCTCTTTGACGACCTGCTGCACAACGGGATCAAGCAACAAGTTCGTGAGGTTATTCGCGAGAGATCGCCCCAGTAGAAACTCCATGGAAAGGTAATAAATGCGTTTGGCATTCTGCTGCTCGTAGGTCGTCTTGGTTTTCACCCAGCGTTGCGCCAGAACGTCACGGATGGAATGGGAGGCTGCTTCGAAGCGCTCCCGGGCGCTCGCGACCTTCGGATCAATGGCCCGGTCAAAAACCAGATGCCGGTCGTAGAGCGCTTCCTGGGTTCCGGCGAATGGAATCTCGCCCGTTCCATACTGTTGAAGAAGTTTGTTAACTTCCTGTGGCTTCGTCGTCAGGGGAACAACTTTTGCGGAGTCCGGGCGCGACACACTTTCTGTACTCATTCAGGAATCCTCGTACACCGTCCTTGGAGTTTGGCTGGAGTTCTATAGCTGGCGCTACAAGAAGAGATGCTTATTCGTGTCAATCGGTGACACCAGAAAACGGCGGCGTGAGCTCATTTGGTCTGCGAGCGCGCAAGTTGCACCATTTCGACCAACACCTTTCGAGTCTCCGCGGCATTGCGCACCTCGTGCAAGAAGGCGATGCGGGCACCCCGCATGCCATCGAGCGTCTTCAGGCGAACGTGAAAACCGAGACGATCGACCGTTGTCATGACTGCCTCCGTTGAATCGATGTGAGCAAATTGCCGGGCAAGCAAGACGAGTGCGTCCTTGTGATCGGCATTCATATGCTGAATGATGCCGGGCATGGAGTCGGCAAGAGGATCGGGTTGGCTGCCGTCATAATCGGATGCAGATACCCAGCCCATTACCCCGAAGCCGCCCACGTAATAAACATCGATGACGTCCAGGCGGTAAAACGAAAAGTCTTCAAAATCCACCCAATACTTGCTGTTGGCATGACGCTCTAAGTACAGCTTGCGCACCTCACTCAACTCCGCGTTCGGCACCGGAAGAATATTTCCGACCAGCGTAACTCTCGATGCGCCGAGCGGCTCGCCGTCGGAATCGGGCTGGTTCACCAGCAAGCTGGCACGAGCGTCGGCCTGCAGATTTTGTGTGTGCATTGCCATGGTGCTGATCAGGAAGGTAGGGCGGCCATGATCGTCCAGGCCGTAAGGCATTACGGATCCAAATGGAAATCCAGGCTGTTTACGCGACAGGGTGGAAAGACTGCCCACGCGGCCAAGATAGACCAGTGTGCGGGCACGCTCGGCGAACGTGGGTTCGGGGATGGGAGGCTGCGTACTCGCGGGGCCAGGCCCTGCATGTTTTCTGCCGGATGATGTTGTCATCGTGGGTTGCAACTCCTAGTTTCATCGTGCTGCGGACTGGGCAGAGTTGCCGGAAGTTCTGAGCGTAAGCAGCTCTACCAATGGCGTACACGACCGACGTCGACGTGTACGAAGTCCGAAC
>JBAUVJ010000217.1:0-5799 GCA_049583165.1 Candidatus Sulfotelmatobacter sp. | reverse complement strand
AGCGAGTCCCGAGTTTGCGCAGGAATGCTGCATTAAACCGGGGGACGCAATTTTTGTGATGGGGACACTTCGGGAAAATCCGTGGGCGAAAAAAGATCCGATTGCCGAGTGCGATGAGTTGTCTCGTATAGGGCCAGGATTTGTCGGGGAAGGCGAGGCCGATTTGATTCGCCGTGAAGCCTATCCATACTTAAATCCCAAGCTTCCTGCGGGAGCAACCTTGGCTTCGCCGAACCAGTTTGACTTACATCCTCCCGTGATCCTGATGCGAGGGGAGGGCCCGTTTCTCATCTCCACGAATAGCCAGCGAGAGCTTGCTGCAAAGATGAATCTGAAGTCGCTGGCATATATTTGGGGAGGGCCGGCGGCTGCTCTTTGGGGCCTTTGGAAGATTCTGAATCACACGGGGTTGGTGGGCTCGCCGTTTAACTAGTTAGCGCACCTCGAACCATCCCAGGAAATAGCTGACCTCATTATTTTTTATTTTACAGGTCCCACAAGAAGAGCCCTTTTGTCTTGATTTGGCCGATCTTGCACACTGTTCTGCTGGCTCATTGTAAAATCTATGGTTTACTCGCAAGCCTCTTCACTCTCGATATGCCGCAAGAAGACAAATTGCAGGAAGAGATCGTAACCGCTGGCGCGACTCAGCGCGGCCCATTCGATCGCCCCGACGACGAACGCTACAACCCGCAGATCGTCGAAGCCAAATGGTCAGAGCGCTGGCAGAGCGATCCCCGCCTCTACGCCGCCGATCCGGCCGACTCCACCAAGAAAAAATATTACGTGCTCGAAATGTTGCCCTATCCATCGGGCGCGCTGCACATGGGGCACGTGCGCAACTATTCCATTGGCGACGCGCTCGCGCGCTATATGTGGATGAACGGATATAACGTGCTTCATCCCATGGGATGGGATTCCTTCGGCCTTCCCGCGGAGAACGCTGCCATCCAGAACAACACTCCCCCACGCCAGTGGACCCTTGGCAACATCGCAAAGATGAAGGCGCAGATGAAGCGCCTCGGTTTTGCCTACGACTGGTCGCGCGAAGTGACTACTTGCTTTCCCGACTATTACCGCTGGAATCAGTGGTTCTTTCTCAAGTTTTACGAGAAAGGTTTGGCATACCGCAAGAAGAGTAGGGTCAACTGGTGTCCCAACTGCGCGACTGTGCTGGCCAATGAGCAGGTCGTGAACGGCCGTTGTTGGCGGCACGAGGATACGCTGGTCGAGCAGCGAGATCTTGAGCAGTGGTTCTTGCGCATTACCAAGTACGCCGATGAGTTATTGCGCGATCTCGAGAAGCTTGGCGGCTGGCCGGAAAAAGTCCGCACTATGCAGCGCAACTGGATCGGCCGCAGTGAGGGCGCGCTCGTTGATTTCAAACTCGACTATCCGGAGGACCGCGGCGGATTCGGCCCTGCCGGCGGGACCATCAGCGTCTTCACCACTCGCGTGGATACGATTTTTGGCGCGACCTCGGTACAGCTTGCACCACAGCATCCCGTCGTCGATGATCTCGCTGCGTCTAACCCTGATTTGCGCGCCAAGGTCGATCAACTGATCGCCGAACAGCGCAAAGCCAAAGAAGCCGGTGACATTGGCGAAATTGAAAAACACGGCGTTGCCACCGGCCGCTATGCCATCAATCCGTTCAACGGTGAAAAAATTCCCGTGTGGGTGGCAAACTATATCCTCATGGACTACGGCACGGGCGCAATCATGAGCGTCCCCGCCCATGATGATCGCGACTACGAGTTCGCGAAAAAATACAAGCTCGAAATCCGCCTGGTCGTTCTTCCAATTGCCGATGACCCCGAAGCGACTATGACTGAGCCGCCGCTTCCTTTTGTTGCGCACGAAGGCATGCTGATCAACTCGGGCCAGTACAGCGGTCTGGAGTGTGCTGTCGCGATCAAGAAAATGTCCGCGGACGCGGAGCAAAAAGGTTTTGGCAAAGCCACTATTACTTATCGCCTGAAAGATTGGGGGATTTCACGCCAGCGCTATTGGGGCACGCCAATCCCTATGCTTTATTGCGATAAGGATGGTATCGTCCCGGTGCCCGAAAAAGATTTGCCTGTTCTCTTGCCGGAGAATGTCGATATCACGCTTGCGGGAGGATCGCCGCTCGGGCGCGTTCCTGAGTTTGTCAACGCCACTTGTCCCAAGTGTGGCGGCCCGGCGCGCCGCGAAACCGATACCATGGACACCTTCGTCGATTCGTCCTGGTATTTCTATCGTTACACCGATGCGCGCAACGACCATGCTCCGTTCGATTCGAAGATCGCACAATATTGGTTTGGCGAACAAGGAATCGATCAGTACATCGGCGGGGTTGAGCATGCGATCTTGCACCTTATCTACTCGCGCTTCTGGACCAAGTTCATGCGCGATCTCGGCCTGATCACCAACGATGAACCGGTCGAGCGGCTTTTCACGCAAGGCATGGTCATCAAAGACGGCGCGAAGATGTCGAAGAGCCTGGGGAACGTAGTTAGTCCCGATGAGATGGTGACACGCTTCGGCGCCGACGCCGCGCGTCTTTACAGCCTTTTTGCCGCGCCACCCGATCGCGATCTTGATTGGCAAGACTCGGGGATAGCCGGCATCCAAAGATTTTTGGGCAAGATCTATCGTTTCGTCACAAGGAATGCTGCGTCTGCCACAAGCACCGCTGCGAAGAAGTTGCCTGCAACGTCCCTCTCTCCGGCAAATCGTCAAATTCAGCGCAAGCTCCACCAGACCATCAAGCGTGTCACAGACGACTTCCAGGGACGCTGGCACTTCAACACCTGTATCTCAGCCATTATGGAGTTAGTAAACGCCCTCTATGCATATGAAGAGGACATCGCTAACACCGCACTGCTTGCCGAAGTGCAGCGCGACCTAGTTCTGTTGCTTGCGCCCTTCGCTCCCTATCTCGCTCACGAACTTTGGGAGATGCTCGGCGAAAAGGGAAGCCTGCTCAAAGCCGCGTGGCCGAAGTACGATGCCACGCTCGCGAAAGAAGACGAACTTGAAATCCCGGTGCAGATCAATGGAAAACTGCGCAGCCGGATTACTGTGCCTGCCGATGCTTTCGAGAGCTTTGTTCTCGATGCCGCCTTGGCCGACGAAAAAGTTCAGTTAGCCATTGCTGGGAAGCAGATCGTGAAAAAGATATTCGTTCCTGGCAAGCTGGTGAATGTCGTTGTGAAGTAGAGTGGCACGTGCGCGTTGCGCGCAGAATAGTGGGCCGCTAAATGCGGCCCACTTGATTTGTAAGGCCTCCTCATTCTCCTCCCAGAACCAGAGCTTCGGTACGGTTGCCGAAATCGATCTCATCGAGTTGCTTCCTATTGTTCTCGGCAGGTTTTGTTGTCACCGCAGTGTAGGGCGAAGGCTTTTGCAGGTCGTGGATCTTGCCCTGTGTAGTAGCGACAGTTTTGCCGTTTTTCATGAAATCAACTTTTACATCATTGGGCGGACCATTCCACTCCACTTTGTAATTGCCGGGCGCGAGCTGCGTAGATCCGACTTGCACCGCATCCGAGAGCACAAAATTGCCGGAGTGGCTATCCTTTGCGAATGCACCCACTGAGAGCACGAGCGCCATTGTGGCGAATGAAGCGAGATACTGCACGAATTTCATTTCTATATTCTCCTGCATGAATTTGCTTCTTTCTCTTACAGATGCTCGCTCGTCATCTCCGGTTGCAAGTATCGTGGAACGATATACATATAGATTTGTAAATTGCTGGGGCACACTATTCGTGCCACGCGACGATAACCGCCCGCTCATTGAGGCTGTGCGGTATCCTGATTAACGAGCATCGCCGAATGTCCCTACCGTCTCCTACACTCGAAGGTTTTCGCGCCGCCTTTCGTCGCCCGTCTTTGACCTTTGCCGAAATTGCCTGGCGTTGGGCGGTAGGCGCGACTGCTGCGGCTTTAGTCGGATTTTATTTCGTCGAATATCTCGACACGCTGCCAGTAAGCAAGGTGGATTCGGTTCTGCTGTCGACACGGAAACCGATGCTGGTGGGCCGAGCCCTGGCGCATATTCTCAGTGGCAGGCTGAATCGCGCCGTACTGGCTGCATTGCTCGTCGCGCTGGCGCTGACGTTCTTATGGGTCATAGCGGCTTCCTTTGGTCGCCTGGCCATAGTTCGCGTACTGATTGACTACTTTCATAGCGAAGCATCAGCGAATCTTTCTGCTAAAACGCGTGGCGTGGGGAAACCGCGGCCACTGCACGCCCTGATCAACTTGAACGTTTTGCGTGTGGCGATGTTTCTTGCCGTGACCCTCGCGCTCGCGGGTGCGGCAATCCTTTGCAGCTTTGTTTCAACAAGCGCAGGCTCGCGGCCTGGCCTGGCCTTCATTCTGTTCTTGCCACTGGCTTGCCTTATTGGCGTTGCAGGATGGGCGCTGAATTGGTGGCTGTCACTCGCCGGAATATTCGCGGTTCGCGATGGAGAAGATGCGTCGACCGCTCTTTCCTCAGCGGTTTCCCTGGTTCGCCAGCGTACCGGCCCCGTTGCAGCGGTGAGCACTTGGACAGGCCTGGCGCACCTGATTGCGTTTAGCGTCGCGACTACTGCCGTCTCGTTTCCACTCGCTTTTGTTCGTGTGGCGCCGTCCCGAATCGTCCTCGCCGCAGTTACTCTTTTGATGCTCACTTATTTTGCTGTGGCCGATTGGCTCTATATGGCTCGTCTTGCGGGCTACGTTTGCATTGCAGAAATGCCCGAGGCATTGTCCTCGAGCTCGCCAGTTCCGGGAACCTCAGCAGGCGGAATTGCGGCTCGGGTGGCAGAGACAATCGATCGCGATGAACGAATTCTCAGCGACCTTCCCGGCCTGATTTAGAACCCGCGGTTGTTAAGTTTCCGAATCTACTGCTTTACACGAGCCGTCCGATTTGAGAAACTCATCGGTGGAAAGTCAATCCCGACTTAATCAGTCCCCGCTCGGTCAATCCATCGTCATCCTCGATTTCGGCGCGCAGTACACGCAGCTCATCGCCCGCCGCATCCGCGAACAAAATGTTTTCTCCGTGGTGCTTCCGTGCACGGCCTCGCTCGATGAGGTCAGGAGCTACGCGCCTGCTGGGATTGTGCTCTCGGGCGCGCCCTGGTCCGTCTACGACAAAGATGCGCCACCGGCGGATGCTGGCCTGTTTGAGCTGGGAGTGCCGGTGCTGGGAATTTGTTATGGGCTACAGTTCATGGTTCACGCTCTCGGAGGGAAAGTCAGGCCAGCGGACAAGCGCGAATATGGGCACGCGGAAGTCGAAGTGGTTTCCGACTCCATGCTTTTCAAAGGCTTGCCGAAAAAGCTTACCGTTTGGATGTCGCACGGGGATGAGGCGTTGGAGTTGCCTTCGGGATTTGAGCTCACGGCGAAGACTGCTCATGCGGTCGCCGGAATTCAGAATGTCACGAAGAAGTGGTTCGCGGTGCAGTTCCATCCTGAGGTTCACCACACGCGGAACGGGACGGAGATCCTGCGCAACTTTGTGTTTCGGATTTGTGGTGCGAAGCCTTTGTGGACGCCGCAACATTTTATCGATTCCACGGTCGCCCAGGTCAGGCAACAAGTGGGTGGTGGACGCGCGATTTGCGCACTTTCCGGAGGGGTCGATTCTTCCGTTGCAGCGGTGCTGGTGGACCGCGCGTTGCGGGATGAGCGGGGCAAGTCGCGGTTGACGTGCATCTTCGTAAACAACGGAGTGTTGCGCAAGAACGAGTTTGAAAAAGTGCAGCAGACGCTGCGCGGAAATCTTGGGTTGCGGCTTGATGCGGTGGATGCTAC
>JBAUVJ010000216.1:0-30925 GCA_049583165.1 Candidatus Sulfotelmatobacter sp. | reverse complement strand
AATCCAAATAGACCGAGGCAAAACGGACGTAGGCCACCTTGTCGTACCGCCGCAACCGGTTCATGATCAGCTCGCCCAGTTCGCTGGTCTTGCGCTCACGCTCCTGCGACTCGATCACGAATGACTCCGCCTCGTTGACAATCTGCTCCAGTTTGCTGATCGGCACCGGCCGCTTCTCGCACGCGCGCAACAATCCGTTTAAGACTTTCTGGCGATCGAATTTTTCCCGGCGTCCGTCTTTTTTCACCACCATGTAAGGGATCTCGTCGATGCGCTCGTAGGTGGTGAAGCGCTTGCCGCACTTCAGGCACTCGCGCCGCCGGCGGATCGACTCCGCCTCTTTGCTTTCCCGCGAGTCCACAACTTTATCTTCGGCAAATCCGCAAAAAGGACATTTCATGGTTATAGGTAGATCGCAAACCTAAGTGCCTGCTGCATCATTAGATGTTCGGGATTATCACAGAAATTGTAACAGGCGAGTCAGGCTGCGCCCCCGCAGCCCGTACCTACGTAATAGACAAAAGCGTGGAAACCAGAAACTAGAAACCCGGAACTGATTTTAAGCCAACGGCCCGCTGATCTCCGATACTTCCGCCCGGTGACTTTCTTCCGACAACTTCCGCAATGACAATCTCTCGTGATGTGCCAAGGCCAGTCCCACAGGCACGACCGCGGCAAACGTGACCAGCCAAAGCAAAATGCCGCAACTAGCGGCCATCTCCGGAGGCACGTCGAAAACGCTGGAGAGCGCTGCGATCGTTGCCATCTGCGAACCGCCGCCCACAGCCGGCAGTTGCAGCATCGAGCCGAGCATGCTGGCTCCCATAAGAATCAGCACCTGCGAAACGGGGATATCGAGCGAAGCTACACCGTAGGAATGGGTCACTTCCTTGTACGCTACCGCAATGATGTACCACATTCCGACCGAGACCAGCGTCAGCCAGAGCATTGAGAGTGGCCCATGAATCGTGTCCAGTCCCGCGCCGAACTCGCGTACTTTTTGCGCCATCTTGTGGCCAAAATTGGCGGAGAGATGTCCAAACCTAGATTCCACCCATTGTGCGACTGCCTCGCCGCTCCGCCGCACGACAACTGCTCCGATGGCGAGCGCCGCCACTACTCCGATCAGCACAAAGCCGCCCTCCCGAAATCGCTGATAGTACTCCGGATGAGGAATCGCGGGCAGCGCGCTGGGGAGAAAAATCGCCAGCACCATGAGAACGGTGAATGCGCCAACATCAAAGATGC
This sequence comes from Candidatus Sulfotelmatobacter sp., assembly GCA_049583165.1. Classification (GTDB taxonomy): domain Bacteria; phylum Acidobacteriota; class Terriglobia; order Terriglobales; family Acidobacteriaceae; genus Sulfotelmatobacter. The sequence goes on along the minus strand of JBAUVJ010000216.1, from coordinate 29,677 downwards.
GTTCCACCGCCCACGCCGCCAATTGCGACGAGAAGGGAAGATCGGTCCGTCGCGCGATCAAATACGGACGAATGAACTCTCCCGCCCGCCCCAGCAGCGCCAGACCTGTGAAACCGATGATGGTGGGAGACAGCATATCCATCATCTTTGCTTTGGGCCGTACGGGTTTTAGAAAAATCTTCCAGCGCACCGCGCGCAAGAAATATCCGATGTAGATCAGAACAATCGCGTGCAAAACGTGAAGTTTACTGATCCGTCCGGTCTGTGCCCAGAAAGTGCCCCAGTCAAAACTCTGCCAGTGCCGATATTGCAGGTAAACCAGAATAGCCAGAATCAGGAACACGACCACGCTGGCTAAGATGCGTTTTTTATCCATGAAGGAAAGAAACTCGCGCCGCGACCCCGCAACGCGAAGTGGAAACGGCATCCCAAAGATAAATGAGTGGGCCCGGAGGGTCAAACTTCGGACGTTAGGTGGTGCACTTATTATTGTTGAATACGCGAAATCCACCTACTTCGAGCTAGCGAACCTAATAGCCTGCCGAACATTTCCAGAGGATTTTTTCAACGCGGCGACGGCCCGGGCTCGGGAAACCCTCGCAGCAAGCATCACCAACGCCACGGGTGTGCGATTTCCGGAAGTTTCAAGCGCCAGCCGTGCAGCGGCGAGACTGGCTCCAGAAGCTTGCTCCAGGATGGCAATGGCCCGCTGTCTGAGCTTTTCATTCTTCGGCACCACGTTTACCATCAAACTCCCGTAAACGTACCCCAGCCTGCTCATCGCCCCCGTCGAAATCGTGTTGAGAACCATCTTGTGCGCGGTCGCTGCTTTCATGCGCGACGAACCGGCGAGAACCTCGGGCCCAACCGGAGTAACAATGGCGAAGTGTGCGGCGCGCTCCAGAGGGGAATCGGAATTGCAGGTAAGAGCGATCGTCCGTGCGCCGCCGCGGCGCGCAACTTTGATCGACGCCAGAGTGAAGGGGGTGCGTCCGCTCGAAGCTACGCCGATTACGACATCACGTTTTCCAGGTTTGCGCCGGGCCATTTCATCGCGCCCTTGCTCGGAATCATCCTCGCTGATCTCGGAGTCGGTGGCCAGAGCCTTGGCGCCTCCGGCGATAATGAACTGAACGCGGTCGATGTTGAATGTAGGCGGACACTCGGCGGCGTCCAGTGCGGCAATGCGTCCGCTCGTTCCCGCTCCCACGTAGATAAGTCGGCCGCCTTTGCGTAGAGCCTCGACCGCCCAATCCATCGCCCGGGCAATTTGAGGCAAGGCTTTTGCTACTGCGCCTGCGACGGTGGCGTCTTCTGCATTGATGAGGCGCGCAATTTCAAGCGAGGATTTGCAGTCGAGGTCCTGGGCCGCCTCGTTCGATTGCTCGGTGTGAAGCCGGCGAAGGTTCAACATGGACTTGCGGGTTGGTTTCAAGTGTGGAGCCTTTCGAAATTTTCTGGAAGATCATGCGCCAATGATCTTTTCTGATGAAGCCTTTTTATTCTAACCGCTCTGTGCGGCGCCGGAAATTCACGGTTTCCACAGTTGCTAAGCGGACTTCTCGATCGCCTCAATCACGGCGTCGTGAAATTTGGGGCGGACCTGTTTGATCGCTCGATTCGAGCAGTCGGGCCAGGTGCGATTGGTCAAAAGAGTGATCGAGAGCCGACGGTCGGGATCGATCCACAGAGAAGTTCCCGTGTAACCAAGATGGCCAAACGCCGTGGGATTAAAATATCGTCCGGATTGCGAGGGCGCAGAAGGCGTGTCCCATCCCAATGCCCTTGATGTGCCCGCGGGGGCGGATTCACGTTTCGTAAACACGCCGATGGTTTCGGGGCGCAGAATCGAGCGGCCAACACCAAGCATCGAGTGAGCGAATCTGGCAAGATCCAATGCAGTGGAAAAAACTCCCGCCTGCGCTGCCACACCGCCTAGGACGCTGCTATTTTCGTCCTGCACCTCTCCCTGAATCACGCGATGGCGGAAGCTGCGATCGTCAGCGGTTGGCGGAATCTTGGCGCGGATCTCTTTCGGCGGATTAAAAGTAGTATTGATCATGCCGATCGGAGCAAATATTTCGCGCTGACAGAAGCCATCAAGGGATTCATCGGCTAGGCGCTCCAAGGCAGTGCCAAGCAGCATGAACCCAATGTCGCTGTATTCTGTGCGGGAGCCAGGGTCGGCAGTGAGCGGCATCGTGAAAACTGCGCGCAGCAGTTCGTCGCGCGTGCGCGCTTTCAAAAACAGTTTTTCGTAAGCGGGCAATCCCGAAGAGTGTGCCAACAGCATTCGAAGGCTGACATCGCGTCGGCGATTATCCGGCTCACCCTGCAAGAACTCAGGGACCACAGCAGCGACTCGCGCATCAAGATCAAGCAACCCTCGCTCATACAGAGCCATCGCCATCGACGTAGTCGCCAGCACTTTGGTGAGCGAGGCAAGATCGAAAAGCGTGGTGGGATCGACGGCAGGAGAATCGATTTCATAGGTGAAGCGGCCGAAAGTTTTGAGCGCAATGATCCCATTTCCAAATGTTACCGAGACCGATGCGCCAGGAAAAGCGTGTTGCTCGATGGCCTCTTGCAAGATGGAATAAGCCGCCCCAAAAACGTGGTCTTGTTGACCGAATGCTTCCACCAGCGATGAACGGTCGCTATTCAGAAGCACCGCCGCCGTGCGCAAAATGTTTCCTCATCCCGATTTTCATAATATGGCATAAACGGCACCCCTTACTTGAGTTTCTTGAGTCGCGCCGCCCCGGTTGTGTACAGTCAGAGCATCCTTACCTTTTGAAATAAATTGACACGAATTGATACGAACCCGCTTGGAGTGGCACTTAGATTCGCCCGCTCAATCGCCGCTCTCGGCCTCCTTCTATTTTCTGCGTTGACGGCCACAGTTGCTGCGGATGCCAAACATCCCACGGCCGCAGTTCGTCTGGCGGCGGTGGATGAGGTGGTCGAGCAGGCCATTCAGCAAGGACAAATTCCCGGAGCAGTTTTACTGGTCGGTCACAACGGACAAATCATCCGCCGCAAAGCCTATGGGGATCGCGCATTGGAACCGCGCCATGAGGTCATGACGCTCGATACGATTTTCGATCTGGCGTCGCTAACCAAGGTCATTGCAACCACCACGGCCGTGATGCAGCTCGTGGAGCAGGGCAAGGTACGGCTGAACGACCCGGTAGCGAAGTATCTTCCCGAGTTCGCGCAGAATGGAAAAGAAGATATCACCGTGCGCCAGTTGTTGACGCACTACTCCGGACTGGAGCCCGATCTCGATCTGAAAACGCCGTGGGAGGGCAAGGAGACGGCCTACAAAATGGCCTTTGCAGAAACGCCCGAGGATGCCCCGGGATCGAAATTTTCCTACAGTGACATCAACTTCATTGTGCTGGGCGCGCTGGTGGAGCGGGTTTCAGGCGAGACGCTGGATGAATATTGCGCGCGCCGCATCTTTGCGCCTTTAAAGATGACGCATACGCGCTTTCTACCGCCAGCCGCGTGGAAGCCGAAAATAGCACCCACCCAATACGACGAGAACGAGCACATGCTGCGGGGCGTGGTACACGATCCCACCGCGCGTCGGATGGGTGGTGTCGCGGGCCATGCCGGATTATTTTCCACCGCCGATGACCTGTCGAAATTTGCCCAGGCTTTGTTGAACGGAGGCGGCGGCATCCTCTCCGCGCTATCGGTCGAGAAGATGACCCAGCCGGAGCAGCCTCCTTCGGCGCCCGTGCTACGCGGCTTTGGGTGGGACATCGATTCTCCATTCTCCTCCAATCGCGGAGACTTGCTGCCCGTGGGCAGCTACGGCCACACCGGGTTTACGGGAACATCGCTGTGGATCGATCCCACCACGCAGACCTACATTATTCTGCTGACCAATGCCGTGCATCCGCGCGGGAAAGGAAACGCCATTGCCCTGCGCTCGAAGGTGGCGACGGCAGTGGCCGCCGCCTTGCCCCTCACTGCCAGCGAGAAAGATGTGGTGCGCGGCGAAAGCATCACCGGCTACAACGAGGCCCAGAGTGCCGCGCGGCGCATGAACGCACGCAATGGCAGCGTGAAAAATGGAATCGACGTGCTGGAGGAGCACGCCTTCGATGTACTGCAAGTAGCCGGCAGCAAGAAGAAAATTGGTCTGCTGACCAACCAGACCGGCGTAGACCTGAACGGCCAGCGCACCATCGACGTGCTAGCCCACGCGCCGGGAATTTCTCTGGATGCCATCTTCAGTCCCGAGCACGGGGTTACAGGAACGCTCGACACTACAGACCTCAACAACTCGAAAGACGCGGCAACCGGCATTCCGGTCTACAGCGTTTACGGAGCGAAAGATGCGGCGCGCCGCCCCCCCATCGATGTGCTCAAGCAGTTGGACGCCGTGGTGATCGATATTCAGGACGCGGGCGTCCGCTTCTACACCTATGAAACCACGCTCGGATATTTTCTTGAAGCCGCGGCCCCGGCCGGTGTGGAAGTGATTGTGCTCGACCGTCCTGATCCCATCACGGGATCGTTTGTGCAGGGCCCAGTGTCCGATGCCGGACGCGAAAATTTTACGAATTATTGGACCGTACCCGTGCGGCAGGGAATGACCATGGGCGAGTTGGCAAAGATGTTCAACACGGAGCGGAGCATCAACGCCCGGCTGACTATCGTCGCCATGGAAGGCTGGCAGCGCGGCGACTGGTTTGATTCCACGGGTCTGGCTTGGGTGAATCCCTCGCCAAACTTGCGCAGCGTGACCGAGGCGGCCCTGTATCCGGGCGTTGGGCTGGTTGAAGGCACCAACATTTCCGTGGGACGCGGAACCGATACTCCGTTCGAATTGCTGGGCGCGCCATGGATCAAGGGCAGGGAACTCGCCGCATACCTGAACGAACGCGGCATCGCGGGAATGAGATTTGTTCCGGTCACGTTCACCCCGACGGCCAGCAACTATGCGGGACAAAAATGCGAAGGCGTAAATTTCGTTCTGACCGAACGCAATGCCCTCGATGGACCTGAGCTAGGAATTGAGTTGGCGGCAGCCTTACGAAAGCTCTATCCCATGGACTATAAGATGGACCGGCTCATCGAGTTGTTGGTAAACCAGTCAGCTTACGACGGTCTGGTGGCAGGAAAAGATCCACGGCGGATAGCCCAGGATTGGCAGGATGAGTTGGAGAAGTTTGAGGTGGTCAGGAAGAAGTATTTGATTTATTAGTATCCGCTTTTCTCGGGATAACTGCGGTCCAGACGAATGCATCCTAGCCGTCAAGGCGTGGTAATCTTTGCCTAAGTGAGAGGCGGTCGCGCCGCCTTAGGAGGTTCACGATGCGCGAGATGACGATGCGTGGGATTCTGACGTTTCTTCTGATTTCAGGAATGGCATTCGGGCAAACTGCGGACAGCCCGAAGCCGGCTGCGCCGGCGAGTTCCGCTTCTACGGCAGCCGCGGCGCCTAGTCCTGCTGCGCCAGCGGTCCATGACATTAATACATTCACCATTCCCGCAGGCACCAGGATTCCTCTGTCGCTGAAGCAAGCCATCTCCACAAAAAATGCCCGCGAAGGCGACGCTGTCTACGCTGAAACCGCATTTCCCTATGTCGCCGATAGTCGCGTGATCGTGCCCGCGGGATCTTACATTCAGGGAAAGATTGCGCGTGTGGAGCGCGCCGGTCACGGCCACGGGCGGGCGGAAATCCTGATCCACTTTACTTCCATCATTTATCCCAGCGGATACACCGTGATGCTGCCGGGGGCGGTCCAAAATACTCCCGGGGCGGATAACAAATCGGTGAAGGATTCGGAAGGAACGATCCAACAGGATAGCGACAGCGGAAAAAAGGTTGAAGATGCGGCGAAAAATGGCGTGTACGGAACCATCGGCGGAGCGACGGCCGGTGGATTGGCTACGGGAGGGCTGAACGGTGCACGCGTTGGCGCCGGTGCGGGGGCGGCAGCTGGCGTAGCATGGGCCCTACTGAAGCGCGGTCCCGATGTAAAGCTGGGCGTGGGAACCTCGATCGAGATGGAAATTCAGCGCCCCATCACGGTCGACGCAAGCCGCATCGCGGTCGCGAAGGCCACGCCCTGAGGCCATCGGCCTAAATTATTTGCTCCTTGTCTATTTCAAATTAAATAGCGCATTCACATGCGCCGTCACCGTTACATTTTGCGGAGTAAATTCTTCCGTCGGAGGCGGCGGGGCCGCTCCAGCTAATGCGGACATAGCGCGAGCCATCCGCGGGACCGGCATGCGCTGGTTTTCAAACGTATCCACCGACGCGTAGGAGAGTTCGCCCAGCGTCCGTCCGCTGGCGTGAGCTATGGTTTCAGCGGAGTTGTGGGCCCGGCGGTATGCGTCTTCCACTGCCTTATTCTTGGCCTCGTCAATATTCTCCAGCGTGTAGTTCAGGGTTTGCCGCTCGCTCACGTTGGCGTCCGCCAATTGCTGCGTGATGGGCGCAATCTTTGAAAAATCCTTCAGCTTGAGCGTGACATCGGTAGTAACGCGATATCCAATCACTTTCTGCTTCGGTTTCCACTCATACATCGGCTGTATCGAAAAAAATCCAATCGTGGCTGCTTTCGGTTCAATGCCGTTTTTCCGCATAACCTGGCGAACCTGCTCTGTATCTTTCGAAGCATGTTGATAAGCGGCCGCGGAGGTATCTTCCTGCGCGGAGATGTCGAACTGGATCACCGCCGTGTCCGGGACGGCTTCAAATTTACCGTCGGCTCCCACATACACTGAATTTGGCAACGCCGTGACAGCTGGATGATCCTGCGCGAACGATGCGGCGGCCAAAAAGGTGAGCACGAATGCACAAACTGCGGATTTCATGGGGACACCTCGAAAAGAAATACGAAGGTTAATCGTGGATTCTTTTCAATTCTAAGCCGAGTTTGCTCTCATAAGGTTGACGCAGGAAGAACGGCGCAACATTGTTTCATTGCAGGAAGTTTTAGGCGCGCAATCCGCGCTGTGGTCTAGGAGACGCCGGTGGCGCTGGCTGCGGTGGGAAATGGCGGATGAGAATGGCCGTCGATCTCGCGGCGTAGATCTTCAAAGATCTCGTCGGGTATCGTCATGAAGACCTTTACCACCTCGGGATCGAATTGCCTGCCTGTCCACACCTGAATTTCCTTGCGGGCTTCGGCGAGCGATCTTCCCAAGCGATAAGGCCGGTCGGAAATGATGGCGTCCAGAGTATCAGCCACCGAGAATATCCGCGCGCCAATGGGAATTTCATTGCCCTTGAGTTTGCGAGGATATCCGGAGCCGTCGAAGTGCTCCTGGTGCGAGTAAACAATTTCGCAGGCTTCGGCGAGAAACGGAATCTTCTTCAGCATGTGGTAGCCGCGATAGCAATGCTCGCGCATGATCTCTCGTTCCGCATCGTTCAGCTTACCCGGCTTGAGCAGAATGTTATCGGGGATCGCCATTTTGCCGATGTCGTGCAGGAACGCTCCGCGGGCAATGGTATCGATCTGGTCGCCGGCCAAGCCCATGGCGCGGGCGATAAGGATGGTGAAAGCGGTGACCCTTCGCGAGTGCCCGACGGTCTCCGCGTCTTTGAGATCGAGCGCATCGCCCAAAGCCTCCAGCGTAATGTCGTAGGAGCGCTTCAGTTCCGCCACTGCCGCCTGGAGTTCCTTGGTGCGCGCTTTCACCAGGCTTTCCAACTCGGTCTGGTAGGTGCGGTTTTCAACTTTTAGCCGGCGGTTTTCCAACGATCTTCGCACCGCATTGAGTAATTGCTCTCGCTCGAACGGTTTGAGCAGGTAGTCGTAAGCTCCATTTCGGATTGCGGCCAGAGCGACGGAAATATCGTGCACCGCCGTAACCATCACGATCGGCATGTCGGGAAATTTTTCTTTGCTACGCTCTAGTAACCCGATGCCGTCCAGGTCGGCCATCATCAGGTCTGAGAGCATGAGCTCAAAAATGTCACCGGAATTGAGTAAGGCCAGCGCTTCCATGCCCGAACTCGCCTGTTTGCAGGTGTAACCCGCGGCCTCCAGAATGGCGCAGACAATCTCGCGGATTGCCTCTTCATCATCTACGACGAGAATACGGTCTGGCATGGGGTATCTAGGATACTATCGGCGATTTTACAGCACACGGGAGATGCCGAAAGTAACCATCCAGGTCCGAAAGGCCATCGAGATCGCCTCGAACCATGATATTCAGAAGCCAGGCAGTGTCACGTCTAAGGCGCTCGCCTGCACTTATTGACCGATTCTATTAAGATGCCTACTTCTCTCTGGTCCATTTGGCACAACGCCGCACTGCCCGCCCTCAGCACGCTGAAACCGGGAGAGTGTGCGCTGCTGATTATTTTGGCAGTTACGTTGCTCGTTCTCTCGATCTTTCGGGAACGCTACCTCGCGGTTTGGACCATGGCATGGACCTGCCTGGTCAGTTCGCGTCTGGTACAAATGCACGGCGCGGGAATGGGAATTCCGAATCGCTATGTTCCCGCTGCCGAGCAGGCAACATTTGTAATTGCGGTTGGTCTGTTTGCCGGCGCCGTCTTTGTCTATATCCGCGAACGCAACCTGATGGGGCCTCTGGTTGCGGTTACCTTGAGCACCGCGGCCTTTGCCGTGGCGCGCGTTATTCTTTGGCCCGATTCGTTGCCCCTACGCGTCGCCCTGGAAGTTTCTTATCGAATCATTCTGCTGAGCGCGGCTATTGCGTTACTACGCGCCCGCAGTGGCCGTCGTGAGCCAGCCTCGTGGATGCTCGCTGTGTTTCTTCTCGTGCAGCATCTAAATTGGCCACTTTTTGCCGGCCATATTCCGGCTGGAATTTTCGCCGCCACTGACATCGCTCTGGGATCGACCATATTGCTCGTCGTATTCCAGGAAGCACGCGCGCGCAATCAACGATTGGGCGTGCTGCGGGCCATAACGGAGAGCATTGTCCTCGCGCAACAGCAGGGCGGCATGATGGATAAGGCTCTCGAGGAGTTGCAGCGCCTGACCCGCTGCAAGGCTGCGTGGTTCCGGCTGATTGAGGGCGGACATCTCGTAGCCACTCATGCCATCGGCGTCTCTGCCGATTTCCTCCGCGAAGTGGGAATTGCAAATATTACCGCGGACGTCTCGCAAACTCTGGAGCGCGGCAAACCTGAGCTCTCCCGCAGAGGCAGCACGGAACTGGAAGATGCCCAACTGCTAAAGTCGGAAAAAATTCGGAATCTGTTGATCGTTCCGGTGCTCGGCAAAAAAGCGCCGATCGGATTGCTGATATTGGGCAGCGCGCGGCAGAGAAAGCTGACCGTGGAGGAAATTGATTTCCTCGAAACCTGCGGGCGTCAGTTAGGCATCGCCGTCGAGAACTTCCGTTTGCTGGAGCAGGTGTTGCGCTCGCAGCGGCAGTGGAGAAATACATTTGATTCGGTCCACGATATTATTCTGGCGCACGATGCCGAGTTCCGCATCATCAAAGCCAACCAGATTTTGCTCGAGCAGTTGCAACAGTCGTCCGCGGATGTAATCGGCAGCACCTGCGAGTCGGTATTGCCCCACGAGTTGGGCCAATGGACCGGATGCCCCTATTGTGCTCGCGGTAGCGAAGAGATTACGGAAGGTGCCGACCCCTGTTTTGGCGGCTTCTCGCTGGTCTCGAGTTCCTCTTACTCCGAGCAGGGCAGTCAGCAGAAGGGCACTATCCATATCGTCCGCGACATCACAGAGCGTCACTCCGCGGAAGAAAAGTACCGCTTGCTCTTCGACCAGGTACAGGAGGGCGTTTACGTCGCCATGCCGAACGGCCGCTTGCTCGATTGCAACGACGCTTTCGTGCACATGCTGGGCTACCAGCGAGGCGAAGAATTGCTTGCCCTGAATCTGGACGAAGATATTCGCGTCGACGCTACTCAACGCGACGCGCTTCACAAGGCGATCGACCACCAGAATTACGTCCGCAACTTCGATGTAACCATGCGCCGGCAGAACGGAACCTTGCTGCTCGCCTCGGAAAGTAGCTTCGCCACCCGCGACGGCTCGGGAAAAATTGAGCGCTATCAGGGTTTTGTTCTGGACGTGACCGAGAAGCGCCGGGCCGAAGACGAAATGCGGCGCCGCAACCGTGAACTCAACGCGTTGAATGCCATGGCGGTCGTGGCCACGCAGTCTTTCGATCTCGATGAAATTCTCAATCTCACGCTGCGCCAGGTGGTTTCGCTTTTCGGCGCGGAGAGTGGAGCCGTCTATCTCTCGGATTCTGATGTCCCCACCTATCGCCGCCGAGCCGCCTGGGGACCGCGTAGCCGCGACAAATCGCGTCCCGCGGAAATCAGCTTTGCCGATGGTTTTGGCGACCTCATCACGCGCTCGCGAGCCGAGGTGATCACCGCGGAATATCTTCCGCATCTCACCGGAGCGGTCGCAGAGTTTATTGGTTCCAGCAGTGACGGTTCCTGGATCTGGGTGTTGTTCTGGGGCAAGGATAGCCCGATCGGAATGATGGGCCTGCGCAGCCACGTGGAGTATCAATATTCCAGCGGGGAGGAAAACCTGCTCGTGGCCATCAGTCGCCAGTTGGCAACCACTATCGAAAAAGTTCGTCTCTATGAGGAGACCTGTAAGGCTTACGAAGATCTGCGCCGAACCCAGGAACAGCTTTTGCAGAGCGAGAAGATGTCCGCCGTGGGCCAGTTGATCGCGGGCGTCGCTCATGAACTGAACAATCCTCTGACCGCAATTCTTGGCTACGCGCAACTGCTGGAAAGCGAGGGGCTGAACGAGCGCGCCCAAGATTACGTTGGCAAAATGTTCAAGCAGGCGCAGCGCACGCATCGCGTAGTGCAGAACCTGCTCTCCTTCGCGCGTCAGCGCAAGCCGGAACGTTCGGAAGTGGATGTTCGCAAGGTGCTGGAAGAAACTCTCACCCTCCGCGACTACGATCTCAAGGTCAACCACATTTCCGTGGAAAAAGATTTAGGCGCCGAGCCCGCGATGGTCGTGGCCGATCCGCATCAGATCGAGCAAGTGTTTTTGAACATCATCAACAATGCGGTCGACGCGGTTTTAGAGACCGGACGAGCCGGGAAACTGAAGATTCGTGTCTTTTGCGATGGCGATTTCATAGCCGCGCAGTTTGCCGACGACGGCCCCGGCATAAAAGATCCGAAAAGAATTTTCGATCCCTTCTATACCACCAAAAATGTCGGGAAGGGCACTGGCCTCGGCCTGAGCATCTGCTATGGAATTGTGAAGGAGCACGGCGGCGACATTACAGCGCACAATGCTACCGACGGAGGAGCGGTGGTTGAAGTACGCTTGCCGGTAGCGGCGCCCGCGCTTGCTGGAGCGAAAGCCGCGCCGGTGGCCCCGCCAAAACGCGAAGGCGCGATTCAAGGAAGAATTTTGCTGGTCGAGGAAGAGGAAGCAGTGCTGGAGTTCGAGCGCGACGTGCTTACCGGTGCTGGGGCAAATGTAGTAACTGCTTCCAAGAGCGAAGACTTGAAGACGCGCCTGCTCTCCGAACCCTTCGATGCCGTGATCATGAGCGGCAAGATGCCCGGAGACTGGCACGCGAAAGAAGCCTGGTCATGGCTGCAACAGAATTGTCCGGGTATGGAGCAGCACACGCTATTCACCTTCGCGAATATTGACCAGAGCGATGAGCGAACGTTCCTTCAGGAAAACAACATTCCCTGCCTGGTTAAGCCCTTCGAAGTTGCGGACTTGATTGCTCATGCCCGGCGCTTGTTGCAGAAAGCGCAAGCGGCCGCGGCTTCTGCGGGCTAGCGGCAACGCTTCACAATTGTCCGCGCAAATTTTTCACCAACACTCGTAGCGCTTTCTCATTGCGCCGGTACCATCGCCACTGTCCTTGTTTTACAGCTTCCACCAAACCAGCCTTGGTCAGAATCGCCATGTGATGCGAAATCGTTGGCTGGGAGAGCCGTACCCGTTCTTCAATGTCGCTGGCGCACAGACCGTTGTTTTTGCCGGTTGAGCCGGCATCGCGCTGTTTCAAGGCTCCAAGAATGCGCCGTCGTGTTGGATCGGCAATGGCGTGCAGCGCGCTGTCGAGCGGGGTCAGTGGATTAGTCATAGAGTAAGGCACTAATATCTACTAAATCGACCGTTGTCAATATGCGGGATTCAACGGAAGAGAATCATCAGGAGCGCTCGCGCGGGGCGCGCAGCCACTCGATGCGGCTGAACTCCAGGTAGCGCACATCGCTTTCCGGAAGCGAGCAGTTGGATTGGTCGAGCTGGCTGGAGAGCGTTCCGCCGCGAATCCAATAGCCACTTTCGTCCTGCTTCAGAATCGTTGCGTCGAGGGGATCCATGCCGTGCAGCTTGAAAACCACGCGGCGGTTCAACAGTCGGTCACGCTTCATAGGGGAGACTTCACTTCTTGAGGATCGGGTTGTAGCCGTCGTTAATCAGGCGCGAGCGCGTGGCTTCCGCTTCTTTTATGTCGCCGAACGGTCCCAGTTGCACGCGAAACAGCTTGTCGGTTGCATTGTTGGCAACAAAAGCGGGATATTGCTTTTTTTTGAGCGCGTCTACTAATGAGTCCGCATCTTCCTGCTTGGTGACCGCAGCCACCTGCACAAAATAACCGGTCCCTGGAATCGGGGCCATCGGATCGGGTGCATTCGCAGCCTGATCGCTCTGCGATCGTGAACCCGGTGAAGTCGTGTCGGAAGGGGATGTGGTCGGCGCGGGGCTCGCTGCCGTTCCTGAAGACTGAGCGCCCGCCGCATTCGCGGTTCCCCCAGCGGTAGATGCCGGCGCGAGCTGAGGATTGGCATTCTGCTGCTCCACCGCTTTATAAAACGTCATCGGCGTGGATGAAGATGAGGACGAAGCAGCTCCCGCGGGTTTCGCGCCGTTCGAAGCGGCCAGCGGAGCCATCATCCCGGTCGCGCCGATGCCAGAGTCCGCTTTGCGTCCGAACGTGTAGCCCAGCGCGAAGAACACGGCGCAAGTCGCTACCAGGCCGAAGAACAGCCCCAGAAGTTTCGTTGTGCCTAACGTGATTTCAGTGTCCTGTGATGTGGCCATAACCTTTCCTTAAAATTGATCCAGCACTGCCAGCGCTCGCAACTCAAATCGGCACAGCCCCTGTCGAACTACTCCGACTTGGGCACAGCCGCAGCCTCATCCCCACCTTTGCCCAACATCTTCTGCAAACCTGAAAAGAAATCCACGGGAACCGGGAAGATCACGGTGGTATTTTTCTCCACGCCAATTTCCGTGAGCGTTTGCAAGTAGCGCAGCTGCACGCTGACCGGCTCCGTGGCCAGCAGATGCGCCGCGTCCACCAGTCGCTGCGCCGCCGAGAATTCACCCTCCGCATGAATAATCTTCGACCGTTTTTCGCGCTCGGCCTCGGCCTGCTTGGCCATGGCGCGCAGCATCGATTCCGGCATATCGACCTGCTTCACCTCGACGTTGGTCACTTTCACTCCCCAGGGCGAAGTGTGCTGGTCAAGAATGCTTTGCAGCCGCAGATTGATCTTTTCGCGGTGCGCCAAAAGTTCGTCGAGTTCCTGTTCGCCCAGCACGGAGCGCAGCGTGGTCTGCGCGAACTGCGAGGTCTGATAGACGTAGTTGGAAACCTCAACGACCGCCTTACTCGGGTCGATCACCCGCAGAAAAATAACCGCATTCACCTTGAGCGTAACGTTGTCGCGAGTGATGATGTCCTGCGGCGGGACTTCGAGAGCCTCTTGGCGAAGCGACACCCGGACCATGCGGTCGATTGGGCTGAAGACAAGAATCACCCCGGGCCCTTTGGCTGCGCTCAAGAGCCGGCCAAGACGGAAAATAACTCCGCGCTCATACTCGGCAAGAATCTTGATCGAACTCAACCCATAAAGAGCCAGGATGATGAGGGCAATGCCAAAAAATCCCATCCCAAAAATATCCATCTGTCGCCTCCGCGCCCAGCAGCCAACCACAGAGCGCACCATGAAGTGGACAACGCTCCTATCGCGGATTGTAACGCAGGTGGTAACGATGGGCGCGGAATTCGAGCGCTGCCGGTTGCTTGCGCTGGTGCGCGAAGTCGTCAGGGAATAACAATTGCGCTTTGAGGTTGAGTCACGGCCAGCGGGTCAACCTGTAGCAGAAGGCCGTCCATCCGGCGCACTATCACAGACTGGCCGACTGCCACATCGATCGATGAGAAGGCATCCCAGAGTTCGCCGTGAACGAATATCTTTCCGCGCGGAGCAAGAGCCGTCTGCGCGATTCCAGTTTCGCCGATCAGTCCTTGTGCGCCGGAGACCATCTTGTTCCGTCGCGCCTTGAGAGCAATGCTCATCAAAAACGCCGTGATCAACCCTAGCGGAATACTTACCGCCAGCGCGGTGAGTAGATGGACTCGCATCTCCGGGATCGGCGAGTCCACCAGCAACAATCCTCCCAGAGTAAGAAGAGTGATGCCGCCGATGGTGAGCACGCCATGGCTCGCAAATTTCGCCTCGGCGGCAAAAAGTGCGAACGCGGCCAGAATCAGCCCCAGCGCGGCAAAGCGCGTAGGCAACAAGTTCAACGCAAAGATCGCGACCAGAATAAAGACCACGCCCACAGTTCCGGGAACCACCGCGCCCGGATGGTTGAATTCCGCGTAGAGCGCCAACGCTCCAATCGCCAGCAAAATGAAAGAAACATTAGGATCCATCAGGTAATCGAGGATGTGTTCCTTCAGAGTCATCTCGAAAGGCACAATGGGCTGGCCTGAGAGGTCGAGAGAAACTTCCTGCCCGTTAAATCGCTTAACATTTTTACTTTTTATCTGCCGGAAAAGATCTTGCTCGCTCGATGCCACGTAGTCGATCAGATGTTGATTCAGCGCTTCCTCATCGGTAAACGATTTGGATTGCCGCACCGCACTTTCCGCAACTTCCACGTTACGTCCGCGCCTCGAAACCACCGACCGCATAAGAGCGGCGGTATCATTTTCAATCTTCTGCTTCATTACCTCGTCGATGTTGCCGCCGCCAATCATCACGGGATGCGCCGCTCCAGCATTCGTCCCCGGAGCCATGGCTGCGACGTCGGCTGCTTCGAGGATGAAGATTCCAGCCGACCCCGCGCGGCTGCCGCTGGGTGTGACGTAAACAATCACCGGAACCTGGGAAGAGGTTATTTTCTCGATGATCTTGCGGGTGGAATCGACCAAGCCGCCCGGCGTATTGATCTCGATCAATACGGCTTGATCGTTGTGCCGTCGGGCTTGGTCGATGGCGCGTTCAATATATTCCCCGGTGATCGGCTGAATCGTGTCGTCAACCACAATCTTCAGAACCTCGCCGGATGCGCTCGCACAAAAAAACAGAACTGCTGCGATCGCGGAAAAGGTCAGCAAACTTCGACCGTTTTTCCTGAATGGCAAATCAGTCTGCATTTCCGGCGCTTCTCCTGTTCGGGCGTTAAGCGATTTCCTGATTCGATTGCCGCTCAACCATATTCTTACTCTTATTTATGGAGCGCGGGTGATGTTTCTCGTCCGCGCCGGCTAGCGCGGTAGCTGCGTTCAGCCCTCCCAAACCCGCTCCCACAACCACCGCGCGATGTATCGCCTTGCCGTTCATGGCGTCACTCTATAAGATTCAGCGCGATGGCCATCGGCTCTATAGTTTCTGAAGAGGAAATTCGTCGTCCCGTGACCATGCGCACAGACACAAACAAATACGTCCGGTGGATCGTGCCCTCGATCGGAGACTTGATCTTCATCGTCCTGCTCGGGTTGCTCGCATTCACCGCTCTCTCCGTGCGCTTGTTGGGAGACGCTGGAATTGGCTGGCACATTCGCACCGGGCAACTGATTCTCTCTACCCACGCCATTCCTCGCGTCGATCCATTTTCTTCCACCATGTCCGGTCAGCCCTGGTTCGCCTGGGAGTGGCTCTATGACGTCGTCGTCGGCTGGCTGGATAGCGTCGCCGGCTTGAACGCCGTGGTCTTCCTAACTGCCTCGATCATCGCCCTGATCTTCTCGTGGACGTTCCGCCTGCTTCTACAGCGCGATACGAATTTTCTCGTTGCTCTGTGTCTGGTGCTCTTGGCCGCTTCGGCGGCCATGATTCATTTTTTCGCGCGTCCGCATGTGGTGAGTTGGCTCTTTACTGTGCTGTGGTTCTGGATTCTCGAGTCTGCCGAGAAAAAAACTGGTCGCAGCCCGCGTTTGTTGTGGCTCCTGCCCCTCCTCACGCTGGTCTGGGTGAACGTCCATGGAGGGTTTCTCGTAGGGTTCGTCCTTCTTGGAATCTCTTGGCTGAGCGCGGCTTGGCGATGGCTCAAATTAAGTGATGATCACTTTGACGATGCTCTTGAAAAAATAAGAGCAGGGAAGCGCGCACGAGATCTGGCGATCGTTGGCTTGGCCAGCGCACTGGCAACGCTCGCGAATCCTTACGGCTGGAGGCTGCACCTCCATATCTATCGTTATCTTTCCAATCGCTTCCTCATGGACCACATCGACGAATTCCAGTCACCGAATTTTCATGGCGTGGCCCAGAAATGTTTTGCAATCTTGTTGCTGCTCACTTTGGTCGCGCTCGCAACTAGACGCGCCCCGCGCGAGAGCAGCTTAAGCACCCCGCTGGTGGCTCTGTTCGCCGTCTACTCCGGCCTCTACGCTTCGCGGAACATTCCGGTATCGTCCCTGCTCCTGATTCTACTAATCGGCCCACGGCTTTCCGACGCATTCCAAAAACTTGCGGAGTCGTTCGCTAAAATACGCGGCGCCTCTCAATCCCACGCCGCACAAGAGATATCCTTCTTCCAAAGGATGCAATCGATCGAGCTAAGCGTGCGCGGGCATCTCTGGCCCATCGCCGCAGTCGCACTGATGTGCTGGATTACCTTCCACGCCGGTAATCTTGGCGCCACGCCGTTGATGAGCGCACACTTTGACTCCAAGCGCTTCCCCGTAGGCGCGGTCGACTACCTGCAAGCGCAGCACGCAGAAGGCTCTGTGCTTGCTCCCGATTCCTGGGGCGGCTATCTCATCTACCGTCTCTATCCGCCAATCAAGGTCGCCGTCGACGATCGCCACGACTTCTACGGTGAAGCATTCTTAAAGTCTTACTTGAAGATGATGCACGCTGAGCCGGGGTGGCAGGATTTTCTCGAGCACCATCCGGTTCGGTATGTAGTTATTCCCAAAGACTCGGCGCTGGCCAGTGTCCTTGCCGAAACTCCCAGCTGGAAGCAGATCTACTCCGACGAGTTAGCGGTCGTTTTCGTTGCGGTCCAGACCTCTAGCCAGTAAAACTTCGTATGTCCGCGCTCCTGATAGACTTTCCTCGTGTCCCGCCCAATTCAGCTGGAATGTACCCGCTGCGGAGAACATTTTCCCGCCGACCGCCCGCAAACCGTTTGCCCCAAAGATGGCGGCATCCTCTACGCCCGCTACGATCTCGCGAGCATCAAAAAAACTTTCTCGCCCGCATCGCTTCTGCCGCTCGCTCCCACGATGTGGCGCTATGACGCGGTGCTTCCGGAAGCCATGCCGGTCACGCTCGGCGAGGGTTTCACGCCCATGCTGCGCAGCCGCGAATATCCGAACGTCTACATAAAGGATGAAGGCCTGAATCCCACCGGCTCCTTCAAGGCCCGCGGACTCTCCGCCGCCGTCACCATGGCTCGTCACTTCGGCCTGAAGAAGCTCGCCATCCCTTCGGCCGGAAACGCCGCCGGAGCCCTCGCCGCCTACGCCGCCGCCGCGTCGATCGAAGCCCACATCTTCATGCCCAAAGACGTTCCCCTGGCCAACCGCATCGAGTGCGATTACTACGGTGCGCAAGTTACCCTGGTCGATGGCCTCATCTCCGATTGCGCCCGCAAGGTCGCGGAGCTAAAAGAAAAACCTGAGTGGGCAAAAGAAAAATGGTTCGACGTATCGACTACCAAGGAGCCCTACCGCGTCGAAGGCAAAAAAACCATGGGCTACGAGGTCGCCGAACAATTAGGCTGGAAACTTCCCGATGGCATCATCTATCCCACCGGCGGTGGCGTCGGCCTGCTCGGCATGTGGAAGGCCTTCGACGAGCTCGAGCAACTCGGCTTCATCGGCTCTGAACGTCCGAATATGATCGGCGTGCAGTCTTCAGGATGTGCCCCGATTGTTAAAGCGTGGGATGAAGGGAAGGCTACGTCCGAAATGTGGCCGCACGCCTCCACTCTCGCCTCCGGCCTGCGTGTCCCCAAACCCTATGGCGACTACCTTATCCTCGACATCCTGAAAAAAAGTGGAGGCCTCGCCCTTGCCGCCACCGACGCGGAAATTCTCAACGCCACACGCCATTGGGCAAAAATTGAAGGCATCTTCGCCGCTCCCGAAGGCGCGGCCAGCCTGATCGCCTACCAGAAACTCCTGGCCAGCAACTTTTTCACCGCCGAGGATACCGTTGTTCTCTTCAACACCGGCTCCGGCCTGAAATATCTCGACGTGCTCGAAGCCAGCGTGGAGCGGGCGCCCTCGCCCGCTTCCCGCGCCATCGCCGGAATCATCGGACCTTACTAGAGCGCGCTGGACCAGCATCGCTTGTCCATCGACTGTCCCAGCAAGCCTTGCGGCTTCCAGAGCAGGGCAAGAGTAAGGGCCAGCAACAGGAATTGCGATGCTCGACTGCTGCTCATAAGGTCCTCCTCAACTCGGAGTTCGGAACCTCATCCGTAAGGCTCGGCTCACAGCTTACGGAATATTCGTCGTACTTCTCCAACGTCTGCCATAAGTCGAATACGAGTTCGATGAAAATTCTGGTGTGTGTGTCAGCAACCTGCCGGCTCAACTCCGGCCAATTTTTGCTTGTACGACCGTCCATAGCGTCTCCCTCTATCGTCCAGTGGCGAGGACGTGTAACGGTAAGACGCGTTCCATGGCGGGAATGGTCCCGAATCAAGACACTGATAGAGCCGAGGCCGTTCCCATTTTGGAGCGGTTCCATTTTGGGAACCGCCGCCCAGGGCAGATTCTTGGCGGAGCCTCGCCGGAAATTGCCCTGAATGCCCCAGTTGCTCCAGTGTTAGGATATTTTCATGATCAGACGCGACTTCCTGCGCCGCATACTCTACGGCGGCACCGCCCTTGCCGCCACAGGAGCGGCCGGCAGAGTGCTCGATCCACGCATGAATGGCGCGGCCCTCGCGCATCTTCCGCTGAACCTGCCCGGCACGGATTTGCTGAGCAATGATTCGCAGAGCACGGATCCGCAGAGAAAAGATCCGCAGATCACCTACTCGCTTCCCAACCTGATCGCCATTCCATTCCGTCTTGAAGATGTCAAGATTCTCGATCCGGACCTACTCCGGATGCGCGAACAAACTCTCAACTATCTCCTCGCCCTTGATTCTGACCGCCTGCTGCACAACTTCCGCGTCAACGCCAAACTGCCGTCGACTGCCGAGCCGCTCTATAACCGCGAGTCTCCCACCAACGGATGGCGCGGTCATTACGTCGGCCATTTTCTTTCCGCTTGCAGCCAGATGTATGCCTCCACCGGCGACGTCCGCATCAAAACTAAAGCCGATGCCATGGTGGCTGAGCTGGCAAAATGCCAGGCGCAACTCGGCGACAAGGGCTATCTTTCCGCGTTCCCGGAATCGGGCTTCGACGACTTGGAACAGGGCCGTCCCGCGGCAGTCGTCTGGTATGCGCTGCATAAAATTATGGCTGGCATGTTCGATGTCCACGAGCGCATGCAGAATCCGCAGGCGCTTCAGGTGCTCGAAGGCATGGCCTCATGGACGGACTGGCGTACCGGCCGGCTCCCGGAAGAGCAAATGCAGCGCACCCTGCAAATCGAATTCGGCGGCATGAACGAAGTTCTGGCCAACCTCTCCGCCGCCACCGGAGATTCTCGTTATCTCGTGGTCGCGAAACGCTTCGATCATCATGCGGTCATGGATCCTGCCGCCCAGGGCCGTGATACGCTCACCACTTTGCACGCCAACACCCAGATCCCCAAGTTCATCGGCGCCGCGCGTGAATTCGAGCTCACCGGCGACCCGTATTACCGCGACGGGGCGCAATTTTTTTGGCAGCAGGTTGCGCTGCACCGCAGCTACGTCACCGGCGGCAATAGCGCCAGCGAACATTTCCGCACGCCGCCCGACGTGCTCGCCTCCCAACTCACGGACCTTACGCAGGAAACCTGCAACACCTATAACATGCTCAAGCTGACGCGCCAGCTTTTCACTTGGCAAGCCGAGCCGCAATACGCCGACTATTACGAGCGCGCTTTCCTGAACCACATCCTCGCCACGCCCAACCCCGCCGATGGCTCACCGCTTTACTATCTCGGAATGCAGTCCGGCCAGTGGAAAGTTCACTTCGTGCCGCACGAGGGCTATTTCTGTTGCTGCGGTACGGGACTGGAAAATTTCTCCAAGCTCAGCGAGGGCTTCTATTTTCACAATGAGCAGTCGCTGTGGGTGAATCTGTTTGTCGCTTCTGCAGTGAACTGGAGAGAAAAAGGTGTCGTCGTCCGGCAGGAAACGCGTTTTCCCGAGGAAGCCGGGACCCGCCTGATCATCCAGACGAAATCGCCCACTCGCTTCATCTTGAACGTGCGCATTCCTTATTGGGCCGAGAACGCCAGCGTGACGGTCAACGGCAAGCGCTTCCAGCCTAACCAAAAGCTGATTCCGTCGAGCTACGCGAAAATCCACCGCACCTGGAAAAACGGCGACCGCGTGGCAGTGAAGCTGCCCATGCGCTTGCATTTGCAAAGCATTCCCGATGACCCCACACTAGCCGCCATTATGTATGGCCCGCTGGTGCTCGCCGGTGAACTCGGCATGGAGAATCTCGACCCGAAGCGCATCTATTCCGACGATAAATTTCTCCACGGTGGTTTTCCCGCCATTGCCGTGCCGGAACTCGCCGGCGACCGCAACGCCCTTGGCAAATGGATTCAGCCGGTCAGCGGAAAAGACGGCATAAAAAATAGACCGCTCACTTTTCGCACTGCGGGAACGGGTCGTTCTGAAGAAGTCACTCTCAGTCCCTTCTACCGCCTGTTCGATCAGCGTTACTGCGTCTACTGGCGCTTCCGCTCTGCGGTTGAGGCGTGAACAGGAGCGGGCAAAGTGCCTACACTCGATGTTGTTGCACTCCTCTGGAAATAGGCGAGAGCCTCGCCGTTGAGGGGTGCGTCAAGAAATCGCGGAGTAGTTCGTTTCTGGTGTTGGCTAGGGGATGATCGAGGAGCCAAATTCTCGATTTTCATCGACGGCAGGAGCGGGACTACTTCCGGTTGGCCACAATTCGGGAGTTAAACGCCGGCCACGCGCGCTGCTTGGGTTATGAGGTAATTCCGTTCCGGGATACTCGTCGTGCGCGCAGCTGCAATCCGGTAGTGTTTGATGGCGGCTTCGTGATCGCCAATCTTTTCAAATAAATGGGCACGAACGGCGTCGAGACGATAGTGACCGGCAATACGTGGATCGCCGTCGAGAGCCCCAAGCAGTTCGAGGCCTTTGGCGGGGCCGTGCACCATAGCGGCTGCGATTGCGTGATTGAGAGTGACCATGGGACTGGGGGCGACTCGTTTCAGCAACTCGTACAGAGCCAGGATCTGTGGCCAGTCGGTTTCCTCTACCCTCGCAGCTTCGTCGTGAACGGCGGCAATCGCCGCCTGAAGCTGATACAAACCCACCGATGCTTTCGACAGCGCTGCCGTGAGAAGCTCAGTGCCCTCGGAGATCTCCAAGCGATCCCACAGAGTTCGATCTTGTTTATCCAAGGGAATCAATTCCTCATCCGGACCGGTCCGGGCTGCGCGACGCGCGTCGGTTAAAAGCATCAGCGCCAGAAGACCCGCGACCTCGGGATCATCGGGGAGTAGCGCTTTCGTATTGCGCGTCAAGCGGATCGCTTCGCGCGCCAAGTCGAGTCGTTGCAGTTGCGACCCTATGCTGCTGGCATATCCCTCGCTGAAGATCAGATAAAGTACGTGCAGCACTGCGGGCAGCCGTCCAGTTCGCTCGTGCGGAGACGGCAAACGGAACGGTACGCCCGAAGCTTTGATGGTTTGCTTCGCGCGACTGATCCTTTGTGCCATCGTGGCTTCGGGAACCAGAAAGGCATTGGCAATTTCAGCCGTGGTCAAGCCGCCAACCGCCCGCAACGTCAGCGCGATTGCCGAGGACGGAGTAAGGGCCGGATGGCAGCACATGAACAACAAAATCAGCGTGTCGTCTGAATCCATGTCGGCCTCGAACTCGAGGGTCTGTGCCAAGCTTTCCCCATCTGCGGCCACAGCCGTTTCTCTTTCGCGGCGGGCGATTTCGCTGCGCACATGGTCTGTCATCCGGCGGCACGCCACCTGAATCAGCCATCCGCGAGGGTTATCGGGAACGCCCTCCTGCGGCCATTGCGTGAAAGCGGCGATCATGGCCTCCTGCACGGCGTCTTCGGCCGAGGAGAACTCGCGGAAGCGGCGAGCGACCGCGCCGAGCACCTGCGGCGCAAGTTCGCGCAGCAGATGCTCAGATGTCGCGTCCCATGGCTTTGTCATTACTGCTCCTATCACAGCATCTCTGGAGGCGGCCCGCTCATAACAGGTCGCACTTCAATTGGCATGTTGAGAGGCACACCTGCAGGTCCCGGCGCTGCCGAGATTTTTGCGGCGATCGCATCCGCCCGCTCCGCACTGCCGACGTCGATAATCCAGAATCCGGCGAGAAATTCCTTAGACTCGGGAAAGACGCCGTCTGTAAAAGGAAGCCCATCCTTGCCGGCCCGAACCAGCTTTGCCTGATCGGGAAATGACAAGCCCTCGGCCGAAACCAGCTCGCCGCGTTCATGAAGTTCCTTGTTGAGGCCGTGCATAAAGGCGATATGAGCCTGGAGATCCTTCTTGGGCCATGCCGGCACGCCGTGGCCAACCTTCATTGTGTTCATAATCAGAATGTATTTCATTGTCTTGCTCCTCTTGGTTTTAGTTTTCGCGATCTACGTGCTCTCATTCCTAACTCGGAGCCCGTGCGGGATTCTCGCCACCTGTCAATGAGATTTCGATTCGTAGGCGGTGAACTGCCGCACTTCGATCGGCATGTTTGTAGGTTTGCTCCCCGGCCCGGGAGCTGCGGAAATCTGTCCCGCAATGGCATAAGCCCGCTCGGGGTTGTCAACGTCGACAATCCAGTAGCCCAAGAGAAATTCCTTCGCCTCGGGGAAAATGCCGTCGGTGACCGGCACGCCGTTTTTCTCCCCACGTACGACCCTCGCTTCACTCGGTTCGGCTAAGCCCTGAGTGGCGACAAACTCTCCGGATGTTGTGAGGTCCTTGTTGATGCGCTGAAGAACCGCCATATGCGCCTCGATATCCTGTTTCGACCAGGCGTGATACCCGTCAACGCCCGCCCTCGTGCCTGACATCAGCAAAATGTATTTCATGTCCTTCGCTCCTATTTCATCAGTTATTTTGGTTACCTGCTCGGCACTGACTTGGTGTGTTCATTCGCAGCAGCTGTGATCTGCGCTTTCATCCTGTAGTCGGAGCGGCCCCGCTCTTCTCGACATCCGTGCCAAAAAATATCTTTACCGGAAACCAGCAGCCCGTGTCGATTTCGGAGGCCTAGAACCGACATACAAGTGGAGGCGAGAAAATGACGACCGAGGAAATGGTAGTGGACGTTAGCCAGGACTGGGTACTGGCTTGCGACGTACAGCAGGGCTTTATGCAGGCCCCCCGTAGAGCTAGCGATTTCTTGGATTATAGCGGCCGCTGCCGCCAGGTTTGGGCGCTCGGCGGCGATTGCTACAATTTTATCGCGCTTAAGGACGATTGCTTGGCACTGGTCGTTGGCGATGCCTCGGGCAAAGGTCTAGCCGCGGCACTCATGATCGCCAATGTGCAATCCTCCCTCCGGACGGCGGCATTGTTCACCGGAGATGACTTGGCCGCGCTGTTCAAGGTGGTGAATCATCAGGCATGCGCTTCGTCTTCCGAGGGCCGATATGCGACCTTGTTCTATGGAGTCTTCGACGGGTCGACCAGGATTCTGCGTTATGTAAATGCCGGACATAATCCGCCGGTCGTCATTCGGCGAGATGGTTCAATGAAGTGCCTCGAAACGGGTGGCGCGCCAGTTGGATTGTTCCCTGATGCGGAATTCAGGGAGGGTGCCGTTAAGCTCGCTACCGGTGATTTGGTGATCGCCTTTACTGACGGACTCATTGAAGCGGCAAATCAGGACGGGGAGGAATGGGGAGTTCAGGGCTTATTGAAAGCCGCGGCCTGCGGAGCGGGATGCTCTCAAGACGCCGGAGATCTCGTCAATTTGATGTTCAATTCTATGGAGGACTTCTCGAAAGCGAAGCAAACCGATGATGCGACATTGGCCGTTGTGCGGGTGATCTGAGGGCCCGTCACTTGGACCACGGACAAACCGGAGATTACCTGTTTCGCGTATCCTCCCAGCGCCGGATCGTGTGCCAATGGGAACAAAGCCGTGAGTACGGACGAGTTACGCATATTGCGTAAGGTGTCAATTGCGGGAGGAGCGCGGGTCGGTTGCCGGCTGGCATTGCATAATCTAAAGTGAGAGTTCAGATTTCTCACACCCCCGAACGAACGTCGAACGCGGGCCGATTGTCAACCGTGTATTTGCAGTTTCGGAGCGGTCTGGAGAGGGACTTTTTCTTGTCGGACCCTCTGAACCGCCGACGGGAGGGCCCGCCTCCAGCAAGTCTTTTCTTTTGTTGGCGTCCCCGACGGGATTTGAACCCGTGTTACCGACGTGAAAGGGATTCGCTAACTCGTAAGTAATTGAAATCTAAGGCACGGATCGCCGCTGTTTAGCGCGGAAAGTGCTTCAAAGATCTCTTATCGAACCCTTAGCGAACCCTCGGGAAACCCGAGGTGAGCTTTGTTGCGACCAACTCTTTCAGAGCGTCAACCAGGAGGCGTGAGGACGCGATTCCTCGGGCTGCATCGGCTCCGGTCAATACATTAAACACTGTATAGCCTGTAATTCTGGCCTCGTGCATTCTTTACCGGTGGACGACGGCATGGTGTGCTTCGATGGGAAGGCGAATCGTACTGAATAGGCGTGCATTGACAGTTTAGGAAGCGCCTGGAGTATCGACGCGAAATTCCTGGTTGCAGTGTGATTATCGTTGCTCAGATCGATGCCACGGTTGCTCGGGAAGAAGGTCGTACGTTGGCGCGAAAGGTCCGGTAACAAAATCCGATTTGACCCGAGATTTGCTTCCGACTATCGAGGAAGGTATCAGTGGCCGGCCAAACCGTTAGCGCATAAAGTGATTACGGCATATGGGGACCGATGCTTCGATACTCGAGTATTCATCCTCGTAATATGGAGTGGCAATGGAAAATAACAGCAGCTTGGGCCACGGGACCGACGGCATCGCAGTCGAGATAGGCGAGCCTTGGTCCGGTCTTCTGGCTGGTGCCGCACCGCGCGATCACATCGTCCAGCTTTATCAGGATCAGCAGTTTCTTAACCGCGCCGTTTGCCGCTTTGCCGCCGCCGCAATTGCGAACGGCGAGGGTGTAATTCTGGTTCCGACCGTCGCTCACTGGGATGCTTTTCGGCCTCGCCTGGAAGCCGAGGGCGTAGATGTGAAAGCGGCAGAGAAGCGGGGACAATTAACCATTGTGGATGCGGACAATCTCCTGCCCACATTCGTGCGAAACGGAATGCCGGATTCACCGGTGTTCGTGGGCTTAGCCGCGAACGTAATCGCACAAGCTCGCCGCGATGGCCAATACCCGAGGGTGCGCTGGTGGGGTGAGATGGTAAACATTCTCTGGGAGCGAGGGGACGTTGCCGCGAGCATGAAGCTCGAAGATTTGTTCGACCAGCTTGCCCATGAACAGGATATCGCGATCTTTTGCTCATTTTTGATGGACAACTTCAATGGAGAGGTGCACGCCCGCATGCTGCCCAGGCTCGGCGAGAATCACTCCCATCTGATTCCCGTGGAAGATTATGCCCGGCTTGAGCGAGCTGTTTCGGACGCACTTCGAGATACAGTCGGTCCGGACGAGTCCCGTGTCCTAGAAGATCAACTGCTCTCGCGGTATCGCGGTTCGTTCCACATGCCGCGATCTCAGGCGTTGCTGTTGGCATTGCGGCAGACTCTCCCGCTTGTAGCCGACGATGTGCTGCAACGGAGTCGCACTCTGTATCAGGCTACTCTTTGAAAGGATAGGCGTACTCCATGGCCCAGAACGAGGGACTCGTTGGAGCCCGTGTTACGGGAGGCGACTCCACGAGTTTGCAGGGGATCACCACCAACGATATCGACATGCTGGATGCCGTCGATCTCCCAATCATTGTAATCGGGCGCGATTGCACAGTTGCCCGGATGAACCGTGCCGCCACAACGGTGCTTGGCTTGCGGGCCTGCGATGTCGGATGTCCTATTGGCGATACTCTTGCCGGCGTGGAGAATCTCGGTAGGGTCTGTGCGCGAGTGATCGCTGACGGGGCACCGCACCGGGTCGAAACCCGCGATCGCGATAGATGTTTTCTTCTTCGCATAGCCCCGTACAAGGGGAGTGATCGCCAGATTCTGGGCGCGGTACTCACATTTACGAATGTCACGGCTTTTCGTGCCAGTATCGACCAAGCGGTTTACGAACGGGAATACACGAAGGCGATCCTCAATACGGTATTCGATCCATTGGTTGTTCTCGACGCCAAATTGCGAGTACAGACGGCGAACCGCGCATTCTACAACTTGTTCGGGCTTTCGCGGGATGAGACGCAAGGTATTTCGATCCGCAAGTTCGGAAACCACGAATGGGAAACGTCCGAGGCGTGGAAATCCATCGAAGCAACTCTTTCCGACCATACTCGATTTGAGCCTGTCGAGATCAAGCATGAGTTCCCAACGATCGGCGTCAGGACGGTTGTCCTCGACGCATCCAGGTTGGCACGGGACGGGGCTGACTTAATCCTTCTGACATTCCGCGACGTCACCGAGCGAAAACAGGCAGAACGGACCACTGCACTTTTGGCTGCTATTGTCGATTCCTCGGATGACGCCATCATCAGCAAGAAACTGGACGGGACGATCACCAGTTGGAATAAGAGCGCTGAGCGACTGTTCGGATACACGGCAGAGGAAGCCGTGGGTCAGCACATTACGCTCATCGTCCCGTGGGAACGACGTTCGGAAGAAGAGGACATTCTCAGTCGCCTGGGAGAGGGCGAGCGGGTCGATCATTTCGAAACAGTGCGCAAACGGAGGGACGGCGCTACCTTGCATGTTTCACTTACGATTTCCCCAGTCCGAGATGCTGCGGGTAGGGTGATCGGAGCATCGAAGGTGGCCCGTGACATCACGGAACGCAGACGGGCGGAGCGAACGCTGTTGGAACAAGGTTGCCTGCTGGATCTGAGCAATGATGCTATCTTCGTTCGCGACATGGCCGACCGCGTTACCTATTGGAACAGGGCTGCGACGGAGCTCTACGGCTTTACCCGTGAGGAAGCGTTGGGCCGCGTACCCAGCGAGCTCTTGCAAACCCAATTCCCGGTGCAGCTGGATAAAATCAACGAAAAACTGCTCCGCGAGGAGCGCTGGAGCGGCGAATTAGTTCACACAACGAAAAACGGCACGAAAATCATAGTCATCAGCCGGTGGGTGCTCGACCGGAAAGCCAATGGAAATCCGTGGTGCATTCTCGAAACCAACAATGACATCACGCAGCAAAAACAGACCGAGAAGGCACTGCGAGAAAGCGAGGAGCGCTTTCGCGCGATTGTTGAAACCACTCCGGAGTGCGTCAAATTGGTCTCGGCTGATGGCACCTTGTTGCACATGAATTCGCCCGGTTTGCAGATGGTGGGCGCCGGTTCCGCAGAGGAAGTGGTTGGCAAGAATGTTTATGACCTGATCGCGCCGGAGGATCGCGATAGATTCAAAGCCTTCAACGAAAGCATCTGCCGGGGGGAGAAGCGTTCCCTCCAGTTCGACCTCATAGGGCTGGAAGGTGAACGGCGGCACATGGAAACCCATGCCGCACCGTTGAGAAATCCTGATGGGACCGTAGTACAGCTTGCTGTTGCGTCTGACATTTCGGCACGCAAGCAGGCGGAGGAGTTGTTGCGGCGGAGCGAAGAGCGATTCCGAGCTCTCGTGACTGCCAGTTCGGATGTGGTTTATCGCTTGAGCCCCGATTGGAGCGAGTTAGTCCCGCTCGACGGCAGCGGCTTCGTCGCTGATGCGGGCAAACCGAAGAAAGATTGGCTGAACGAATATATTCATCCTGATGACCAGCCTGTTTTATTGCAGGCGATACGGGAGGCAGTGGAGACAAAGAGTGCGTTCCAGCTTGAACATCGCGTCCGCCGAGCTGACGGAACCCTGGCTTGGACGTACTCGCGGGCTGTTCCCCTATTCAACGGAAGCGGTGAAGTCATGGAGTGGTTCGGGGCGGCAAGCGATGTGACTGCCCGCAAAGACGCGGAGGAAAAATACCGCAAGCTCGCCGAATCGCTGGATGCAGAAGTGCGTGCTCGAACCCACGACCTTGAAGAGCAGTCGAATCAGGTGCGCGAGCTGTCTTGGCGCTTACTACGAACTCAGGATGACGAACGACGTCATATCGCGCGCGAATTACACGACTGCGTTGGCCAGACGTTGACCGTGCTTGACATCAACCTTGAGCTATTCATTCAAGAAGCGGGGAGCAAATTACCCGAAGTTGGCACGAAGATTCAGGAAATCCAACAAACAGTTCAACAGTTGCATCGCGAAATACGGACGACATCTTATCTGTTGCATCCGCCGCTCTTGGACGAGAGCGGATTGTATTCGGCGATCAGTTGGTATTTACAAGGGCTTCTGGAACGCAGTGGACTGGAAGTCCGTCTTGAGATTTCAGAGGAGCTTGGAAGGCTACCTGGCGACATGGAACTCGTGATCTTCCGGATAATGCAGGAATGTTTGACCAACATTCATCGGCATTCTGAGAGTAAGACCGCCTCGATTCGGATTACTCGGGAGTCGAAGCAGATTACATTAGACATCCGAGACCAAGGCAAGGGCATGTCTCCCTTGCGGTTGGCGGAGATTCAATCGGGTCGATCAGGAGTGGGAATCAGAGGCATTCGGGAACGCCTGCGTCAGTTTGAAGGAACGATGAATCTTGAGTCGGATAACTCTGGCACCCACGTTTTTGCCACGATCCCGCTTCCGAAAGTGTCGCCGCCGGAGGGACGGAGCAAAGCTGAGTTCTTGCAAACCGCTGTCTGAGGTTTGTGAGTATCGTAGTTGGCGATGAGATCTCGGACGACAACTGGCGAGGACATTCGGGATGCAGGCGTGGGATGGACTTCCCTAAGCGTGTGGCTCTAATGGTTGGGTACCTCACCCGGACTGCCTGTTATTCTATGGTCCCACGGCTTCTGCAGCCGCTTTCCAGGCCACATAGGCTGCCTTAGTCTGATCGTCCTGAGCGGCTTGTTCCTTTCTCGCTTCGGAGAGAAAAGCAGCTTGCATTTCCGCGAGCGTGTGTTAGGTCCGAATTTATTTCGGCCTGGGTTCACGTTTCACATTTTGTTGATTCTAACGTAGCGGTTCAAATCCGGAATCGCTTTGACAAACACGTATCCAGCAAAAAGCAGCGTTACTATCCCGACACCACTTGTGATGGTTAAGAAGGTCTTCACAAGGTCTCCTTTGGTACCGCAGCACTAAGATGCCT
>JBAUVJ010000215.1:0-7163 GCA_049583165.1 Candidatus Sulfotelmatobacter sp. | reverse complement strand
GTCTTAAGTTTTGCCAGGTGTTAGGACCAGGCAACTTACATTCAAAGATTAGCGATTGTTTTAGTGCGCGGCAGCGCCCAGGGCCTTAGGCGAGGTCTGAGGTTCGTCCGAACTACTGGCAGCGCGTCGAGCGTTTCCTCTGGCATTTTGCACGCGCTCTCCGACCTTGAAGTTGCCCACCATAGTTTGTAGATCGAGCGCCAGCCCGGAAAGATCCTGGCAGGCCTTTGCCGACTGCTGAGCGCCAGTGGCCGACTCTGCCACCAGCCGGGAAATCTGTTCCATGTTGGCGTTCACCTGCTCGCTGGTGCTGGACTGCTGGGTGGCCGCGGTTGCAATCTGCGTGATCATTTCTCCCACTTTTTCCGACATTTCAATGATTGTTTTCAGCGAATCTCCCGCTTTGGCGGTCGAAGTCACGCCCTCTTCTACCTGCTTCGTTCCAGACTCCATCGCGGTCACCGCAACTTTAGTCTCGTCCTGAATGTTCTTGATCATCTGGGCGATTTCCTTGGTGGCCGTGGTCGTGCGTTCCGCCAGCTTGCGAACTTCGTCGGCGACCACGGCAAAGCCGCGACCCTGCTCACCCGCACGGGCCGCTTCAATGGCAGCATTCAGGGCCAGCAGATTGGTTTGATCGGCAATGTCATCGATGACTCCGATAATGCGTCCGATCTGATCGGAGCTCTTGCCCAGACCCTCCATCTTCCTGGCGGTGGCGCCCACTGATTCCGCAATGACCCGCATCTTCTCCAAAGTCCCTTCCACGATGGCGCCACCCTGGCGCGCGGTATCCGCCGCCTGGCGCGCGGTATCCGCCGCCTGGCGTGCGGCTTCGGCCGCCTGGTTGCAGTTGTCGGAAACCTGAATTA
The DNA here is from genome assembly GCA_049583165.1 of Candidatus Sulfotelmatobacter sp. GTDB lineage: Bacteria > Acidobacteriota > Terriglobia > Terriglobales > Acidobacteriaceae > Sulfotelmatobacter. The sequence continues at coordinate 6,291 of JBAUVJ010000215.1, read as the reverse complement.
CGGTCGACGACATCTCCTGCATGGCCGTTGCCACCTGGGTGGTTTGGTCCTTCTGGGTTTCGGCACCTTGCGCCTGAAGCATGGCCGAGGACGATATCTCCTCGCTGGCGCTGGCCACATGTTCGGCAGTCCCGGCAATGGATTGAATGATTCCGCGTAAATTGTTCTTCATGCGGTTCAAAGCTTCCCCCGCCCTGCCGGTTTCGTCCTCGGACTCGATTTCCAGGTCAGCAATGGCCAGATTGTTGGCCGCGACTTCCTGTATCACAAGAAGCATCCCGGCCATGGCCACGGTGATGGAACGAGTGATCACCATTGCGATCCCGATCCCAACCGCCACGCCGACGAGCGCGAGTACCGTCATCATGGAACGCGCGCGCGATTCCGCCGCGGCTTGGTCTTTTACGACCTCTTCCTTCAACTTGTCTTGCAGTGCGACTATGCCTGTTACGGCTTTGCGCAGCTGGGTACGAACTTCTGCCGTGTGCGGACTGAAACCGAGTTGTTCCGATTCTTTGGTTTTCCCGGAACGCTTAAGCTCGATCTCCTGATCGACAATCGCGCGATAGTCTTCATGCGCCTGGCGGATCTCAGCATGAAATTTCTTGCCTTGCTCGGTTGAGAGTAACTTCGCCAGCTTGTCCATATTGTCGGCGAATTCCCGTTTTCCCTCTTCGTCGTGTTCGAGCGTGTCCGCTCTTCCGGATAGAATGTATCCACGGGCGCCGGCGGTCTGCTTTTCAAGCGCCGCTGAGAGCTGCGACGACAGATCCTTCCTGGTCATAATGATGTCGGCGCGGTCGGAGATATCGGCGAGCTGGCCGACAGAGTAATAGCCCACGCCGCCGGTAGCCACCAGGATCAACAAAAGACTTCCAAAACCCAGGCCGAGCTTGGTTTTCAGATTTAGCTTGTTCATAATCTCTGCTTTTGATTGCCCGCCCCTTCGAGTACGCTTCGACTTGGCAATTCGCCTTACTCGGTTCCGCCCACCCGACTTTGCGCTCCATCACTCCTATCGGCCACAAATGCCTGGCACTTTACGGGCGCTTACACAGTTCTATTCACGCAGACAGGCAGCCGCTAAGGGAATTGATAGTGCGTGCCCCCCATGTGAAGGCCAGTCCCCTCGTATCCTGCTGCCGCCCTTGCGCTCGCCCCCTTTTGCCGACGATACTGGAGTGTTATCCAGAAAACTTCTAACGACTATGAAAACCACACTCTCATTCTCTACGCCCGCCGAACTCGAAACCGAATCGCTGGTCGCCATTGTTCTGGACCATGCCGAGAAAAATCACGCTGAAAAAGATCACACCGAAAAAAACAACAAGAGCGACAAGAAGGAAAAGCCGCAGCTCAAACTCGCCACCAGCGATGGAGCGGTGCAGTCCGTGGCTGCGGATTTGTTGGCCAGCGGCGAACTTACGGGCAGACCATTTGAAGTGAACCTATTGCATAAGCCCGCGGGAGTGAAAGCCAAGCGCCTCTTGCTGGTCAGCGGAGGCGCGGCAAAGAAATTTACCAGCTACGATCTGCGGCGCATCGCGGGCGCCGCCGTGCGAACTCTGAAGTCGCGTGGAATTCGCAGCTTCGCCTTCATCGCTCCGCCCAGCGTCCCCGCCGAAGAAGCGGTGCGAGCCATAGTCGAGGGTGCGCTGGTCGGCAACTTCGACCCCGATTACTACCGCAGCGACCGTAAAGATCAGAAAATCGACGCGCTCACCATTGTTGCCGGCGGCAATGCCGATCACGCCGCGCTGGAGAAGGCCGCGCAGGAAGCTCAGGTCATCGGCGATTCGCAAAACTTTACCCGCGATCTGGTCAATGAACCTTCCAACCGTATGACGCCGACGATTCTTGGCGACCGAGCAAAGAAGATGTGCCAGGAAGTTGGGTTGAAATGTGAAGTCTACGGAGCCGACAAGATTAAAGAACTAAAAATGGGCGCGTTCTGGAGTGTCGCTCAAGGCTCCGACGAGCCTCCCGCGCTGATCGTGATGACCTACGAACCCGCCGGCGCTCCCGCGAAACCGGTGTTAGGCCTAGTCGGCAAAGGCATCACCTTTGATACTGGCGGCATTTCGATCAAGCCCGCCGACGGCATGGAGAAGATGAAATACGACATGGCCGGCGGCGCCACCATGATTGGAGTCATGCGCGCGATCGCGCTGCTAAAGCCGAAAGTGAAGGTCATCGGCATTGTTTGCGCCACCGAAAATATGCCATCCGGCAAAGCGCAAAAGCCTGGGGATGTGCAGATTGCAATGTCCGGCAAGAGCATCGAAATCATCAACACCGATGCTGAGGGTCGCCTGGTTCTGGCGGACGGTCTTTTCTACGCGCGCCAGCTTGGCTGCACTCATTTGGTCGACGCAGCCACCCTTACCGGTGCAGTAGTCGTGGCGCTCGGCTACGCCAATGCGGGTGTTTTCGCGAACGACGATGCTATCTACGAGCGCTTCCACAAAGCCAATGCCGAAGCCGGAGAAAAAATGTGGCGGCTGCCGCTCGACGACGAATACAAAGACAACATCAAGTCCACCATCGCCGATATCGTAAACTCCGGCGGACGCTGGGGCGGCGCCATCAATGCCGCCATGTTTCTGAAAGAGTTCGCCGAGGACACGCCCTGGATTCACCTCGACATCGCCGGCACGGCCTGGATGGAGGATGCAAAACCCTGGATTGCGAAAGGCCCCTCGGGAATCGCGTTGCGGAGTCTGGTGGAGTTCGTGAAGAGCTTCACAAGCTGAAGACGTTCATCTCATGAATACGGCCGCGGATTACGGATCTTGCGAATCTAAGAGCCCAGAAATCCGTGGCCCGTTGCTTTCGATGCTTTATTTGGTGGCTTGCCAGCCTTTTCCCGACGGGCGGCATCTTATCCGCGCTACAACGGCTAAGTGATCAATCTTTGGCTGAATTCTGAGTGCGGAGAAATTTCATGAAGGGCTTGGCTCTGGCCGGAGTGGTTGTATTGATTCTCGGGATTATTTCGTTCTTCGTCCCCATGCCGCATTCCGAACATCATGGTTTTAACGTGGGCGATACGCACGTTGGTATCACGACAAAGCACGAGCAGAAGGTTCCTCCTGCTCTCAGCATTATTTTAGTGGTTGTGGGCGCTGGGCTGATGATCGCTGGAAAAAGCGCCTAACGCATCTACGCATTATTATTTTGTGGCTGCCTGATTAAATGCCTTTTCCAGATTCGTAATCAGCGGAGCTTCGCCCTTCTGCAATCCGCTGCGGCCCATCATGCGCCATAGATACTCATTGCGCGGCCACCCGTGCGCGTCATACACCGCGAGAATGTCTTCCGACGGCCGGCTGGTCACCACAAGAACGATGTCAGCCTGCCACGGTTCATAGACCAGCGTGAACTTTCCCCAGCGCTGCATCGCGTCCTGCACTGTCGCGATGGCTTGGCGATCTTCGGGCAGCAGGTTGATATTGAATTGGTCGCCATCATAACTGGTGACGTAGACAAAGCGCGCATTGACCAGGGTGCCAGGAAACCGCGGCAGACTCTGCGGCACCGTCTTCGGAGCCGCCCATGCAAGACTGGCGGCCAGGAGAATCACTGCGGAAAATATAATCTGGAGATTAGCTCGACGTTTCATAACTGAGAGGCTCCCAGCCTTTGCTTAAATTAGATGGTCCTAACGGAGCGCGAGTTGCACGAACTGCCGGGAGGATTTCCCTCTAAGTTATTGAAATTATTGAAGCTGGGAGGACACGGAATGACCACGAAAGACTCGATACCTCGCTGGCCATATTCCCCTGGGTGACAAACCATCACTTTCCCTCAATTGCCAAATCTTTCCGCAGCGCGGGCTTTCGCTTTGGCGGCCTCTTCTTCCCGATTCTTGGCTGGTGCTGTGGTTTCCAGCGAATGCAGCAGTCGAGCCGAAACCTCTGCGATCTCATCAATTGCAGCCAGAAACGACGCCTCGTTGGCTTTCGACGGCTTGTTGAAACCGGTGATCTTTCTCACGAACTGTAGCGAAGCAGCTCGAATCTCTTCGGCATTGACCGGCGGATCGAAGTTGTAGAGAGTTTTGATATTTCTGCACATCGCAGCGTGACCTCCAGTTGGCCTCTTCAAAGCAAGGGAGACACCAGTAGTTTGGCACACGACAGTGAGCCGCTCCCTACAATTCCGGCAGTCTTGTGGCGAAGACATCACTGCTCCACACGAAACGGCGGATACTTCCAGGGAAAAAACCCACATTCGCAGGTTTGCTTACGGGGGCGCTGACGCAGAGGTTTATTCAGCGTCCAGGCTGCGGTGCGGGCTCCGGCTGGCGGGCCTGATCGACGACGCTGTGTACAGCTTCAATCACCAGTTCGGGGCGATCGAATTGGATGTAGTGCCCGCTGTTCTTCGCGATCACATGCGTACTTCTTGTTGAAAGATGCGCCAACTCTTCCTGCATCTGCTGCCAGGCATCGTTGACCGGCTTTTCGAGATCGGCAGGAAGATCGGGCTGCGGCTTATCCGGATCGTGAGTGAGCACGGCGAGGGGCAGATCGCCGAGAGAACCAGCCGTGTCAGCCTCCGCCGCGCTCTCGGAAAACATTTTCAGCGCAGCTAAACCTTCGCGTGCGCTGTGAAAATTGCAATCGGCGGCGCGAACTGTGGGGTCCGTGTCACAGAAGCCTAGCAGTCTGGGAATTCCAAAAGGCATCGAGTACGCGAGAAATTCCTGCTCTCGCACCCAGGTTTTGTCCATATCGTTCAATGCCTGCGGAAAACGTTTTTCCTGCTCGGGGTGGGAAGCATCCACCAGAACCATGCCAGCCATTTCGCTGCGATAAGAACTGGCGAACAGACGCACGTTGTACCCGCCCATGGAGTGGCCCACTAAGACGTACGGCGGCGAAATTCCAGCGTTGCGCAAAAGTGTGTGCAACTCTTCGGCCATGACCTTGCTCGTGCGCGGACGCGGGCTGGAATCGCTGAAGCCGAGACCGGCACGATCGTACGAACAGACACGCGTAAATTTTGCGATCTCCGGCTGCACCTTACTCCATGAAACGTAACTATCGCCCAGGCCCGAATCGAGAATCACCACGGGAGTTCCCGCGCCGGCGCAGTTGATATGCAATCTGTACCCGCCGATATCGACAAGCCGGCCGGGCATGGGATGAAAACGGCGGTCGCGGGCCTCTGAGATGTTTTCGTAGAAGAACCCCGCCGCCGCGAGCAGGATCAGAAGAATGAGCAAGCCTCGCACGATAATGCGAAGCCAGCGACGGCCTGACCCGGACTGATTCGAAATCACTGACATTCTTTACTAAACAGAAGCGCGGGCTCCCGTGTCGCCAAACAGTCTATCTCTTCTACATGACCGGCGGTACGGTAATGCCCATCACTTCCAGCGTGCGAATCAATTCCCGGCGGAGTACAGCCACAGTAGCCAGCAAGAATTGCTTTCGCTTTTCATCCGGCTCGGTCAGGATGGGATGACGGTGATAAAAGGTGTTAAAGAGTTGCGCCAGTTGGAAGGCGTGCTTGGCAAGATACGCCGGTTCAGTTGTCGCGATGCATTGGTCGACGATGTATGACGTTTTGGATGCGGCAAGCCACAGCTCCCAGATCTCATTCGCGTCGCCAGCGGTCAGAAATTGAGCCAGCTCTGCGGAAGAAATATTTGCGGCGATGTTGCGAGAAAACGTCTCGGGATCGATGCCGGCTTTTTTGAAAATGCTGGTCGCGCGGACCACCGCGTATTGCGCATACGGTCCAGTTTCGCCTTCGAAGCTGAGCGCCTCGTTGAAATCGAAGGCGATCACCGACTGCTTGGTGAACTTCAGCATGAAGTAACGCAGGGCACCAATGGCGATTTGCCGAGCAATGGCGAGACGCTCGGCATCGGTAAGCTGGGGATGGCGTGAGTCGACTTCGTTCTTAGCAGCGGCGATGAGCTGATCGAGTAGATCGTCAGCTTTAACTCCAAAACCTTTACGTCCGCTGACCTCAATATAAGAACGTGTCTTGTCTTCCTCACTGAGCGTATAGCCGAGTTCGGCCGCGCAGCGCGGGGTGAGCGCTACCATCTCGTAAGAAAAATGCGTGTAGTGGTCCGCAGCTTCATTGTGACCGAGTCCGCGCAGCGCCTCGATTACCGTATTCTGCGGCTCGGACTGGCGGGCGTCGATCACGTTATAAATCTCCGCAACGTCGCCGAAGTGAGGGTGATCTTTCTCTCCCTCCATCGCGGAGATCCAACAGTCGTGCTGATTTGGGTAGCGATAGAACTTGCGATAGCCGAAATCGCGCCCAAGC
>JBAUVJ010000214.1:0-3515 GCA_049583165.1 Candidatus Sulfotelmatobacter sp. | reverse complement strand
TCATCGTATCCCGGCCAAAGCACGCCCAGCGCTCATAGTGCAGTTGAATCTCGACCACGGTTGCGGGCGCCTCTGCGTTAAGAACGGCGGTCTGGATGGCAATCCGGTCCCCGCAGCGATCCGATTTCTCAAGTTGGTCACGAAGCACATCAGCCACGGTCAGTTGCAGATCTGTCATATCGCTCGTCAGTTCGACTGGAAACGTATTCTGGCCACCCTCGGCGACGCTCTTCGACACCACGCCCGATGTAGTGATTGTCATGGGCTGGTTCGCGAACTTGATCGAGGCTCTCATCGGTGGGAGATTGTAGGCGACATCCTGAGTGTTACTCTCGATGCTCATCTCTTCGCCCAGATCGGTCTGCGAGCGTTGAAAGCTGGTGAGCGCATGATCCAAGCCCTCTGCTGAGCCCGACATCTGGGCAGCCGCAGTGTTCGCCTCCACTTCCTGATCCACCACTTTCGCCTGTTGTGCCAGTTCAGAATCCGTCTTCGTCAATCTCTTGGTAATTTCTTTTAGCCCGGATTTCTGTGCTTCGGAGAATCCTTCCATGAACTTTTTGTTTAATGTTCGCGCCGTTTCGATGGCGTCTTCCAAAGTCTTATCGTGATTCGCGATTTCCCGCGCATTGGTCTCTTTGCCGATCTGATCGATAAAGGCCTTCAGTTGCGCGCCAGCGACTGTCGTTCTCTTGACCATTTCGGCGTAAGCAGCTTTCTGCTCATTGGTCGCCTGCACCGCCATGATTTCGTGAAAAGTCCTTAGATCGTCTTTGTTTTCGATGCCGGTTGCCCGGTTGCCCCCGCTCAGCCCGCCGCCTCCCGCCGCCGAACCTCCGATGTGCCCGCCTCCTCCATGCTGGGCGAGCATTCCGGACGGAAATGCCAATAGCGCTACTCCGAGAACGATTGTTGCGACTCCGAAACTACTTCCATTGTGAAACATAAACCCCACTCCCAAAGTTCGGGTAATCCGTAGATTCCGGTACAAGCGAGTCTGACAGCCCATTCTAGCTTGTCCCAGCGACCCAAAAAACGCTACCAACTTTACAGTTCTTTGCAGAATAAAAGCCACCGGCTTCAATGCTTTTCGGCGCTTATCGTCAAGAGGGCTGCCAAAGCTACTTTTCCACCCCCACCGTCTCCCTGATCCCGATTCCCGGCACGGTTCTTGTCACCACCGCAGCAATCTGCCGCACCTGCCTCATCAGCTCGTCGAACTGATCGGGGAACAGCGACTGTGGGCCATCCGACATCGCCTGATCGGGCTGGTTGTGTACCTCTACCATCAGGCCATCCGCGCCGACCGCCACGGCTGCGCGCGACAGAGGCGTGACCTTGTTTCGCTTCCCGGTCCCATGACTCGGGTCCACAAGAATTGGCAAATGACTCAGCCGCTGCACGGCCGGAATTAGGCTTAGGTCGAGCGTGTTCCGGGTGTGATCGGCGAACGTCCGCACCCCGCGCTCGCACAGCGCCACGTTGTAATTGCCTTCGCTCAAAATGTATTCCGCCGCCATCAGAAATTCTTCCAGCGTGGCCGACATGCCACGCTTCAGCAGAACTGGCTTTTTCGCTCGTCCGGCACGCTTGAGCAGGGAAAAATTCTGCATGTTCCGGGCGCCTATCTGGATCACATCCGCATATTCGTCGACCAGATCAAGTGATTCGTTATCAATAGCTTCCGTAATAATCTTCATGCCATACTGCTGCCGAATCTCGACCATGATCTTGAGGCCTTCTTCGCCCAATCCTTGAAACGAATAGGGAGAAGTCCGCGGCTTGTAGGCGCCGCCGCGAAAAAACTGGGCTCCGGAGTGATAAACCCTCTCGGCCACGGCAAACGCCTGTTCGCGGCTCTCGATGGCGCATGGGCCCGCGACGATCGCCAGTCCGGGGCCGCCAATGGTCGCCGCAGTCCCAGGAAAACGGATTACGGTATTGTCTTCCTTGATGTCGCGGCTCACCAGCTTGTAGGGCTTCGAAACTTTAATTACTTCCTGCACGCCGGCCATCTCTTCCAGCGTGCCCTGCTCGACTTCGCCCTTATTTCCGGTGATGCCGATGGCCGTGCGTTGCGCCCCGGGCATGGCATGAGCGCGGTATCCGAGCTTCTCGATTTTTTCGCAGACGCTCCGCACCTGCTCGTCGGTGGCGTGCGCCTTCATGACGACCAACATAGATTTCCTCTTTGATGGGGGACAGCCGTTGGAACAAAGCCCGCGCTTAAGTTTACCGTTGCCACTGCTGCACCGCAAATGCAGCATTCATTTTTGGATCCACCGGTTCGCCCGGCCTGAGCTGTTGCTCCCGAACAAGCGGCGCGCTTTATACTTTCCACATGCCTCGCTCCATGGCCCAGGAACAGGACATTCTCGCCCGCCGGACGCCTAAACGCCCGCCCCGACTCACTTCCCGCCGTATCGGGATTCACACCTCGACGGCTGGTGGCATCCATAACGCGGCCGAACGCGCCTACCGCTTGGGCTGCAACACGCTACAGGTTTTTTCCTCGAGCCCGCGCCAGTGGGCTCCGTACGAATTGAGTCATCCGCTGTGCGATGAGATGCTTCGCCTGCGCGCCAAGTACGACCTCAAGCCTCTCGTGATTCACACAAATTATTTGGTTAATCTTGCCAGTACAAACCAGCTTTTCCTGAAGAAGTCCATTGAAGCTTTTCGTGGAGAAATCGAGCGCGCACTCGCGGTTTGTGCTGATTATCTTGTTTTGCATCCCGGATCATTTCGCGGGGCCGACCGCGAAGCTGGCCTTCTGCAAACCGCAGCCGCGATTGCGGCCTCCACTCAAGGCCTCGACCTCGCGGCCGCCGGACTGACCATCCTGATCGAGAATACTGCCGGCGCCGAGTTCTCCCTGGGCGGCAGCTTTGAACAAGTCGCCGAAGTCATCGATCGCCTCCGCAACATCGTGCCCATCGCCGCCTGCATCGATACCTGCCACATGCACGTCGCCGGATACGACATCGTCACCGAAGAAGGCATCCACGCGACACTTCAGCATCTCGACGCAACCGTCGGCCTGAACAATGTGAAAGTCGTTCACTGCAATGATGCTAAGGCCGCGCGTGGATCGAAGCTTGACCGGCACGAGCAGATCGGGAAGGGAACCATCGGCAAGGAACCATTTCGCATCCTGCTCAACGATCTCCGTTTAGCGCATGCCGCCTTTATCGCCGAAACTCCGATCGCGAAGCCCGGCGACGACCGCAGGAATATTGAGACGCTGAAGAAATTGGTTGCCTGAGTCCAGGCCATTTGCCCGTTGCCCGTTCTGATGTATTCTGGGCGGCCAATGACTCGCATCGTCATCTGGGTGCTGATCCAGCCCTTATTGTGGGCCGTGCTCAGCGTATTATTTGGACCCTATTTCTTCTGGCGCGGTTTTTGTCTGCTTCAGCGCAGGCGGCTCATCATGGACACGCCGCGCTCCACCGTCCGCGGGGCGGCGTTGGGCCGCGTGGAGGTCAGCGGGAAAGCGGTCGGGCCCTACACGT
>JBAUVJ010000213.1:0-19582 GCA_049583165.1 Candidatus Sulfotelmatobacter sp. | reverse complement strand
GTATTACAGTGATTTTCCCGATGCCTTGATAGGTTAGATATTTACGGTATCGAACTTAGGCCGAACGAACGGGGATGCTCCTTGGATATGCAACTGGAAAGCCTGGAAAAACGGCAAGCGGCAAACGGCGAAATCAACTGGGTGACCGCGGTATTCATGGCGCTGTTTCACGTCGGCGCCATTGCTGCGCTCTTCTTTTTTAAATGGAAGGCGTTGTTCGTCGCCATGTTCCTGTGGTGGGTTTCGGGGAGCCTGGGCATCGGCATGGCCTATCATCGTCTGCTTACGCACCGGGGCTACAAGACGCCGAAGTGGGTGGAATATTTTCTGACGGTCTGCGCCACGCTGGCGCTCGAAGGCGGACCGATTTTTTGGGTGGCGACGCACCGCATTCATCATCAGTATTCGGACCAGGATGGGGATCCGCATTCGCCGATCGATGGCAAATGGTGGGCGCACATGGGCTGGATTCTGATGGGTAAGTCCATGCACCACGATACAACCACGCTGGCCCGCTACGTCCCCGACTTGGCCAAAGACAAATTTCACGTTTGGATTACGAAGTATCACTATGTACCCATGATCGTGTTGGGCGTGATTCTGTTGGCGATCGGTGGACTACCGTTTCTGATGTGGGGCATCTTCGTGCGGACGGTGGTGGGCTTGCACGCTACCTGGCTCGTCAATTCGGCTACGCACTCCTGGGGCACACGCCGCTTCACCACGCGCGATCTTTCGACCAATAGTTGGTGGGTGGCTTTGCTAACGTTTGGCGAAGGCTGGCACAACAATCACCACGCGCATCCAACGGCGGCACAACACGGCTTTACCTGGTATGAGATCGACATGAACTGGTACGGCATCTGGGCGCTGAAAACGCTCGGGTTGGCCTGGGACATTAAGCGGGTGAAGCTGGCTGATCTGGAAAAGGGGTTGGTGGCTGCACCGAATGGACAGCTGATCACGGCTGTTCTGGCGGAGGGTGCGGCGGCGGGGGACTAAACGGCGGTTCGCGATTGCGGAGCGAGCGCTCAGAATTCTTAACCGAATCAGGCTAAACTTCAACACCCTGATCTCTGAGAAATACGGCTAATCGGCTCACGGGAATTCCAGTCGTAAAATTGTAACTGCCTGAGACCGCATCGGCGAAGCGGAGGACGCCGTCGCCTTCGAATGCGCCTGCAAATCGCAGCACTGGATATCTGCTTATGTAGTCCTGGATTTCGCGTTCTACCAACTGCCGAAATCTGATCTCCGAAGTTTCCACCGTCGATAGCATTCGATGCGTATTCGAGCGCAGCACGACGAGCGACGTCACGAACTGGAACGCGCTGCCAGATAGCTCGCGAAGAAACGCAGTTGCTTCATCGTTATCCCGAGGCTTCTCGAAAATCCTTCCATTTTTCGCGACCACAGCGTCGCCCGCAACTACGACAGCATCCCGAACGGCGCTGGCGACTGCTCGCGCTTTGGCTTCAGCGAGTTTTTTAGTGAGAATAGCAGGATCGGAATCCCGGATTGACTTTTCGTCCAGCGCGCTAGGATGTATTTCGTAGTGGATACCCAGAATATCCAGCGCTCGCCTGCGCGATTGCGATTCAGATGCAAGCACGACCTTCATTAGAGTTGACCTCTTGCCTCGCTATGCTGCCTAATTCTTTCACATTCCGTCTCGGTTACGCCGCGGCGGGTTGAAGTTATCTTTGCGGTGCTCTTCGGCGGCCAATTGCGCAAACGCTGTAAAATCAGCGTGAAGCTATGCGCATCACGAGCCGCCGCGGGACTATCGCCTTCTTTCTCTGCCTGGGTATCGTCCTGGTGGCGCTGGCGGTTGCGCTCAATGTTGGATGGATCATCCTCAACTGGCGCGAGGGCGTGCTGCTATTTTTCGGCATCATTTTTTTTGCGCTCATCATTGCGGGCATGATCGTGAACACCAGTTTCCTGGTCCACGAGATCCGGCGCAGCGAGCAGCATGACAGCTTTATCAATGCCGTTACTCACGAACTAAAAACGCCGGTGGCGTCCATACGCTTGCATCTAGAAACCTTGCTACGCCGCGAGTTGCCGGAAGCGCGGAAGCAGGAATTTTACCGGCTGATGCTCAGCGACACCGACAGGCTGACGGAGACGGTGGAGCAGGTGCTGCGCGCGGGCCGCGCGGGAGACAAGAAAGCGGGCCGGGAGAAATCGGTAGTCGATTTCCGGCAACTGGTGAACGAATGCATGGAGGCCGCCCGCGTGCGGCATCATCTGCCGCCCGAAGCTTTACGCTACGAGGAAGCAGCGCGCAACGGAACTGCAATAAGTGTCATGGGAAGTTCCGAAGACCTGCGCACGGCGGTCTTTAATGTTATCGACAACGCGATTAAGTATTCCGGCGACAACGTGGATGTTCGTGTGCGACTGGAGATGCGCGACGAAGAGCGCGTTGTTCTGACCGTGCAAGACCATGGAGTCGGCATTGCTCCCGACGACTTGAAGAGCATCTTCAAGCGCTTTTATCGCGTTACTCATCGCCCGCTGGCGCATGTGAAAGGAACCGGGCTGGGACTTTTTATTGTGAAGGCGATTGCACAGAAGCACGGCGGACGGGTGTTTGCCGCAAGCGAAGGCGAAGGCGAGGGGGCGACCATCACAATGGAATTGCCGAGATCAAGCGTATGAGCCGAGTTCTTGTCGTGGAAGATGAGGCGCATCTGGCGCAAGGGCTTTGCTTCAATCTACAGGCGGAGGGTTATTCCGCCGAGGTTGTGGGAGATGGCGAGGCCGCCACGGATCGCCTGCTCGGGAAGAAAGAGAACTTCGACGTCATCGTGCTCGACATTATGTTGCCGGGCAAGGATGGTTTCAGCGTGGTTTCTGAATTGCGCGCGGCACAGAACTATGTGCCAGTACTCATGCTTACGGCACGCAGCCGTCCCGAAGATGTGTTGAAGGGCTTTGCTGCCGGCGCGGATGATTATCTGCCCAAGCCATTCGACCTTTCAATCCTGCTGGCGCGACTCCAGGGGTTGCTGCGACGCACGCAATGGATGAGATCCGGGCATGCGGCCGGGAATGCAGAGGCTGCAGCCGGCGCTCCTCAACTTGGATCCGATCCGCGCGGCGTCAGTGACTTTGGAACCTTTTCTTTCGAGGGCAAGAGCATTGATTTCGGCGTGCTCGAACTGCGCACTGCGAATAACGTCATTCACTTAACGCTGATGGAATCGGAACTGCTGCGTTACCTGGTGCGCAACGATGGGCGCGTGGTCTCGCGCAAGCAAATTCTCGAAGAAGTCTGGGGTCTACACGAAGATACCGACACTCGCGCGATCGACAATTTCATGGTGCGCCTGCGGCGCTACATCGAGGATGATCCCGCACAGCCACGGCATTTGCTGACGGTGCGCGGAGTCGGATACCGGTTTCTCACCAATCCGGAAAAGAAGTGAGCGCCCGGGCTGTGCCCTATGCTCGGCAAAGTTCAGCAACCAGCGTTTCGCGCCGCGCTAGTGCCAAGCCATCGATTCGGTCAAGAATTAATTTATAACCCGTGAGTGAGATCGCTGCCAACATAAGCAGGAGCAGGGTCGCGATCCAGGAGTTTCCAAAATATCTCCCCATCCAAAAAGCGCTGACGCCAACGCCCACTACTACAAGTTGCAATACCATGCTGATCAGGACCGTCACCTGAGAGGCGCGTTGGCGGCCGAATTTGGAGTAGTCCAATCTTTTCGGTGAATAGATGGACAACAGGTTGCCGACGGCAAAATTTATTGGCGCAGCGAAGAGCAAACCGGCCAGCGTCGCGATGGTCATGTTGAGCGCGGGCCGGCCGTAGAAAGAACTGACGGCGATCCATGCGACCAACGTTTCCACGGCCAGAATGCCAGCGTGCATGAGGTTTTTGGCCAACACAATATCGCGGAAACTTACCGGAGATGCGTAGAAGAACTGGATGCCGCCGGCATCGCCGCCGAAGTTGTTGTAAACAAGATTTGTCAGCATGAGCAGCGTGTATGCAGCGGCGACTGGAAACGCCAGGTCGGGCGTGCGGCCCAGGAAATTGCCAGCATGCCGAGCCGAGTTCAAAGCTCCAAAACGGAAGACGATCAGCATGAAGACAGGCATGATCAGGGTGAGCAGCATGGGGCCACTGCGCAGGAGATAGCGGATTTCTTTCTCGAAGACCGCCGAGACTGGGGTCGCGAATCCGGAAAGATTCCATCCGAGGCGTAGTTGCTGATCTTTGGCGAGAGTGGAAGGAATGGCAACCTCGCTCAAGTTTTCGCCACGGTACTGTGCCAGCAATCGCACGTGCAAGCCATAGCCAATGATCATCACAAACGCGCAGAGCAATGCCGACGAACTGAGAGCCGCCTGCCATTGTGGATAGATACCCCGCACGATCGCATCAGCGGCAAGGCCGGGGGGAAGAATTCCTTGAACCGGGGCTAGAACTTCGACGAAACGTTGCACTTGCGGTCGAGAGCTTCTGCGGAAATGTCCGGTCAACGGCCCGATTAACTGAAAACTCAGCAGCAGCACGATGAACAGGACACCCATGATTTCGCGGGTGCGGCGCTGGGACAGCCAGCGCTCCACCCAGGCAAAGATCATCTGCATGAACAATAAATTGAAGGCGACGAATGTCAGCAAAACCAGCAAAGCCCAGGGCAGCAATACAGGCTTGGCAAAACTTAGGCCGACCAGAATCCCGAACGACCACAGACTGCCGATGGCGCTGGCCGGGTCGAATGCGCCATACGCGAGACGCACGAGAAAATATGAACTGTAGTTGAGTGGAAAGCGCAACAAATCGGTGGCGTCCGGATTGCTGGTGAACGCGGTCGCCATGATGGGGAAGACTTGCCAGAAGAAAAAGATGATCCACAAAAATACTGCCAGCATTTGCGGCTTACCCTGCGCTAGGAGCACGTAAGCCAGCCCGCCCATGCCGAGGGCGCCGCCGAGGGCGAGAATGGTGAACGCAAGCGACACGATTATCCGCGACAGAAGTTCCAACTGGCCGTGAGTCGTGCGCAGGGAATTGACAAAGAGACGCCATCGCAGCCGGGCGATTGCCGCCAGTTGGGTGAGTCGGCGCAGTGCTGGATTATCTCCGTTCACTATTTAATCCGAATTCTTTATCCTAACCATGACAGTTCTTGCTCGGTGCGGCGCTCGCCGCCGACGGTTCGCAGGAAAATCTGTTCCAACGTCAACTTTCCGGCGGAGGATGTACCGTCACCAGCAGCGGCAGGCGCCTGTGCCTCCACTCCGGCGCGGAGTTCCTCCAGCGATC
This sequence comes from Candidatus Sulfotelmatobacter sp., assembly GCA_049583165.1. GTDB lineage: Bacteria > Acidobacteriota > Terriglobia > Terriglobales > Acidobacteriaceae > Sulfotelmatobacter. The sequence continues at coordinate 14,292 of JBAUVJ010000213.1, read as the reverse complement.
CCTGGGCCACCAGCTTTCCCTGATGAATGATGGCGACATGGCTGCACAGGCGTTCCACGATTTCTAGCACATGTGAAGTAAGAAAAATCGTAGCTCCGCGCGCGATCATTCCTTGCAACATCGACTTCAAAGTTCCGGCAGCGATGGCGTCCACACCTTCGAAAGGCTCGTCGAGAAAGAGTACCTTGGGCCCGTGAATCACAGCTGCGGCTAGAGCCAGTTTCTTCTGCATGCCATGAGAGTAGTCCGTCACCAGTTTTTTCGGTTGATCGGCGAGCTGCATGAAGTCGAGCAGTTCCGCGCTACGCTGGGCCGCGGTTTTGCGGTCCAGGCCATACATGCGTCCTGCGAAGTTCAGGAATTCGGAACCGGTCAGCCGTCCGAAGAGCGCCATGCCTTCCGGGACAACGCCGATTTGCCGCTTTACTTCGACCGGCCGGGCGGTGAGATCAAGCCCGAGGATTTCGATTCGCCCCGAACTTGGAGCCAGCAGACCAGTAAGCATTTTGATGGTGGTCGATTTACCGGCGCCGTTGGGCCCGAGGAAGCCGAAAAATTGTCCGGGCGAGACGCGCAGGTTGACGTCGTCGACCGCAACGAGGTCTCCGAAGCGGCGCGTAAGGCCTTGGGTTGCAATGGTGGGAGCAGCTTCCATGAAAACTCTGAATCTAGCATAGCGGGAGGTTCGGCGTAGCCCCATGCGGCGCAAAAATCGAAAAGCAGAAGCTAGAAACCGGATGGCCGCTGGTTCACAACGTCGAAGTCCCGCTCCAGAGCCAGCCCTGCGCTGGCCAGGGTGCCTTCATCGAAGAGGCGGCCGATCAAAGTGACTCCGTGAGGTACGCGACGCGGAGACGAGAACGTAGGCAGGGGATGGTCGGGATCGGGGGCCCAGTCGCTGCGTGCTTTCGATACTTCGACAAATCCGGCGCGCAGTGTCAGCGAGGGATGTCCAGTGAAGTTCGTTATGACCAGCATTTCATCGCGCAGGGACGGTACCAATAAGAGATCCACTTGGGAAAACAGGCGGGCCATCTCTTCGGCGACTTTGCGGCGGAAACGGTCGGCCTGCACGAAATCGACCGCGGAGAGAAAGCGAGCTTCTCGAAAAATGTTTGGCCACGCGTCTGGTACCTGAGCTTTGAGCTGATTCATCCCGCCGCTGAGGGTGAGTTCTTCGAAGGCGGCCGCGCCCTCGGCGAAAAGGATCAGGTTAAGCGAGTCGTAGGGCCAGTCGGGGATGGAAACTTCAACTGGGACCATGCCCGTTCTCTTCACCGACTCCACAGCGGCGCGATCCACGGCAGTTGCGGGATTTTCGTTCATCCAGCGCGGAAAATAGCCAACCCGCAGGCCCTTCACGGATGCATTCGCATCGAAATCCAGCTTGCTGGGCACGCTCGCCAGGTCTCCAGCGTCGGGTCCGGAGATGGCGTGTAGAACCAGAATTGCGTCTTCCACACTTCGCGTCATGGGGCCGAGTTTGTCGAGTGACCAGCACAGGGTCATCGCGCCGGTGCGGGGGACTCGGCCATAGGTGGGGCGTAATCCGGTAATGCCACAACGCATTGAAGGACTGACGATGCTACCGCCCGTTTCACTCCCAATTGCAAATGCAACCAATCCACCGGCCGTGGCAGCGCCGGGCCCTGCGCTGGAACCGGATGATCCTTCTTCCAGCAACCACGGGTTCATGGTCTGGCCGCCGAACCAGATGTCGTTCAGCGCCAACGCGCCCAGGCTCAACTTGGCGACCAAAACTGCGCCAGCTTCATGCAGGCGTCTCACCACGGCGGCGTCTTCGGTGGGTACACGGTTCTGGAAAGGTTCAGCGCCGTAGGTGGTGCGGATTCCGGCGGTGTCGAGAAGATCCTTAGCGCCCCATGGAATGCCGTGCAGCGGACCGCGATAATGGCCGGCGGCGATTTCCTCGTCGGCTTGCTTGGCTTGCGCCAGCGCCAGCTCGGGAGTAAGAGTGATGACGCAGTGGAGTTCTGGATCGAACTGCTCAAGACGTTTCAAATAGATTCGGGTCAATCGATCTGAGGTTAGCTTGCGTTGTTCGATCCAGCGCGAAAGCTGGCTGACGGAGGCGAAGGCAATGTCTTCATCCCGCGCGGGCAACGGACCGGGATCGGCGTTGCTGCGGATGAATCGGTCATGCTCGCGTCCGGTTTTAGCCACCAACTCTGGGAGCACAGGATTCCAGCGAGTAGCGGGTGCGAGCGTAGATTCCAGCGCGACTTTGCGCGGGCCCGTGCGGCGCTCATAAAGTGATGCCATGGTCTTGCGCCAACTGGCTGCCGCCATGCCGCGCTCACCAGCGGTCATCTCTACCTGCACCAATTTCTCAGCTTCGGCGAAGGTGGTGGGCGAGACCTCAGGTCCAACGGCAGGGCCGACGCCGAATGCTGGAGGAGCGCCGGGCGGCAGGTCGTTGGGTTGCTGGGCATTGCTTCGATGCGCAGCAGCGACAGCCAATAAACCGAGAGACGTCTGAGTCAGGAACTCCCTGCGCGATTTCGACATGAATCCTCCGGAGCATTGTAGCTGGTGAGCCTCACCGCGAAAGATTTACAAATTTGCGGCCAAAAGAAAACGCCGGGGCGCTCGCCACGGCGTTTTCGTGCAAGATCTAAAGCGTTCTAAAACAGGTTCCAGAGGAACTGGTTGTAAACATCGTGGTGATACTGCACCTCCGGCGCCTTCACGAAAGTTCCCAGCAGGCGCGGGCAACGGTCGGCGGCGGCTTGCTTTAAATCCGCGTAGCGGCCCTTCACATCTTCTCCGAGGATTTTCGTTGTCCATTCCGACTTGCGGAAATTCTCTAGTGCGGTGTAGATATTGTCGGGGAGGTAACGCTCGGCCTGGCGCAGGTTCTTGATCCTCGAAGTCTCGCCGTCGAGTCCACTTTTGAAGATCGAATAGAGAACTAGATAAGGGTTCGCATCGGGAGCCACCGAGCGAACTTCCACGCGCATGCTCTTTTCGTTGCCGATGGGAACCCGGATCATCGATCCGCGATCCACGGCGGACGCTTTGATCTGGTTGGGAGCCTCGAAGTGCGGATCGAGACGGCGGTAGGCATTCACGCTGGGATTCAGCAGCAGGCAAACGTCGTTACCGTGGGTCAGGATGCGATCGATGAAAGCCCAGCCGGTCTTGCTGAGTTTCTCTTCGCCCTTCGCGTCCCAGAACAAGTTCTTACCGTCCTCGCTGACGGAAACGTTGGTGTGCATGCCACTGCCGTTCACGCCCACCACCGGCTTGGGCAGGAATGACGCGGTAAATCCCAAGTTGGTTGCAACCTGGCGGCAGATTAGTTTGTAGAGTTGGATCTGATCGGCGGCGGCGACAACTTCGCCGTAGCCATAGTTAATTTCGAATTGCGAAGGCGCAACTTCCGGATGGTCCTTCTCATTCTGGAAGCCCATGGCGCGCTGCACTTCAGCCGTGGTATCGATAAATGTGCGCAGCGGATCGCCCGGCAGCGAATGATAATAACCGCCGGTGTTGACGTACTCGAACTTGCCAGTTTCGTGGTAGTTGCGTTCGGCGTCCGCGCCTTTGAAGAGGAAACCTTCAATTTCATTGGCGGCGTTGAGTGTGTAGCCTTTTTTCTTGTGAAGTTCGCCGGCAAAGCCCTTCAGTACGCCACGAATGTCCGCAGTGTAAGGTGTGCCGCCTTTGTCGATGACCTCGCCGAATACCAGCACTTTGCCCGAGCCGAAGACGTCCGCGGGAGCCCAGTAGAAAGCGGCCCAATCGATGCCCAGCCGCAGATCGCTTTCGCGCTGGGCGGTGAAGCCACGAATCGAAGAGCCGTCGAATGTAAGATTGTCCCAACTGTTGATCAGGAACTTCTTGTCGTAATCGAGCATATGCAGGCGACCCTCAAGATCGCTGAAGAGCACGGTCACGGCCTTGATCCGCTTTTCGTCGGTTAAATATTTAAGGCGATGTTCCTGAATCTTGTCGATAGGGACCCGGTTTTTGCGTTGTTCCTTTGCTTCCAGATTGAGTTCTTCGAGTTCGTCGTAGGTAAGGGCCAGAAAATTGCGGAGTTCAGTAGGCATGAATGGTCGTCAATCTCCTATTCGTAGTCTGCAATGATGTCAGCAAGTAACGCCACCGAAAAACGGATTGGAACGGCTGGGGGTGTACCGCCAAGAATAGCGCGACTCTCCTGCCTGCGACAATCGAAAAAGCTGATGCAAGGCATGAAAGAGATTTATAGTGCGCCTCCATGCGAGAGAAATATCTACCCCACGCCAAGCCCAGTTCCCGGCATCATGCGGATGATTACGCCGAGCGCGGTTAGAACGGCGATGTAATAAATCGTGGTGGCGTGGCTTGGAGTTGGCGGCAAATCTCCGGCAAAGAACACTTGATATCCAAAGCCAAGAGCTACCAGGAAGAACATGTTTTCTCCCAATATCAGCCAGAGAGCAAGACTGGCTGTGAGAAGAATGATGCGCTCCATCTTGTTTAAAGCCAGCACGGCTTGCCCGCCATCCAATATCCAGACAGGGATCAGGTTTAACAGATTCAGTATCGCTCCGGCGCGCGCCAACGCGGCCCATAGCGGATTGCCCGTTTGCTGCCAAAGAAGGGCGCAGGCCACGGCCGTGAAGAATCCGGCTAAAGGGCCGGCCAAGCTGATGGCGGCTCGCGTTTCCAGAGGCACGCCCAGCGCCTGCCAGCGTACGTAAGCGCCGAGGCCAGGCAGAAACACGGGCATCTCGGCGGGCAAGCCGCGGCGTTTGATATCGACGAAGTGGCCCATTTCATGAAGTAGAATCAGCACCGCGAAGCCAATGCCGAATTTCATTCCCCACGCAGCCCAATAGATCGCAATGAAAGCGGCGAAGCTAAACAGGAATTTCAGCTTGAAGAGCGCGAATAGTACTGTCTTCGCCTTCGCCACCAGAATTGCGATAGGTCCCACCGGCCCCAGCCGCTTGGCCCACTTATTCTCGGTTGATTGGGGATGAGCTTGCTCGGCTGCGATATCCAAAGCATGTGCGTGTTCTTTGATCCAGTCGTACTGCTTGGAAGTTCGCGGCAAAAGAGAAAGTCCGGAGAGCCATCGATCCCGCGCCTGCCGAAGCTCTCCTTTGGATTCCAGAGCTCTCGCTTCCGCGGCCAGGCGATCCAGTTCGTCGGAGTAAACGAGGGCGTGGCATTGATCGCAGACTAATGTTCCAGGCGCGAGTTCGTGGGCGCAACGCCGGCAATTTCGAATCAATTCGGGAGTGGTGGTGGACACGTTGTGAACGCTGCCACTGCAATTCTATCCGTTTCGGCAGAGCGTTTTCGGCAGAACATTTTCAGCAGAACGTGCGGCTTAAGCTGGGGGTCGCAAGATTGGATCAAACGGCCCGAAGATCTCGACCGCCTTGCCTGCTGTCATTCTCCAGGCGAACTGCATTCCGACGAAGAGGATTACCAGATCGATTAGCAAACCGAAACTGAATCCGCCGGCCCACGCCTCAACGAACGGAGAAAAAAGCCCGAGCAGCGCCAACCGCACAATCGCCTCGCTCCGGCTGACCTGTTGTTTTCCGGGGACTTGAGCGGACGGTGACATCTGGCCCTCAGGGGTCGCAGGGGGTGACGGTTCAGCGCTGCCGGCTGACGCGTTTGGATTTGCTTGTGCTGGTTTTGGTAGGGGTCTTTGCTTTCCAAATTCTCGCTCGAGTTGGCGCTGCTCCGCGGAAAGATCCTGCGGTGGCTCTGGCGTGTGTTGAGCTCGCTGCGACTGCGCACTCCGCGTCTGTTTGCCGGCATAGTGGATCCAAATAGGAACGGCCGCCAGGGAGACTGCCGCATAGGTGAGCAGAACCGCGGCGATCTGATAGCGTCCGCCTCCCACTCCGTTGGAGCCTTTCATCATCGCTTTGCCGATCATCCAGCCGACGGCCAGTGAGGCATACCCAATAACAATTCCGGTCGCGATGGCAAAGGTCGCGTACAAGACCAAACCTGCCACGGCCGCGCCGATCCCGAAGAGGAGTGCGCGCACAAATGCCGCGTGACTGTCCCTGGCCAATTTGCCACGCATCTGCTGGGCGCAGGCGGAGCACGCAATTGCTTCGTGGGCGCGATAATATTGTCCCGCGATCGGCTGCCGGCAAAATTGGCAGTGATCAACGCCCGGCGATCCGGCGTATTCGGCGGTGCCGAACTGTGGCGTGGGATTGCCGAAGCCGGAGTTAGTCATGGCCCAAAACGATAGCACAATTAAGACCGACTGCGGGGTGAGATCAAGCGAGGCCCTACGCTGAATTGATGCGTCGAAGCGGCTACTGGCGGTGGGTGGAAGCTCCCGCGGCAATTTCGCGCAGAGCGCTGACAAATTCCGCCGCGGTGTTTGGGTCGGCTAGGGATTCCAGATGAACCGTGGCGGAAAATTGGGGAGATTCGGGACGGAAATGGACCTGTAGAACATCCTGACGCCGCGCCGACATCAGCGCGTGCAATTCCGCCGAGGGATCCTGCTTCCAATGCGTCCGGGTCGTGAGGATCACAGGGCCGGGTTCGTAGATATCCCAATCGCGGTGGTCGCGCTTGCGCGAGGAGATTCCGCGATTATGAGCGCACCAACGATGGCGCACCACTTCCAGGCGGAAGGTCGGCGAACCACCCAGGTCGGCTTCGAAAGTCAGAGTTTCTTTTTGCTTGCGGCAGCAACTCAGGAGCCAATGAACCGGTAGCGCGCGAGGCCGGAATTTCACGGTTACGCGCGCGTTATCGAACAAGCGCGAGGGAAAATGCAGTTGCGCCTGCAAGCTGGAATTCCCCAACCACCGGGATTCCAGAATGCGGCCTTTACCAGCGCACGCAGTCTGCACCCAACGTAGCGCCGCTGCGCCTTTTTTTCGATTGTAGTGAGCGAACAAGACGTACCAGAGCGCCAGAACGGCGACCGACGCTACCACGTCAATCAGTAGAAGGCGCTCCACACGTTTCCTCTGATGCTCATGGTACGTCCAGGGTTGCGGGAGAAGCAAGAGGACAATCGTCCTGAAGTGCGATTGTTCTAGGGACGGGCCAGGGAGCAACTTTGAAAACGCCGGAACCAAAATGACTAGGGCTACTGACCGGCTGGGCTCGGGCTAATTACAATAGCCGCGTGCCCTTCACGGTTCGCGATTTCCAGCCTTCCGATTTTGAAACTCTATGGCGCATCGACCAAACCTGTTTCCCCCCCGGAATTTCCTATTCCCGGACAGAACTGCGGGTTTACATGCGCCGCCGGGGCGCTTTCGCACTGGTGGCAGTGAACCCGTTGGCGCAAACGGACGGCAATGACTTAGCGAGACGCAAAAAAAATCATTCGGCCATTCCGGCCGAAGATGCTGCTGTCGCCGGATTCATTGTGGCCGAGGCAGGCGGACGAGCTCGCGGCCATGTCATTACTATTGATGTCGTCTCTGTCGCTCGCCGCAGAGGAGTCGGCTCGTTGCTTCTGCGTGCCGCGGAAGACCGGCTGATCGTGGCCGGTTGTCGCATTGTCGAACTGGAAACCGCCGTCGACAACCTCTCCGCTCTGTCGTTTTACAAGCGCCACGGTTATAGGGTGAGCAGAACGTCGCCTAACTACTATTCTAATGGAGTGGACGCCCTTGTGTTGGAGAAGACAGTCATCTAGTCCACTGACGCGCCCGAGTGTGACACCAGCCGAGCAGAGGAATTTGCATTCCCTCGCTTCCCCAGCTACCTTGGCCTTTGCTCATGAGAACCTCCAGCACGAAAGTCGCGATCCAAGGTGAACTCGGATCCTTTAGCCACGAAGCTGCGGAGCAGATGGTGCCGGGCTGTACCGTTCTGCCTTGCGCCCGTTCCGTCGAGGTTTTTGATCGAGTAGAGAAAGGCTCGGCTTCGGCAGCGGTAATTCCGATCGAAAACACACTGGCCGGCACGGTGGCGGAGCACGCCGATTTACTGGTCGCGCGCGAGGTGTTCATTCAGGGTGAATTCCTTCTGCGCATTGTGCACAACGTGATCGCCGCACCCGGGGTAAAGCTAAACGCCATACGTAAGATACTTTCTCATCCCGTGGCGCTTGATCAGTGCCGCGATTTTTTCCATCATCATCCGAAGATTCAGGCGGTACCGTTTTACGATACGGCCGGCAGCGTGAAGCACGTCGTCACGGAGAACCTACCTGATTCGGCTGGCATCGCCGGACGCCATGCAGCCCGCGAATACTCCGGCAAAATTCTTCAGGCTGGGGTTGAGGACGACAAACGGAACTTTACGCGGTTTTTTCTGATTCGCAAGTCGGGGACAAAGGGCGCCGCACAACTTAAGAAGGGAACTGAGCCCTCTGCGAGCCATTACCAACAAATGATTCCGGCCTCCGCCAATAAGACTTCCATCGCGTACAAGTTGAAAAACCAGCCGGGAGCACTGTTCAAGTCGCTCAGCGTCTTTGCGCTGCGCGACATCAGCCTGAGCAAGATCGAGTCGCGTCCCATGCGTGGCCGACCGTGGGAATACGTCTTTTATGTGGACTTTCTTAAAGGTGACGATGAACCCGCGCGCAATGCGCTTCGTCACCTGGGCGAGGTTGCCGAGTTTGTAAAGGTCCTGGGAATTTATCCGGCTGCGTGAAGCAGAAGATTCCTCCGATCTACAAATTGTTGAACCATGCAGTCTGTAGGCATAGGATTGCCAGCGCACGGTTTCGAAACTTCTGGTGGGCGGGGTCGAAGTGATGTGTAGCGCAACCTCGTTCCGCCGCTAGGGTCTGTTATGAAAAAAATACTGTGTTGCGTAGTCGTGGGAATTTGCTTAACCGGCATTTCTGCCGCCCAGACTGCGGCCCAGTCGCAGACGTCTGAGACAGCTACAGCGCCTTCCGGATCTCAGCCATCTGCGCCGCTGCAGATGAAATTCACTCCGGGGACGTTGATTCGCGCGGAACTCGAGAAGCCAGTGGATGCCAAGAAAGCCAAGGTGGGAGATCAAGTTCTTGCCAAGACCACTGACGATCTAAACTCGACCCCGCCAGGTCTGGCAGGCAAAGGATGCAAGATCGTCGGACACGTGGTTGAGGTTGCGCCCCACCAGGGCAACTCGGTTTCTACGCTGAGAATTGTCTTCGACAAGATGATTTTGAAGAACGGCTCCGAAATGCCACTTCCGGCGACCATAAAAGCGGTCGGATTTGCGGATGATTTTAATCCCGCGACGGATTCGGAAATGATTACGCAAATGGGGAACGGCCCGGGTGTCCGTATCGCGCCCCCTCCCGGAGGAGTCATCGGCGCAGGCAGCGGCACTCCGAGTCAGTACGGGGGAGAGCGATTGCCCAGTGGAAACACGGGCAATCCCGACGCCAAACTTCCATTCAATGCCAAGGGGGCAATTGGCATGTCCGGAGTCGACCTGAGCTCCGGAACAGCGCAGGATTCAGTGTTAAGTTCTAAGAAGCGCACGGTAAAACTCGAAAATGGAATGCAAATGATTCTGCGGGTCGATTGACCGTCGAGAACATAAGTCTTGTATTACCCACAACCGAAATTGAGGATCTAACTTGTGTCCGCCCGTTGTTCCGATCCGTTAAATTTCGTATCCTCCGCAATAGCCCCGATACTTTGGGCATCATGCCGGGGGGCGAAGAATGTCGATAGAATCGAAAAGCCTCCAGCACAAGACGAGGGTGAAACCTTTCCGGAGGAGTATCATCTAAGCTTGAGTGAGTTACACTCAAGGAGAGCCAATGAATCAGCAACCGCTTTCCGAGCCACTTCCTAAGCATCGGGAAATAAACGATGTACGGGCGTTGCCCGTGCTTCCTGTGCGGGATACCGTTCTGTTTCCGCACGCCGTCCTACCTCTTACCGTAGGTCGCGAGAGTTCCGTTCAGCTTATCAATTCGCTCGGGGAGGATAAGACCATCATAGTTGTGGCGCAGCGCGAAGCGCGCGTCGACAACCCTCAACCCAGCGACCTTTATACCGTCGGCACTTCAGCGGTGGTACATAAAGTCGTAAAGATGCCCAACCAGAGCCTGTTTGTATTCGCCGAAGGCCTGGAACGAGTGCGCTTAAGTGAGTTCACTCAATTGGCGCCATTTATGCGCGCGCATGTCTCGCCGATTCCGGAGTCGGCTTCGCCCGACAGTTCCGAAATCGAGGCGCTGCAGCGCAATGTGCTGACGTTGTTTCAGCAGATCGTTACCGGCTCGCCCACGCTTTCCGACGAGCTTTCCACTGTGGCCTTAAATATTGATGAACCTGGCCGGTTGGTGGATTTCATCGCATCGTCGCTGCCGTCACTATCGACGCCCGACAAGCAGGAGACGTTGGAAACTCTCGACATCCGAGTGCGCCTGGAGAAGATCAACCAGCACCTTGCCAAGGAACTTGAGGTGCAGCAACTGCGCAACAAGAACCAGAGCTAAGTGCAGGACCGGGTGCAGCAAACGCAGCGGGAGTATTACCTGCGCGAGCAGATGAAGGCCATTCAGAAAGAACTTGGTGAACAAGACGAAGGCCAGCGTGACGTTGAAGACCTGAAGAAAAAGATCGACGACGCCGGCATGCCGGAAGAGGTGAAGAAGGAAGCGCTCAAGGAGTTGGGGCGCCTCTCGCGCATGTCCCCTATGGCGGCCGATTATTCACTCACCCGCAACTATGTTGAGTGGCTGGCTGTATTGCCCTGGGCCAAGACTTCTGGGGCCGAAGTTGACATCCCGAAAGCGAAAGAAGTTCTGGATACCGACCACTACGACCTTGAAAAAGTTAAGGACCGTATTCTGGATTATCTTTCCGTCCGGCGATTAAAACCGAATATGAAGGGCCCGATCTTGTGTTTTGTCGGTCCTCCAGGCGTCGGTAAGACCTCGCTCGGCAAATCGATTGCGCGGGCACTGGGGCGCAAGTTTGTGCGTCTGTCGCTTGGTGGAGTGCATGATGAAGCGGAAATCCGCGGTCATCGTCGCACTTACATTGGCGCATTGCCGGGGCAGATCATTCAGGGCATTCGCCGGGCGGAAACGAAGGACCCGGTTTTCATGCTCGATGAAATCGATAAGGTTGGCCGCGACTTCCGTGGCGACCCTGCTTCTGCGTTGCTCGAAGCACTCGACCCCGAGCAGAACTCCACGTTCCGCGATAACTATCTCGACGTGACCTTCGACTTGTCGAAAGTCCTCTTCATTACCACCGCCAACATGCTCGACCCCATCGCCGAGCCCTTGCGCGATCGTATGGAGATCATCGAATTGCAAGGCTACAGCGAGGAAGAAAAACTGCACATCGCGCGGCGTTATCTGGTTCCACGGCAGGTAGAGGAGAACGGCATCACCGCGGAGCAGATCGAGTTTCCCGACGAGGCTTTGCGTTACACGATTCGCCATTACACCCGCGAGGCCGGAGTACGCAGCCTGGAGAGAACCATCGGAACCATCTGCCGCAAACAGGCGCGGCGGCTAGCTGAAGGCAAGACGGAAAAACTTGTGGTGACGCAGGAAATTATTCAGGAATTTCTTGGCGGCATCAAGATCCGCAGCGAGGGTGAGATCGAAGAACGCACCGAGCGTCCTGGAGTGGCTGTGGGCTTGGCCTGGACACCTTCCGGCGGCGACGTGCTCTTCGTCGAAGCCAATGCCATGAAGGGCAAAGGTGGATTCACCATGACCGGGCAGATTGGCCAGGTGATGCAGGAATCCATGCAGGCAGCCCTTACCTGGGTGCGTTCGAATGCGGCGCAGCTGGGCATCGCGGAAAACTTTTTCGCAGACCATGATATTCACATGCACGTGCCGGCGGGGGCGATTCCGAAGGATGGTCCTTCTGCGGGCGTAACCATGGCAACTACACTTGTGTCATTGCTGACGGGACATCGCATTCGTCCGTTGCTGGCGATGACAGGCGAGATCACGCTAAGCGGCAACGTCTTGCCGGTTGGTGGCATTAAAGAAAAAGTATTGGCTGCCAAGCGCGCTGGAGTCACAGATGTGATTCTGCCCGCGGAAAATAAAATGAACGTTGACGAGGACCTCACCAAGGAGCAACTCGGCAATCTCAGTATTCATTATGTAAAGACGATTGATGAGGCGCTGCGAGTTTCTCTGCCGGAAGTGGCGGAGTCTGCGGCTGCAAAGCTGTTGAGCACGCAACCCGAGGTTCACGACAAGGCATTCGCGCAAGCGTAATGCGAAAGTAATAGTTAATCTCAGTCGCCAGCTCCCGCCAGGGAGCTGGCTTTTTTCTGCGCATTGCGTTTGCGCTGGAGCAGGCCGGCTCGGGTAAACTCTGGGTGGGCTCGGAACTGATGGGTGAGCCCACTTCTTCTGTTCTATGCGCGTGCGCATCCTCTTTTTCGGCATCTTGAAAGATCTCGCGGGAAAGTCTAGCGACACGCTGGAGCTGCCGGATCAATCAACGGTCGGCGATGTGCTTTCAGATTGTGCGAAGCGCTTTCCGCAGCTGGAGGCCTGCCTTGCTTCCCTGGCAGTTGCTGTGAATCAGCGATATGCGGGGATGGAGACAGGGCTCAAATCTGACGATGAAGTGGCGCTGCTGCCGCCCGTGAGCGGTGGGTCGGAAGACAGGCAGCCCACGGGCTACATCTCGATTGTCCGCGAGACCATCGACACGTCGCGTTTGCTCGCAGGCATTAAGAGAAGCGATGACGGCGCGGTCGTTATTTTTGAAGGTATTGTCCGAAACCAAACGCGCGGCCGCAGGACGCTCCACCTTGATTACGAGGCCTATGAGGAGATGGCGCGGCAACAGATGGAGGATCTAGTTCAAAGGGCGATGCAACAATTCCAGGTCCGTGATGTTGCATTGGTGCACCGGGTAGGGAGGCTCAACATCGGCGAGACCAGTGTGCTGATTGCGGTGTCATCCGCCCACCGGGCGGCGGCCTTTGATGCGTGCCGCTGGCTGATTGACACACTCAAGCGCACGGTTCCCATCTGGAAGAAAGAATATTTTGAGGACGGCGCCATTTGGGCGGATGGAGAACCATTTCCCGCCGAAATTCCCCGAGCAAATTCCGCGAGCCGGGGCAGCCCGGCACTGGATGGCGCATCTAAGTGAAGGGCGCGGCGGCTCGCATGAGGACCGCTTCAAGATCGGAATCGCCAAAATCGAAAAGTACACTTCCTGTCGGCGAATGAAAAATCGCGAATGAGAAAATCTGCAACTTTGATTGTGCTTCTGATGGCCTGCACTGTGTCTCAGGCTCAGCAGCCGTCTTCTCAAAAGCAATCAAGCGATGCGCCCCCGACGCTCAAAGTCGATGTGAAGCTGGTGAACGTCTTCGTTACCGTGACGGACGCCCAGGGAGGGCCGGTCGCCGGACTCAAGAAAGAGAACTTCACGCTGCAAGAGGACGGACGCGATCAGACCATTTCCGTGTTCGACAAGGAATCCGCCGTGCCGCTTTCCATCGCGCTGGCTATCGATACCAGCCTGAGTACGAGGCACGACTTGCCCCTGGAGCAAGCCTCGGCCAAGCGCTTTGCGCGCGCGATTATGAGGCCGGTTGACGCACTATCGGTATTTGGATTTAGCGAGACGGTGCTGCAATCCACGTCGTATACATCCGACTTGAAAAGAATCGACGACGGAATTGACCACATCCAGCTGGGCGCGGCCACGGCGTTGTTCGACGCCGTCTATCTGGCTTCGCGGTCGCTCGACCGCCGCCAGGGACGAAAGGTCTTGGTGCTCATTACCGATGGTGGCGATACGGTCAGTAAGGTGGATTACAAAGAGGCAGTGCGTGCCGCAGAAGAGGCCGAAGGGATTGTTTACAGCATCATCGTGGTCCCGATCGAGAGCAGCGCTGGCCGCGAAACCGGGGGCGAACATGCGCTGATCCAACTCTCCGAAGACACAGGCGGCAGGTACTACTATGCCACCTCCATGTCGCAGCTCGACGACGCCTTCCGCCAGATCAGCGACGAACTCCGGACTCAGTACTTGCTGGCCTACTATCCTTCGCAGCGGACATCGAACTCCCAGTTCCGGCGCATCCAGGTCAGCGTCTCCGGCCCTCCCGATTCCGCCATCTACCGCGTACGCCACCGAGCGGGATACTACACCTTCAAATCCGATTTCTGACTCTTCCTCTCCGTCAAAATAAGAACTCGTCCGATGCCTATCTAAGGCGAAGCCCCATGCCACGAACTAACGCGTTTTGATAACAAACAAAATGTTCTTTTACAGATTGTATATATGATTTTCGGTATTTTCATGAGTCGGCAAGCCCCGAATTGCCGCCGGAAACCAGGATTTAGACTCACGTAAGCAAATGATAAATATA
>JBAUVJ010000212.1:0-4903 GCA_049583165.1 Candidatus Sulfotelmatobacter sp. | reverse complement strand
TGCCAAATCAGCAATGAATAGAAGAACGCGGCTTCAGCCGCTGAGGTCCACCCTCGAAAAAAATCTGTCATCCCGACCAAAACCATCCCACCAACGATGGTGCAGTGGAGGCTCCGTTATTCTGTACTCATCACGGTGTTTCGTTGGCAGCCATGAAATCTCGAGCGGCAGGACACCGTCGCGCAGGTGAGGACAAGCGAAGTAGAATTATGTCTCGGTGGAATGGAGTGACGACGATGAAACTCCGCGTACTCAATTACCGCATGGCTGCCACTCACGGCTCGATGTCAAGCCTTAACAGCCTCAACGATCCCATCTCGATCAGTGACTTCGATGCTTTCGTCTGCGATCTAGCTGGATTGAGCAGCGATGCGATTGCGCAGCCGGCCTTTCTGCGGCGGCAGGGGGAAATTCGTGACTTGGTGCACAGGAAAGGGGGAATAGTTGTGTGCTTCCTTCGTCCCGATGAACAGGTCGCGATGGGCTTTAGCAATAGGTACGGGCTCTTGTCGGCAGCTGCTCCCGCCTCTGCGGGACTCGTTAGGAGTACGGTTCTGTACGGCACAGGCTCCCAGGTAAAGCTCGTGCGTTCGGCGCGCGGCGCGTCCGCGGCATATTTCCAGGTGCTTAGGGGCGCCCTTCGCTTCGAGGCTCATTTATCTGCATCCGAAGAGCAGGTAGAGACGAACCGCGGAACAATTTTCGCTGTAGATTCTGCAGGATATCCAATCGCTGTGGAATTCGCAGTTGCTGAGGGCAGGATCTGCTTTCTGCCGCTGCCTGACAGCGTCCCACCAGAGCGCACCGGGGCTGCATTCTATAAAGTAATAACTGCACATTTCAATAAGATCACCGAAATTGATGCTCCCATGTGGATTCAAGATATCTCAGTCCCTGGCGCAAATGCCTATGACGGGCAAATCGCGGCTCTCACAAAGAGGAGCGAAGAGATTGCGATTCAGATCGCCGCCTTAAACAGTAGCCGCGATGAATTGCAAAAATACGTCAGACTGCTCTTCAGTTACGGCAAAGCCGTGCTAGAGCCGGTCGTTCGGTCAGCGCTCACCCTGCTCGGATTCGCCGTTGCGGAGCCGGAGGAATACGAGGGCGAGTGGGACGTTCAAGCGGAGGAACCCGTGTCAGGGCGGACAGCGCTAGGGGAGGTCGAGGGGTCGGACGGACCAATAGACGTGGATAAGTATAGGCAGTTACTCGATTACATCGAAGCTGAGGCGCTAGAAGGAAGGGAGCACAAGGGAATCCTCATCGGCAACGGCTTCCGGCAGCTGCCGCCGGAGGCGACTGAACGGCAAAACCAGTTCACTGACCATGCCCAACGCGGAGCTGCGAGAAACCGATTTTGCCTCCTCCCGACGACTGAACTATTCAAGGCAGTATGCGCGGTGCTGGAATCGCCCGATGAAGGTTTTAAGGCAGCCATTCGCGACTCGCTCTTGAACGCGACGGGTCCGTGGAGTTTTGCCCTAAAACAGGATCCCGAAAGAAAATTGCTGGTGGGCCAAAACATCGAATGAAGCTACACTGAGAAGCTTTGACTGCCTCCCCAAAAGCAAACGGGGCAGCCCTAAGCCGCCCCGTCCCGACTAAATGCTGAGTGCTGAATGCTGAGTGCTTTTACGTCCCCTCACTCCACCCCGCCAAATACTCTTCCTGCTCCGGACTGAGCCGGTCGATCTTGATCCCCATCGACTCCAGCTTCAACTTCGCCACCCGCTTGTCGAGGTCGTCGGGAACTTTGTAAACCGTCTTTTGCAACGACTTGTAATTCTTCACCATGTACTCCACCGACAGCGCCTGGTCCGCAAAGCTCATATCCATCACCGACGCGGGATGTCCCTCCGCCGAGGCGAGGTTAATCAACCGTCCTTCGCCCAGTAGATTGATCTTGCGCCCGTCTTTCAACGAATATTCATCGACGAACGTGCGCGTCGTCCGCTTCGACGACGACATCTTTTCCAGCGCCGGAATATCGATCTCCACGTTGAAGTGACCGGAGTTCGAAATGATCGCGCCATCTTTCATCAGGTCAAAATGTTCCTTGGTCAGCACGCTCTTATTACCCGTGACCGTGCAGAATACATCGCCGATTTTGGCCGCTTCGGTCATCGACATCACGCGGTAGCCATCCATCACCGCTTCCAGCGCCTTGGTCGGATCGACTTCCGTGATGATCACCTCCGCGCCGTTGCCCCGCGCCCGGCTCGCCAGCCCGCGGCCGCACCAGCCGTAACCGGCCACCACAAACTTTGACCCGGCCAGCAGAAAATTCGTCGCCCGGATGATGCCATCGATCGTCGACTGTCCCGTGCCGTAGCGGTTATCGAAAAGATGCTTGGTGTCGGCATCGTTCACCGCCACGATGGGGAACTTCAACACGCCTTCCTTCGCCATCGCCCGCAACCGGATCACGCCCGTCGTCGTCTCTTCGGTTCCGCCGATCACGCCGTCCAGATTGTCCGTCCGCTTGGTGTGCAGAATCGTCACCAGGTCGGCGCCATCGTCCATCGTGATCTGCGGCTTGTGATCGATCGCCGACATAATATGCTGGTAGTACGTGTCGTTGTCCTCGCCCTTGATGGCGAAAACCGCAATGCCCTGGTCGCGCACCAGGCTGGCCGAAACATCGTCCTGCGTCGAGAGCGGATTCGAAGCGCACAACACCACGTCCGCTCCTCCGTCGCGCAAACAAATCGCCAGGTTCGCCGTCTCCGCGGTCACGTGCAGGCAGGCCGAGATGCGAATTCCCTTCAGCGGCTGGTTCTTGATGAATTCCTTGCGGATAATTTGCAGCACCTTCATGGACTGGTTCGCCCACTCAATGCGCTTCTTGCCCAGTTCCGCCAGCTCTAAACTTTTCACGTCGTAATTAATCTGTGCCGCTGTTGACATACGCCTCCTGTGGCGCTTTCATCCTGGAAAATTTGTGTGTTAATCAGTTGTGTTGATTAGTATTTGCAAAGAGAATTTGATCGCCGCTACTCCGCCAGAATACACGATTTCGTGCTAGACCTGACTACACCCAAACTACCCTTAGGGGCATGAGACTTTCGGTGCATCAAAAGAGCTGCACATCGCCGACCATCCAACTTCGGCCTTAACTCCAAAGCCAGCGTGACCGTGGAAGAGCGGCGCTTCAGCGCCGCGTTAGCTTTCATAGCCTGTGGGGCTTTAGCCCCTGAGGCACTTACTTGCGCGCCCCCGCCGGCTCCCGCACTCCCGCGGCGCTGGCCAACTTGGCCGCCTTGTCCGTTGCTTCCCACGTGAAATCCGGATCATTCCGCCCGAAGTGTCCATACGCCGCCGTCTTCTTATAAATCGGCCGGCGCAAATCCAAAGACTCAATAATTCCCCGCGGCGTCAATTTGAAATTGGCTCGAATCAAATCCGGAATGATTTCCGGATCGACTTTTTCCGTCCCAAACGTATCAACCCGCACGCTCACCGGCTCCGCCACGCCAATCGCATAAGCCAGTTGCACTTCGCAACGCTCCGCCAATTTGGCCGCCACAATATTCTTCGCAATGTGCCGCGCCATGTAAGCCGCCGACCGGTCCACCTTCGTCGGATCTTTTCCGCTGAACGCTCCCCCGCCGTGCCGCCCCATCCCACCGTAAGTGTCGACAATGATTTTCCGGCCCGTGAGTCCGGTATCTCCCATCGGCCCGCCAATCACAAACCGTCCCGTGGGATTGATGTGATAGTGCGTATCTTCGTCGAGCAAGTGCGCCGGAATCACCGCCTGAATCACGTGCTTCAAAATCCCCGCGCGCAATTCATCGTTAGCCACAGTCTCCGCATGTTGCGTCGAAATCACAACCGCATCCACTCGAACCACTTTCCCCTTCGCATCGTACTCAACCGTAACCTGCGACTTCCCATCCGGACGAAGAAACGGAAGCGTCCCATTCTTCCGCACCTGCGACAACCGCATCGTCAACTTGTGCGCCAACGAAATCGGCGTCGGCATCAACTCCAAATTCTCGTCGCACGCATACCCAAACATCATTCCCTGGTCGCCGGCGCCGCCGGTGTCCACGCCCATGGCGATGTCGCCGGACTGTTTGTTGATGCTGGAGATTACGGCGCAGGTGTTGCAGTCGAAGCCGTGGAGGGCATTGTCGTATCCGATGGACTGGACGGTGCCGCGGACGACCTGCTGAAAATCGACATAAGCTTTGGTGGTAATTTCTCCGGCGATGACGACCAGGCCGGTGGCGGTGAGAGTTTCGCAGGCGACGCGGCTGGAGGAATCTTCAGCCAGGCAAGCGTCGAGGATGGCATCGGAAATCTGGTCGGCGATCTTATCGGGATGGCCTTCGGTCACGGATTCGGACGTAAATAGAATGCGATTCTTTGCGGTTGCGGCCAAGATTCATTCTCCTTAGATAGCTGCTTCGGACTCTACTGTGGCGAGAGCCGCGGACATGGCACGCGGTCGCGACGACGGTACGACAGAGTAATCAAAAAGAGGTCCATCAAAAGGCTAACAGAGGGGTCGCCGGCACGCAATGAATTTCACGATAACGGCATGGCGATGGATTCAACAGGGGAATACGAGTGCTGGACGGGGCACTATGGGCTCCAAGCGGTAACGAGTTTGGCGCGGCTCTGGACAAAGATACGAAAAACGGAAAAATAGTATTTACACATGTGTGGTTTGGTGATTTGCGCTATACTTCGCAGCCATGTTTAAGAAAGTCATGTTGTATGGACTTCCGCTTTACTTGTACGGACTTGAACTGTTGCTGAAGGCCCTTGCGACTATAAAAGCGGATAGCGTTGCAGGCCCGACCTTGGCAGGCGCGGGATTGGGCTTCCTGCTGCCGCTAACGGAATTAAAACCAGTTTCTATTGATCCTGCCGTTCTTCTTCAGCTTAAAAA
>JBAUVJ010000211.1:0-4499 GCA_049583165.1 Candidatus Sulfotelmatobacter sp. | reverse complement strand
AAGGCCGGGGAAGTGCTTTCCAGATCCCAGGACACGCGCGGCGCGCAGTCCGGCAAGAAATTCACGGGCGTAGAATACTGCTTCGCGCGGGTTCGCCGAGACTGCTCGCGTGCTCATCACGCCGCGCGAGGCGTCGAAGGCGAGATCGAGGACGGGAGCGAAGTCGACATTGAATCCGAGAGCGCGGCAGTTCTCTCCGATGAGCTGGCCGTGTCTGCGGAAAAGTTTGCGGTTGCCGGTGGAGAAGACCTCAGCGGCTGAGGGTGCAGGGCCGAGCACGTCGCGAAATCGGTCCACGCTGCCGCCTTCGAGATCGACGCAGGTAAGCAGCGGCGTGGACACGCACTTCTGGCAATCGCGCAGAAGGCGCGAGGTTTGCTCGGGACTTTTTATATTGCGCGCGAACAGAATCACTCCGGCTGGTTGCAGGCGGGTTAGCAGGGCGGTGAGGCGCGGCGTCATCTCGGTGCCGTCGAAGCCGACGATCAGGAGTTGGCCTGGGTTCTGCTTCGTGCTGGAGCGTTGGCTGCGGGCGGGCATATCAGATTTCTTTCTTCAACTCCGCCAGCAGGTTCAGCGCTTCGAGCGGCGTGAGACAGTTTAAGTCTACCGCACGCAGTTTTTCCAAAACCGGCTGCGAGAGCGGGGTGAAGATGGTCAACTGCGTGGCCGGAGGAGTGGCGCCGGGCGAGAGATGCTCGGTGAGTTCGCGCTCGGCGGACTCGTGTTCGGTGAGCACTTCACGGGCGCGTGTGATTACTTCATTCGGCAAACCCGCCAGCTTGGCGACCTCGATGCCGTAGCTGCGGTCGGCGGCTCCGGGCTCGACCTTGCGCAGAAAGACGATCCCGCCCCCGGTTTCTTTCACCGAGACGTGATAGTTTTTCACCCCGGTGAGTTGGTCGGCCAGTTCGGTTAGCTCGAAATAATGCGTGGCGAAGAGAGTCTTGGCGCGCACGCGGGCGTGCAGATATTCAACTGCGGCCCAGGCAATGGCGAGGCCGTCGTAAGTCGAAGTGCCGCGTCCAACTTCATCGAGCAAGATGAGAGATCGTGCGGTGGCGGTGTGCAGGATGGCTGCGGTTTCGGTCATCTCGACCATGAAAGTGGAGCGGCCGCGGGCAAGATTATCGCTAGCGCCGATGCGGGTGAAGACGCGGTCGACCACGCTGAGGCGTGCCGAACGCGCGGGAACGAATGAGCCCATCTGCGCCAGGATTACGATCAGCGCAGTTTGCCGCAAATACGTGGACTTGCCGCCCATGTTCGGACCGGTGAGCAGAAGAATGGTATGGGTGGAGGCGTTCAAATAAAGATCGTTAGGGACGAAGCGCTCGGTGCCGCCGGACATTTCCTGCTGCTCGATCACGGGGTGGCGTCCGTCGACGATTTCGAGATCGCCAGTGTTCTGCTGAGCGTTCTCATGACTGGTGGGCAGAAATTGTGGACGGCAGTAATTGCGCAACGCGGCGATGTGGGCTTGGGAGGCGAGGACGTCGACTTCAGCCAAGGCCAGGGCGGTTTGACGGATGTGCTTCGCTTCGGCGGCGATGGCGGTGCGCAATTCGGTGAACAGGCGGCGCTCGATCTCGACAATCTTTTCCTGCGCGTCGAGAATTTTGGTTTCGTATTCTTTCAATTCGGGGGTGGTGAAGCGTTCGGCGCCGACGAGGGTTTGTTTGCGCTCGTAATCCTGCGGAACGAGGTGTAGGTTCGGTTTTGACACCTCGATGTAGTAGCCGAAGATGGAGTTGAACTTTACCTTGAGCGAGGTGATTCCGGTGCGAGTGCGCTCGCGCTGCTCGATCTGCGCCAGGACCTGCTTGCTGTTGCGGGAGAGGTCGCGCAATTCGTCGAGATCGCGGTCTACGTTTGCGGAGATGACTCCGCCATCGGCAAAGGTGAGTGGAGGCTCGGGCACGATTGTGGTTTGGATGCGGTTGCGCAGGTCGCTGAGTTCGTCGAGCGATGCGTGCAGGGTGTTCAGGCGTTCTGTGGGCAATCGCGACAGCGCGGCTTTGATTGCGGGAATTTTGGCGAGCGATGCGGCAAGGGCCAGTACATCGCGCGGGTTCGCCGTTTCCAGAGTTACGCGGCTGAGAAGGCGTTCCAGATCGAGGACTCCATCGAGGGCACGGCGTAGTTCTTCACGCGCGATGGTTTCTTTTACGCCAGCATCGACTGCGTCCAGCCGGGAGTTGATTTCTGCGAGATCGAGCGACGGGCGCAGCAGCCAGGCACGCAAGAGGCGCTTGCCCATGGGAGTGACCGCGGCATCGATGGAGCGAAATAGAGTAACGCCGGCGTCGGTTCCAGCGAAAAGCGGTTCGATCAGCTCCAGGTTGCGAACGGTGACTGCATCGAGCACGAGACAGTTCTGCCGCTCATACCAGCCGATGCGATCGACGTGATCGAGAGCTCCGCGCTGAGTGGAGCGAACATAATAAAGGATTGCTCCGGCGGCGGCGGCGGCGGCGGTGCGTCCGGCGAGGCCGAAGCCTTCGAGCGATAAAACTCCGAAGTGATTCTCGAGCAGCGGAATGGCATGGTCGGGCGAAAATATCCAATCGTCGAGGGGAGTTTCGGTGCACGTGGCAGCGGATGCGCGAGACTGAGGAGATGGACGATCGGGTTTTTCTCGGCTGATTTTTTCCTGATTGAGTTTTTCTAAATTGATTTGAGCATCGAAGAGCGGCGCGGCCGAACCATACAGAAGTTCTTTCGGGCGCAGTTGCTCCAATTCTTCCTGCACCCGGCGCAGCGCACCATCTCCGGAAAATTCCGTGGCGCGAAATTCTCCGGTGGAAAGATCGAGGGCTGCGAAGCCTACGCGGTCGCCAACTTGCGCGAGAGCGGCGAGGAAATTATTTTCGTCTGAACCAAGGAGCGAATCTGCTGCCGTGCCGGGCGTGACGACTCGCGTTACCTCGCGGCGCACGAGTTTTGCGCCGATGTGTTTTTTGGCCAGACGGGCGTCTTC
Organism: Candidatus Sulfotelmatobacter sp.; assembly: GCA_049583165.1. Lineage (GTDB taxonomy): Bacteria > Acidobacteriota > Terriglobia > Terriglobales > Acidobacteriaceae > Sulfotelmatobacter. Next base: position 1,519 of record JBAUVJ010000211.1, on the reverse strand, counting down.
CATTTGTTCGCAGATGGCGACTTTGAAGCCTTTGTGGATCAGTTTGCCAATGTAGCCTTCGGCGGAGTGGTGAGGAACTCCGCACATGGGGACGGCGATGCCTTTCTCTTTGTTCCGTGAGGTCAGCGTGATCTGGAGTTCCTTGGCGGCGACGATGGCGTCGTCGAAAAAAAGTTCGTAGAAGTCTCCGAGACGAAAAAAAAGCAGCGCGGTGGGGTGCTCTTTTTTGACGGCGGCATATTGCCGCATTAGCGGAGTGGAGGGCTCGGTCATTCTCGGAGTCGGACAGAGGGCTTGGCGCGGATTATAACAAAGCTGCGCGGATGCTTTTGCGCGGCTCGCGCAAAAAACAAAATCGTAGTTTCGGAATGATAGTTGACGGGGCTTCTGCCACAGTGTTTACCTAACACATGGAGCTGCGCAAAGATCCCATCACTCGTTCCTGGGTCATTACGGGGGACGATCCAGTCGAGAGTTCGCGTCCGGAGACGGGCTGCCGTTTCTGCCCGGATGCTGTCGGCGGCACGCAAGTAATTTCCGCGATTCCCAGCGCGGGGGCCTGGTCTACCAGATCGGTGGTGCATCCAACTCCGCTGTACCACATTGAAGGCGAGCCGGGGCGGCGCGGGGATGGCATTTACGACTGCATGAGCTCGGTGGGCGCACACGAAGTGCTGGTGGAGAATCCGCGGCATGACCGCCATTTGTGGAACGCCAGTGACGATGAGATCGGGCAGCTCCTGCGGCTTGCGGCTGAACGGATCATGGACCTTAAGCGCGACCCGCGCATCAAGTATGTGAGTTTTTTCAAGGATTACGGGAAGAATGCGGGACAGGAATTCAGCCATCCTGCATCTCAGATTACGGCAACCATGTTCGTTCCGCGGCGCGTGCTCTATGAGCTGCGCGCGGGACGCGAATATTATGTAAGTAAAGAGCGGTGTGTATTTTGCGACATTCTGGCGCAGGAGGAGCGGCAGGCGGCGCGGGTGATCGAGGCGCGCGGGGATTATGTTGCGCTCGGCCCGTACGCTCCGCGGGTGCCATATGAGACCTGGATTCTGCCGCGAAATCACGAGGCGTCATTCGAGCGCACGGGATTGTTGAAGCCGGGGCTGCGGACAAATTTAGCTGCATTGTTGCGGCGCACGCTGCAACGGGTGCGCACAGTCACGGAGGATTTCCATCTGGCGCTGCACACTTCGCCCAACAGCCTGCATCCTTCGAAGACTTTGGGGTATTGGAAGACGATCGACGATGACTACCACTGGCATATTGAGATCATGCCGGTGCTTGCCACCAAGGCGCGGTCTTACACTTTTAAGGAGGTATATTACTCGCCGGTGAGTTCGGAGACGGCGGTGAAGCAGATGCGCGAGGCCAAGATTAATGGGTGATCGAGGCGGTGTCGATAGGATTTTGTCCTGCTACAATTCGGCGCTCAGGAGATAACGATTGAAACATCTGGTGTGGGTGTTTTTATTTCTTGGCGCGTCTTTCGCGCAGACCGCTGATACTC
>JBAUVJ010000210.1:0-8091 GCA_049583165.1 Candidatus Sulfotelmatobacter sp. | reverse complement strand
ATTTAATCTCGTTCTGCATTTTCATCGCTTCCACCACAGCCACGCCTGCGCCGACTTCCACTTCCTCTCCCGCGCGCACCAGCAGGCGAACGACCTTGCCCGGCATGGAAGCGACGATTTTCTTCGGACCATGATCGTCCCCCGCGCGCGCGCGGCCGCGCAGGGAGCGAGGGTCGCGAACCTCGGCAACGAAACGCGCGCTGCCCACCCACACATGCAAATCGTTGGCGACCCGCTCCAACTTGGCCTCATACGCGAAGTTTCCAATTCGCAGCGAGAGCACATCTGGCCTGGCCAGTGCCGCATCCACCTTCAACTCCCGCCCATCCAAACGGCAAGCCCAGCGCCCATCCGCGCGGTTGAGTTCAACCCGGCAATTCTTCCCGTCGATAGTCACTTCGTAGATCATGGGAAACCACTAGCCACTGTTCCGCGTCTATTCCTTGAGAGTCAGCGTAGCCCTTCACGTCGCCCAGTACTCTTCCAGTTTGAAGGCGCTTTCTCGGTTGGCCATTCGTTGCCGCCCAAGCCGTTGCTCGTGCCGGTCGCCGTTGCTCCAAGCGCGGCAAAGATTCCTGCCGCAATTGCCGCTACCTCCGCCGATTTCGAATCGACCGCTTTATCTTCACTCCGTTTCAACATCCGGTCGAGAAATCCGGTATCGAGTTTCGCTGCGCGAAAATCCGCATCGCGCAGGATACGGCGGAACAACGAAAGATTGGTCTTAATCCCGCCCACAAAATATTCGCCCAGAGCGCGAGTCAGCCGCGAGATGGCCTGCTCGCGATCGGAGCCATATCCGATAAGCTTTGCCAGCAGCGGATCGTAATCGATTGGAACCTGCCAGCCTTCGTAAATCCCGCTGTCGTGCCGGATTCCAGGCCCTGAAGGCGTCAGCAGTAACGAGATCTTGCCCGGGCTAGGAAAATATTTGTTATCCGGATCCTCGGCGTAAATCCTGCATTCAATGGCGTGACCGCGAATCTGTACATCCTCTTGCGCAAATGGCAACTTCTCCCCGGCCGCAATCCGAATCTGGAGATGAACAAGATCCAGTCCTGTGATCAGTTCCGTCACCGGATGCTCCACTTGCAATCGTGTGTTCATCTCCAGGAAATAAAAATTCTTTTGCCCATCCACCAGGAACTCGACGGTCCCCGCATTGGTGTAAGCCGCCGCCCGCGCCACCCGAACCGCAACTTCGCCCATGCGGCGCCGCATCTCAGGATCGACCACCGGTGAGGGAGCTTCTTCCAGAACTTTCTGATGGCGCCGTTGTAAAGAACACTCGCGTTCTCCGAGATAGACGGTATTGCCATGTTCATCGGCCAGCACCTGCATCTCGATGTGCCGCGGATTGAGAATCGCCTTCTCAATGTAAACTTCGCCATCGCCAAAGGAACGCTCGGCCTCGCTGCGCGCCGCCTCGAGCGATGATTTCAGTTCCCCATGCCCCTGCACCAGCCGCATGCCTTTGCCGCCCCCGCCCGCTGCCGCCTTCAACATCACGGGATAGCCGACTCGCGCCGCGACTTGCTCCACCTCTTCCAGCGAGGCCACGCCCCGCGAAGTTCCGGGCACGAACGGCACGCCAGCCTTCTCCATGGCTTGCCGTGCCCGGGTCTTCGACCCCATCGCGTCCATCGCGGCCGCCGTCGGGCCAATGAATTTCACCCCCGCATCGGCGCAAGCCCGCGCGAACTTTGCATTCTCGGATAGAAATCCGTATCCCGGATGGATAGCATCGGCCCCCGAGCGTTTTGCGACGTCAAGAATTTTAGAAATATTGAGATACGATTCGGACGCATCCGCGGGCCCGATCGGATACGCTTCATCTGCTTTGCGCACATGCAGCGCGGCGCGGTCCACATCCGAATAAACCACCACTGCGGCGATTCCCATCTCGTGGCACGCGCGCAGAATGCGCACCGCAATCTCGCCCCGGTTGGCAATGAGAATTTTCTTGAACATCCTTGCGGCCCAAACCAACAACTCGACGAACTTTCGATTCTACCGGAGATTCAGTTGGCCGGCGTTCATGCCTGCGCGCGGCGTCGCGTGCCAGTCTGCAGCAACAAAAATACCGCCAGAATAATCAGCTCGGGCTCAATGGGATGACGGTAACGCGCATGCGGAAACACAAAATAGTAAGTGGTCGGATAGGTGAGCATGAGTCCCGCGAAAAGCCACGCTCCCGGAACTCTTCCCCGCACCGCTCGACCCGCACCCCAGATAGAAAGCACCGACCATGCCAGAAACAGCGAGTTGCGAAAATCCCACGGCGCAATGCTGTCGGTAGCTTTGGGCACGCCGTCCCAGTAATAGAAAAATCTCCTCAGGCTGATCACGATAAACTGCCGAGGATTTTCCCGGACCCATTCAAAGGCGACCCGCTTGCAGTCTTCGGCGTAAGCCAGCTCGCCCATGCGTTGAAACTTCTCAAACTCAAGTTTATTGAGATTGGGCTGAAGGTAGGCCATCAGCATGCCTTCCGCGCCTTTTGAATTGCCCAGGCGGAACTGGAGCCCAAAATCGTCGCGCAGAAAAACGAATCGACCGAACACTTCATAATTTCGGATGAGCCACGGCGAGAGTATGAGAAAGAAAATCACCGCCGACAGTACAACTCCCGCTACCGAAGGCAGGCCATTCTTAAATCTCCGCCGCCATATCCAAAGCCCGCAGAACGGCAGGAATGCCAGCATCGACGGATTGGCCAGAGCACCCATTCCCCATAGGCCGCCAAATATCACCCAACCTCTCAGCCCCCGCCATTGCTGCAATTCGAGCGCCAGGAGAAAGATCGCACTCAGGAGAAGCGGGGTGAACGTCGTGTCCCAAATCCAGTGGATCGACCAGTACCAAATGTAAGGATTGAGCGCCCATCCGTATGCCGACCACACCGCTGCACGTTCGCCGAACGTTCTGCGCGCAATTAAAAAAATCGGCAGAGTCGTAAGCGCGGCGAAGAGGCTATTGATCGTCAGCAGAACCCACGCCGAAGCAACACTGTAAATACCGAAAAGTTTGAAGACCCCCGCCATCAAGTACGGATAAAGCGGAGGCTCCCACGCCGTTGCTCCAGTATTGCCCCCGTACGGATTGCTGAAGCCTTGTCCTAATGCGATCGAGCGCGCAACCCGTCCCATCTCCCAACCAAAAGCAAAATGATCTTCCTGCGGGCGCGTGTGATATTCGCGGAACACGCCGATCATCGCCACTTGCAGAACAAACGATGAGATGACGAGCCATAAAATCGACCGGGGAATCGGCGGCGGCGAGGATTTTTCCATCGAGCGGAAGTGTAACAGGCGATCAACCGCCGCTAGCAAAGCGTCTTGATTATTCCAGCGGCAGTCGAACAGAACTCACGGGAAATGGCGCTAGTAATTTTTCCGTCGCAGGGGCTGCCTTTGTCCACCGGGCTCTGCCGCCGAAGCGGTAGCGCAACAGCGTCCAGATCGCGACCCAGCCATCCGAGTGGTGAATCTTCTTGCCTTCGCCCGCCGAACGCGGCGTGTAACGGATGGGCACCTCGGCAATCGTCTCCCCCAATCGGCAGATCTTCGCAGTCATCTCCGGACAGAACTCGAAACGACGGCACTCTAAATCAATCGTTGCAATCAACGACCGGCGAAAAACTTTGTAGCACGTGGCCTCGTCGTGAATACCCACCCGGTAAAGCAAATTTGCGAGATGCGTCAAGAGCTTTGCGCCCAGAAAAAATCGTAGCCCACGCTCCGGCCGGTCGGGACGAACGCCGTACACCACATTTGCCTCGCACTGTTCCAGTGGCCGCAGCAAGGCCGGATAGTCCTGCGGGTCGTACTCGAGATCGGAATCCTGAATCAAAAGATATTCCCCGCGCGCGTAGGCCAGCGCCGTCCGTATCGCCGCGCCCTTCCCGTAATTTTTTTCATGAAAAACTACGGTTACATTCTCCGCGAGCGGCATAGCCTGAAGTTTCTCGCGCGTACCGTCCGTGGAACCATCGTCCACGATGATGATTTCTTTTTTCACCGGAGACGCATGGATCGCCCGCAGTAACTCTTCCACATGCGAGACCTCATTGTAGACGGGAACAATCACAGACACGCATCCCCGCCACCGGTCACTCCCAGCGGTTGTGAGCTCAGTAGCGGCGGCCTTGCGCGGCGAAGTCTCCAATGACGCTACACTCATCCTGCGAACCAGATATGCAGGACACCCGCTTGTCATGCTCGTCGCACCTGCTCATGTAACGGCGGGCATTCTTAGCATATATCATTTGGATTCCGCACACTTGCGAGAAGATCCAGCGTGCCAACTTCAGAGACGCCCGTGAATGCCGCAAAGCAAGAAGACGCCTCCTCGCCGGCTAATTACTCGACACAGCCGCTCTGGACGCGCAGTTCAGCGTTTACTCTAACCTTGCTGGCCGCAGCCGCTGCCGTATTGCGCTTTCTTTTTCTCGCGCGAAAACCCTTCTGGTTTGACGAATGCTTCAGTGTGGAAGTCGCGCGGCTCAGCTGGCACGACTCCGCATGTCTGCTCTGGCGGCGGGAAGCCAATATGTCGCTCTACTACCTGCTGCTGCGTGGATGGCTGCACTTCGGCTCCAGCCCGTTTTTTATTCGCAGCTTGTCGGTGATTATTTCTCTGGCGACTCTGCCAGCTATTTTTTGGCTCGCCCACAGGCTATTTGACCGGCGTGCGGCGCTGATCGCAGTTGCGCTCATAAGCTGTAACGCCTATCACATTCGCTACGCGCAGGAGGCACGCAGCTACTCACTGTTCGTTTTGCTGGCCACACTGTCGAGCGGATTTTTCGTAGCAGCGCTGCCAGATTTTTCGCACCGTAATCGCAGGGTATACATCTTCACCAGCATTCTTGCGGTCTACTCTCATCTCTACGCCGTGCTGTTGGTAGCGGCACATCGGTTATCAGTGCGTCGGCACGATCGAACGCAAGAGCACGATAGCTTTCAAGCTCTGCGCCGCGCATGGCTCTGGATCGGTATTGGTTCGTTGCCCTTGCTCATCTTTGCCGCAAAGACTGGCGCAGGTCCCATTCGATGGATTCAACGTCCCGGCATCGGCGACCTGCTCGATTTCGCAGAGCGTATTTCCGGCAATCATGGATTCATTCTTCTGCTGCTTTACGCCGTCGCTTGCGCGGTCACGGCCATACCATCAGGAAAAATCACGTGGGCGTTGCGCACGGATATTAAATGGAGCGCGGGGGGGCTTCGCTTCCTGTGGGTCTGGCTCCTGTTCCCGGTAGCAGTAACCGTCGTACTCTCTTTGGCGCGCCCTCTATTCTTAGGCCGCTATTTCATCTTCTGCCTGCCCGCGTTGGTAATCCTGGCAGCGGCTGGTCTGGCGCGGCTGCGCACATGGCTGTTCGCCGTAACTCTGGCAACCATACTTCTGCTTTCGCTGAACGGAACGTTTTCCTACTACCATCACGATTTCGATCTTGAGCGCGACGGCTCGCAGGCAGCGTCGAACTACATCCTCGATCAGGCGCAACCCGGAGATGCCATTCTTTTTCACATCGCCGAGGCGCGCGTGCCCTACGAATTTTTCAAATCGATTCGCGCTAGCCAGGCGCCACGAGTGGGTGAGGAAGGCCCAGAGATCATGTATCCACGCCACGGCGATTGGCTCGACTACCGTGACTTCACGGGCAAGCCTAGCCCTGAGTTCGTGAAATCAATAGTTAGCCGCTACTCAAGGGTTTGGCTGGTACTCATGAGCAACGAAAATTCAGGCCATCCCGATGCCACGACACTGATGCTCAACCAGGTTTTAGGCGAGTTTTTCCCGCACGTTGAAAAAGCACAATTTCCGCAGGTGGTAGTAAAGCTCTACAGCAAGCCTTGATTACTTCGGCTGATCCATGGTAATGCCTTGCTGTCCGGGCTGCTTCTCAGCTTTAGCCTTCTTGGTGCTGAGAGTTTCATCCACCCAGTGATCGGCGGTTTTCAGATCTTCCTGGCGGGCAGCGAGGTCGTCGCATTCCACGTCGGCCTTTTCCCGGTACATCAGGTTCAGATAGGCCATGGCATCGTCGTAGTCCGGACGAAGCTGGATCGCCTTATTCAGGCTATCGATACCCTCCTGGATGGAGGGACCGTTCTTCTCTTTCAGCTCGGCGCAAACTTTTTTCTGATCTTTGTTCTTAGGATTCAGGCTCTCATCCGGCTTCAGGCCGAGTTTGGCGCGCTCTTCCATACGCGGCTGGTAGCAGGCCGTCCAGTCGATCACACCAACGGAGTAATACGGCTCGGGATCGTTGGGATCGAGGTCGCCAGCCATTCGGTAAAACTTTTTGGCGTCGTCGAACTTCTTCATGTTCAGGTAGAGATAGGCGATGCCCTTGGCGGAGTTCACCTTCTGGTCCCGCGCCGCATTCATGTCGAGCACTTTCTGGTATTGCTCGATCGCCTGCTGCGCCATGTTGTTGTTCTCCGGCGTATCCGCGCCGGGAATGTACTGCTGGGCGAACGCCGTGGCCAAATACATTTTGGCGTTAATCAGGCTTGGGTCGAGGGCGACGGCCTGCTGGAAGTGGTCGATGGCTTCCTCATACTTGGCGTTCTTGTAAGCTGTGACGCCTTTATTGAGCTGGTCGCGGGCGCGCAGCTTGCTACAGCCTAGCGAAGATAGGATCGCCAGCATCGCGGCCGCCAGCGTGAGCAGTCGAATCGATTTATTCATTGCAGTATAAGTCTCCCTTGCCACAGCATCCTAGGCCCAGAGACAGCAATTTGACAAGCGCTGGCAGGCGCAGCACGGGAACCGGGAATCCGTGCGCGACTGAATGCGATAGGCGGCGTTCTTCCGGGCGATTCTCTGAACGCGAACCTTTGAATGCAAAGCCGGCGTCTAGCCGCCGGCTTCGATCTTCGCCGTAATCAGACCGACTTTGTCCACGCCCGCGGCATGCGCGATATCGATCACGTTGGCCACATCGGCAAAGGGAATCGGATCGTCCCCCTTCACGAACATGACCTTCTCCGCGCGGGTTTTATAGATGTCAGCCAGACGGCCTTGCAGATTGTCCCAGGTGGCGTCTTCGTTGTTGATCTTCAAGCCCGGATCCTGGCCGGCGCCGCGGTCGATCAACTGCACTACGATCGTCCGGTCGGGCGTGTTGTTTTTAGGCGCGTTGGGCGGAGGCGGCTGAGGCACCAGCGCGTCCAAACCCTTCGGCGTCAGCGGCGTGATCACCATGAAAATGATGAGCAGCACCAGTAGCACATCAATGAGCGGAGTAACGTTAATATTCGCGCTTTGACCCCCGCCCGAACCCATTGCCATACTCATAAGTTCGATCTCCTCTATTGCCCACTCGCCGGCGTGGCGGGCGGAGCGTTTGGAGCGCTTGGAGTGCTCTTCCTCTGGTCAGTGAGCAGGCCCAGGTCATCCACTCCTGCGGCGCGTACTGCGTCCACCACCTGGACCACATTCCCGAAGTGAGCGCGGGCGTCTGCCTTCACGTAGACCCGTTTGTCGGTCCGGTTGGTCAGGCGATCCCTCACCTTGCCAGTCAAAGTGTCCACCGCAATTTTGTCGGTGCCGAAGTAAACCGTGCCGTCGCGCATGATGGATACCAGCAGCGCATCTTCTTTGTCCGCATCGGCCATCGGCGTGGGGTTGTTTACTTTTGGCATGTCCACGCTGATACCTTTTTGTAACATGGGCGTGATCACCATGAAGATGATCAGCAGCACCAACATCACGTCCACCATCGGAGTTACATTGATGTCGGAGTTGACCTTGGCGCCTTCGTTTCGTGTTGCCATTGACATAGCGTGAATCTCCTGTACTTCCAAGTTTCCGCGAGAACGGGAAGGCCGGCGCTGGATTTATTCCAGCGCCGGACAAAGCAACTCATCGCGGAGGTCCGCCCCTAACAGGCTGCTGGACCTATGTGCGGCGAACATCCCGCCGCTTCAGGAAGTAGTCGATCAATTCGCTCGACGAATTGTCCATCCCCACATCGAACGCTTCCACCCGACCGGTGAGATAGTTAAACATCATGACGGCGGGAATAGCGACCAGCAAGCCGAAAGCCGTGGTCACCAGCGCCTCCGAAATGCCGCC
>JBAUVJ010000209.1:0-7115 GCA_049583165.1 Candidatus Sulfotelmatobacter sp. | reverse complement strand
GCGTGGAAATGTTCAAGAAGCAGCTCGATGAGGGCATGGCGGGCGACAACGCAGGACTTTTGTTGCGCGGCATTGCGAAAGAAGATGTGGAGCGCGGCATGGTGCTGGCGAAGGGTGGATCGATTACTCCGCACACCAAGTTCAAGGCGGAAGTCTACATTCTGACCAAAGAAGAAGGTGGAAGACATACACCGTTCTTCAAGGGATACCGTCCACAGTTCTATCTGCGAACGACGGATGTGACGGGAGTGGCGGAGTTGCCGGCGGGCACGGAGATGGTGATGCCGGGAGACAACGTGAGCCTGGTGATTGAGTTGATCACGCCGGTGGCAATGGAGAAGGGTTTGCGGTTTGCGATTCGCGAAGGCGGACACACGGTGGGTGCGGGAACGATCAGTGAGATTGTGCAGTAAATGCAGGAGTCAGCAAGGAAGAATGCAGAAGTAAGAACAAGTCCAGGAATTGCAGGATTTTAATTCTGCATTCTGACTTTTAACTTTTGAATTTAAAAAACGCGGCTTGCATCCTGCCGCAAGTTCTTTCCTTCCGGAGATGCCGGGAGGGGTTAGAGAGAGTGAAAAGTGATTGGAAAAGAAAGAATTCGCATCCGGTTAAAGGCTTACGACTATCGCATTCTGGATCAGTCGACCGGAGAAATTGTGGAAACCGCGCGGCGCACCGGAGCTCAGATTGCCGGGCCGATTCCATTGCCCACGATGAAGAACAAATACTGCGTGCTGCGTTCGCCGCACGTGGATAAGAAGTCGCGGGAGCAGTTTGAAATCCGCACCCACAAGCGCCTACTCGATATTCTCGAGCCGACGCAGCAGACGGTCGATGCGCTGATGAAGCTCGATCTGCCGGCGGGAGTGGATGTGGAGATCAAGGCGTTCGGCAAGGAACATAAATAGTAGAGGCGGGGCTATCGCCCGCCGGACAGCCGAGGGCGGCTGTCCCTACAGAGCATAGTCGCTCCTCAGCCAATAGCCGTCGTAAGCGACGAGCCATGCTGAGCATGGAGAGAGAAATGGCAACGAAGGTTACGGGCATTCTGGGCAAGAAGGTCGGCATGACGCAACTGTTCGACTCGAAGGGTGATGTGCGCCCGGTCACGGTGCTGCAAGCTGGTCCCTGTGTGGTGACGCAGCATAAGCTCACGGTGAAAGATGGCTATGAGGCGGCACAGATCGGACTGGTGGAATTTGTTAAGCAGTCGAAGCTCACCAAGCCGGCGCAAGGTCACCTGGCCAAGAACAACCTTCCTCCAGTGAAGTTCATGCGCGAAGTGCCGCTTGAGAGTGACGGCGATGGCGACGGAGCGGTGAAGGTTGGCGACCGGGTGCTGGTTGAGATTTTTGAGGGCGAAAAGTTTGTCGACGTCGTTGGAGTGAGCAAAGGGCGCGGTTTTCAGGGCGTGGTGAAGCGGCATCATTTTGGTGGCGGTCCTAAATCGCACGGCTCGATGTTTCAAATCACAGGTTCGATTGGCTCGTCGGCGTTTCCTTCGCGCGTGTTCAAAGGAATGCGCATGTCGGGACATATGGGCCACGCGCGCATCACGCAGCGCAACTTGCGTGTGTTGGGTGTGGACAAGGACGAGAACCTATTAGTTGTCGAGGGCAGTGTGCCCGGACCGCAGGGCGGGTACATCGTCATCACAAAGGCAAAGAAGCCACCCAGAGAGCGCCGTGGGTTTGCCGGTTCGGCTACGGTCGATCCGTTGAAGGCGGCGAAGCGAGCGGCGAAGAAGGCGTAGTTGTGGGGCGGGCGCCTTCGCCCGCGTGTACGTGGCAGTTTTTATGTGGCAAGCAGGAGTCGCGGACGAGGGCGTCCGCGCTACACGAGAAGCATATGGCAACGATTGACATACACGATTTGAGCGGCAAGAAGGTCGGAACCTTCGATCTCGCCGATGAGATCTTCGGCGCGGTGAACGAAGACCTGCTCTGGGAGGCGGTGAAGCACTACCGCGCCGGGCAGCACCGCGGCACGCATGCGACCAAGGCCCGCTGGCAAGTTTCGGGTTCGGGCAAAAAGCTGTGGAAGCAGAAGGGCACGGGACGGGCGCGTATCGGCTCGATCCGTTCGCCACTCTGGCGCCACGGCGGCACAGTGCATGGACCAGTCCCACGCTCCTACGACTACGCCTTTCCGCGCAAGAAGTTGCTGGGCGCATTGCGTTCGGCGCTGGCCTCGAAGTTTGCTGATGGCAAGTTGACCATCGTAAATACCTTCGAGCTGAAGGATGCGAAGACCAAGCAATTCCGCGCGGCGCTGGATGCGCTCAAGGTCGACAAAACGGTACTGATTGTGGATGCGCCGAATGCGGCCAACCACAACCTGGAGCTGAGCGCGCGCAACATTGCCGGCCTCGAGTTGATCGCCGGCAATGAGGTTCACCCCTATCATCTGCTGCGCTATGATCGCGTGATTTTTTCGCATCCCGCGATCGAGAAGTTGCAGATTACGTTGAAAGATTCTTTGCCGAAGAGTCAGCGCAAGGTGAAAGAAGACGAAGGCGCGAAGAAGGCGTCGGCGGCTCCTCGCAAGCGCGCGCGGCATGAAAAAGCGGCGGAGGTGGCCTGATGAAATCCGCATACCAGATTATTCGCCGTCCGGTGATCACCGAAAAAGGGTTGGCGATCAAGGAAAACCAGAACACGCTGGTCTTCCAGGTTTCGCCGCAGGCGACCAAGACGGAAGTGAAGCAAGCGGTGCAGACGATTTTCAAGGTGAAGGTGTTGTCCGTGCGCACGGCTGTGTATCCGGGAAAAGAACGGCGGCGGGGCAAGTTTGCCGGCTACCGTCCGGACTGGAAAAAAGCGTACGTGCGGCTGCGGGCCGGCGAGAAGATGCCGGAGTACGCGCAGAACTTGTAGAGCCGCACTGCGAAGAAGAAAAGCAGGTTCCTCACCCGCCATTCGGGCGCGTTCGGAATGACAAAAGTTGCTTTGGGTTTGAGCTGAGAGCTAAGGGCTGATTTTATGGCAATCAAGACATACCGACCGACAACCCAGACGTTGCGCTACCGCACGACGATCGTCAATGACGACATCACGACGCGGCATCCGCACAAGCCGCTGATCGAGAAGAAGCAGCGCACCGGCGGACGGCGCAATTCCGGCGACATCACCATGCGCTTCATCGGGGGCGGGCACAAACGCAAGCTGCGGATCATTGACTTCAAGCGCGACAAGGCGGGCATTCCCGCCACCGTGGTCAGTATCGAGTACGATCCCAATCGCTCACCGCGCATCGCGCTGCTGGCCTATGCAGATGGCGAGAAGCGTTACATTCTTCAGCCGGAAGGGCTGAAGGTTGGGCAGAAAGTTGTCAGCGGGCCCGAGGCCGACATTCTGGTGGGCAATGCGCTGCCGCTGCGCAATATTCCGCCGGGTACGTCGATTCACAATCTGGAGCTCAAGCCGGGCAAGGGCGGGCAGATGGTGCGGTCGGCGGGCGGTGCGGCGCAGTTGATCGCGAAGGAATCCGACTACGCGCTGGTGAAGTTGCCTTCGGGCGAGACTCGCAAGGTTTCGCAGGATTGCATGGCGACCATCGGCCAGGTGGGAAATCTGGATCACGAAAATATCACCATCGGCAAGGCTGGGCGGTCGCGGTGGCTGGGCAAGAAGCCGCACAACCGCGGTGTTTCGATGAACCCGGTCGACCATCCGCATGGCGGTGGTGAAGGCAAGACTTCAGGCGGACGGCATCCGGTGACGCCCTGGGGCCAGCCGACGCGTGGTTACAAGACGCGGAATAACAAGCGGACAGATAAGTTCATTGTGAACCGCAGAGGCAAGAAGTAGAAAAGCGAAAGCAGGTTCCTCCGGCTCGCTAGGGCGAGTCGTCGGAATGACAAGGATGTTGTTTCGGGTTTGAGTTAAGCCAAGAGCTAGGAGCTAACAGCTAGAAGCTGACTTTATGGCACGTTCAACTAAAAAAGGCGCGTTCGTGGATGGCTTCCTGATGGCCCGGGTCGAGGGCATGAATTCGCGCAACGAAAAGAAGGTGTTGCGCACCTGGTCGCGGCGATCCACCGTGGTTCCTGAGATGGTGGGTCACACCATCGCGGTGCATAACGGCAAGAAATTTATTCCGGTGTACGTGACGGAAAACATGGTGGGCCACAAGCTGGGCGAGTTCAGTTTTACGCGCAACTTCAAAGGCCACTCCATGCGGGCGGCGACTGAAGTGGCGGCCAAGCCGGCGGGCATTCCGGGAGGTCCTGGCGCGATTACGCCGTCAGCGCCTGCGGCGCCGCCGAAGGCATAAGGGGAGACGCGAATGGAATTTCGAGCGGAAATGCGTTACTTGCGAGTCTCGCCGCAGAAGGCGCGCCTGGTGCTGGAGTTGATCAAGGGGCGCAAGGTGGAAGAGGCGCGCAACACGCTGTTATTCACCAAGAAGCGCGTGGCGGCAAGTATCGGCAAGCTGTTGCAATCGGCGCTCGACAACGCGAATTTTCTCAGCGCCGAAAAGAATCTGGATATCGAGCTGGACAATTTGTATGTGAAGAGCGCTATCGCCAACGACGGTCCGCGTATGAAGCGCATTCGGCCGGCGCCGCAGGGACGTGCTTTCCGCTACGTGCGGCGCATCTCGCACATCGAATTGGTGCTGGCGGAGCGCGGCAATGGCGCGGCTCATGCATCCGGCGAGACGCGGACGGCGGCTGGTTCCGCGACTCCGGCGAAACGGCGGGCTCCGGTAGCGAAGAAAAAGGCGGGCGCTTCGAAGAAAAAGAAGGTGGCTGCAAAGTAAGGCAACAAGCAGGTTCCTCACCCGCCCTTCGGGCGGGTTCGGAATGACAAGTTTTTGATGTGCTGAATTAGGAGAAGCAATGGGACAAAAAGTCCATCCTTATGGTTTTCGGCTCGGCTACACCAAGCCGTGGAAGTCGCGCTGGTTTGTGGAGCGAGACTACGACAAGCTTTTGCTGGAAGACGTGAAGCTGAAGAACGAACTGAAGGAAAAGCTCAAGTCGGCGGGCGTGAGCTCAATCGAGATCGAGCGCCCGGGCAACAAGCTGCGCATCATCATTAAGACGGCGCGCCCCGGAATCATTATTGGACGCAAGGGCGCGGAAATCGACAAGCTCAAAGCCGATTTGCAGAAGCGCACTTCGCGCGAAATGTTCGTCGACATCCAGGAGGTGCACAAGCCGGAACTGGATGCGCAACTGGTTTCGGAGGCGATTGCGCTGCAACTGGAAAAGCGCGTTGGATTCCGCCGTGCCATGCGCAAGGCCGTGGATTCGGCGCTGCGCTTCGGCTGCAAGGGAATCAAGGTTCGGGTGAGCGGACGGTTGAATGGCAATGAAATCGCGCGCTCAGAGTGGTATCTGCAAGGACGCTTGCCGCTGCACACGCTGCGCGCCGACATCGAATACGGATTCTCCGAAGCCAGGACCACGTACGGCGTCATCGGCGTGAAGGTCTGGGTATACAAGGGCGAGATTTTGCCGACGAAAAAGAAAGAACAGACCACGGGCGTGGGAGCGTTTTAGAGAGCGGCGAGTCGTGAGCTGCGAGTCGCGAGTGAGAAGCCAGGAGTTCGAGAGCTGACTTATGTTGATGCCAAAGAAAGTTAAGTACCGCAAGCAGCAACGCGGGCGCATGACCGGCAAAGCCTGGCGCGGAAGCACGCTGGCGTTCGGGGACTTCGGCTTGAAAGTGCTCGAGCCGGGGTGGATTACCGACCGGCAGATTGAAGCCAGCCGCGTGGCCATGACTCGCTTTGTAAAGCGCGGCGGGAAAATTTGGATCCGGGTATTTCCCGACAAGCCCGTGACTAAGAAGCCCGCTGAAACCCGTATGGGTAAAGGTAAGGGAGCTCCTGATCACTGGGTTGCGGTGGTGCGGCCGGGGAAGATTTTGTTTGAGATGGAAGGCGTCACGGTGGTGGACGCGACTGAAGCGATGCGCCTGGCATCACACAAGCTGCCGCTGCGCACCACTTTTGTGAAGCGGGATATAGCGCACTAGACGGATAGAAACACGAAACTGGAAATTGATTTTATGAAATCGGACAAAATTCGCAATTTAACCGACGATGAGCTGAAGCACCAGGGGCGCGATCTGGCGGACCAGTTGTTTAAGTTGAAATTTCAGTTGAACATGGGCCAAACCGAGAGCCTGAAAAAGATTCGCGGGCTGCGCAAGGATATTGCGCGCGTCAATACGATCCTGGGCGAGCGCACGCGTGCCGCGGCAACGGAGAAACGATAATGGCGGAAACCGCAACAAAGTCTGCGACCCCGAAGAAGGAACAAGCGCAGGGCCGGCGCAAGGAAGTGGTGGGAGAAGTGGTCGCCAACCGCATGCAGAAGACGATCGTGGTAAAGGTAACGCGCAAGAAGGCGCATCCATTTTACGGACGCGTCGTGGCGCGAAACAAAAAGTTCTACGCGCACGACGAGAAGAACGAGGCGCACGTTGGCGACGTGGTGCGGATTGAAGAGACACGTCCGCTTTCCAAGTTGAAGCGCTGGAAGCTGAAAGACATTGTGCGCAAAACGGCGCTGGTTCCGGAGATCGCGCTGGAACGCGAAGGCAAGTAGTTGCATCGAGATTGAGGGAGATTGAGCCATGGCTGTGATGATGAGAAGCATGCTGGAGGTCGCCGATAATTCCGGCGCCCGGAAGCTGCAGATGATTCTGCCGCTCGGCGGCTCCACCGGACTCAATGCCGGCCTCGGGGACATAATCACGGCCGCGGTGAAGGAAGCTGCGCCCGACGGCCAGGTGCAGAAGGGCAAAGTGGTGAAGGCGGTGATTGTGCGGACGCGCAAGGAGCATCGCCGGCGCGACGGCACTTACATCCGCTTCGATCAGAATGCTGCGGTGCTGATCAACGATGCGGGCGAGCCGGTGGGAACGCGCGTCTTCGGCCCGGTGGCGCGAGAGTTGCGCGATAAGAGGTTTTTGAAGATCGTTTCGCTGGCGCCGGAAGTTATTTAGAGATTTAGCAATTGGGTAATTTTGTAATTTGGTAATTTGGTAATTGAAAATCAAAGCCAAAGCTTCGTGGGTTTTCAATTTGCAAATTACCGATTACCAAATTACGAAATTAGGATTTAGAGAATGCGAACAGTAAGCACAGTACAGAAG
>JBAUVJ010000208.1:0-1721 GCA_049583165.1 Candidatus Sulfotelmatobacter sp. | reverse complement strand
TTCGGGGCTGGGTGTTTCGCGTAGCGCGTAATCTGGCCTTGAAACAACGAGCCACAAACCAGTTGCAGTTGCGGCGAGTCGTGGAATTCAACGAGACCCTGCCGGAGCAATCTATGGACCGGCATCCGAATCCGGAAGAGGAGTTGCGGAGCCGGCAAAGACAGACACGATTATGGGCAGTGATGCGCGCTCTGCCAGAGCAAGATCAGTCCTGCCTGGCTTTGCGGGCGGAGGGCTTGCGCTACCGTGAAATCGCGCAGGCGCTGGGAATTTCCCTGGGTTCGGTGGCGGCATCGCTGGCGCGGTCGCTGGGAAAATTAGGCCGAGCGGATGGAGGTTAAGGCATGAGGGAAGAATATCTTCATGTGGCAGATGACGAGTTATTGCTGCACTCCAGCGGAGAATTGGCGTCCGGTGTCGGCGCGCTGGTCGCGGCTCACGTTGGATGCTGCGCCCATTGCCGAACGCGCCTGAAGGAATTGGAAAACACCATGGCTGAGTTTGGGAAAGTCTACCTGAACTCGCACGCGGCGGAGTTGGCACAGGCGCGGGTCTTGCCCAAAGCACGGCTGGCAGAGTTGGCGGCGCAAAAAGAAAGACGAGCGTGGATGGCATTCTTCGAGCCGCGTCAAGCGGCGGCGTTCGCTTGCATCGTGGTTGCAGTGTGCTTGTTCTTAACAATCCGATTTCGCTCGCCTCATCAGAAATTCCAACCGAAGATGGCATCGGTTGGGCATTGGGATAAGCCTGACCTTCGCCTGACTCCTGGGGCTGCCGTTCCCGTGACAAAGAGCGAAGTGTGCGCAGTGGATGCAGAGAAGACCGTTCCGGTGATCCCGGTTTCGCTGAGGCGGAAAGTGTTCGAGATCTATGGAGTCACGACCGCGCGTCCGGATGAAAATTATGAAGTGGACTACCTCATTACCCCGGAACTTGGGGGTGCCACCGACATTCGGAATCTCTGGCCCGAACCCTATCAGGACACGCTGTGGAATGCCCACGTAAAGGACCAACTGGAAGATCGCCTGCACCAGATGGTCTGCCACGGCGATGTCGATCTGGCGACCGCACAACACGATATCTCGACCGACTGGATTGCCGCCTACCGTAAGTATTTCCGCACAGACAGACCGCTCATGGACGGCTCATCCTTCAATCCGTTCAGTGCCAACGGCTCGCATCCCAGCACATAGTTTTTCTTACACGTGGTGGAGGAGCCAGCTACCGTATCTTTGCGCGAGCTTACTTCCGCAAGAGAATATCTGCGCCTACGAAGAGGGCGAAGACTATCGAGATTACGCCGTTCATAGTGAAGAAGGCGGCGTTCAGGCGGGAAAGATCGTTGGGCTTGACCAGAGAATGTTCATACAACAGGAGCAGCATGACGGCAAAGACTCCGGCAAGCGCGAGTTTGCCGAGGGCAAAGGCTGAAACCAAGGCGACGAGAAAGATGAGCATGATGAGATGGAAGGCACGTGCGATCCAAAGAGCAGCGCCGATGCCGACGTGGCGAGGGATGGAGTGGAGTCCGGCACTGCGGTCAAATTCGAAGTCCTGGCAGGCATAGAGCACATCGAATCCGGCGACCCAGAAGGTGACGGCAGCGGTAAGCAGCAGGATGCGAGGGTCCAGAGATCCGCGAACCGCGATCCAAGCGGCGGCTGGGGCGATGCCGAGAGCGAAACCCAGAACGAGGTGAGAAAGACGGGTAAAGCGCTTGC
>JBAUVJ010000207.1:0-3520 GCA_049583165.1 Candidatus Sulfotelmatobacter sp. | reverse complement strand
GGCATGGCTTGGCCGAATCGTTGTTGGGCGTGGGTCTTGCACAGCCCTCATCGCGGTACAATTCCGGTCAGTCAGCGAAATGCAGCGAGAATGAAGTTGCTAAAAAGACCGCAACCGGAGCCCCTCGCGGCCCCCGGAAAGCGTCGCCAATGCAGCAGAGTGAATGGCAAGCAGTCTCTCGGGTTTCGTCAGCGGTCGGCATTGGTTTGACGGAGCTATCTCAGCAAAGCATCACGCAACACCGCTCAAGGAGAATCGCCATGAACAATCTAGACCACATGTTGGAACGTAACAAAGACTTAGCCGCCCAGCAACGCGCTGCGGGCACGCTTATGCCCTCGCTGCCGCGGGCGCTGCCGAATGTAAAGGCACTCATCATCGGTTGCGCTGACCCGCGTGTGGATCCGGCTTATGTACTCGGAATTAAACCAGGCGAGGCCGTTGTGATCCGTAATATCGGGGGTCGAATCACCCCTGGGTTACTGGAGCAGTTGGGTCTACTCGGGCGAATCGGTGAGGTTGCCGGAGAGATTCCTGGAGGCGGCGGGGAGTTTCACATCATCGTACTGCACCACACCGATTGCGGCATGACCCGCCTTCCCGGCGACCCCGCCATGCTGGCGCACTATTTTCAAATACAGGAAGCGGAACTCAAGACAAAAGCTGTCACCGATCCCCGCGCGGCGGTTGCGGGCGACGTTGCTTTGCTCCGAGCAATTCCCGCATTGCCCGGCGAGTGGCTTGTCTCCGGGCTCGTCTACGACGTGGCGACCGGAATGGTTGAGATCGTCATACCGCCAACGGCGATTCGTGCTTCGCCGACTCGTGCCGCGTAAATATCAAGGCGTCAAGGCCGGAGTGGTAGCGTTTCTCGAGCGCCGGGAGAGAGCGAACTCGACTGCCTGCTGAGTCACTCCACTATGCTATCTCGATCGTTTGGCAATGAAGCTACCACCGGTCGGGCGCCGACCTATCTTGTATGTCGAGTTGGCTGACGCCGATGGTACATATCGCTGTGCCGCTGTGAATACCATCCGGAAATTGACCACTGCTCGGTTCCCCAAGACCTTGCCCGACAGGAAGCTAGCCGAGTATGGTTGTAGACTCGGTGCGTGGGGCGACAGAAATCAGCCACCGGAGAAGCTGGCAAGAACCACAGGGATGAACCACGAAAGAATACTGATAGTTGAGGACGAGGAGAACGAGCGTACCGGCTTGGCGGAATTAGTTACGTCCTGGGGGTATCGCACCGAAACCGCAGGCGACGGGCAGGAGGGTCTACAGAAAGCGGCGCAGTGGAGCCCTTCGATTGTAATCACGGACCTCAAGATGCCGCGCATGGGCGGCCTTGAACTTCTGGAACGCCTGGCGGAGCAAACTCAGGCGATGGCCGTAATCCTGGTGACCGCGCAAGGCACCATCGACAGCGCAGTGCAAGCCATGCGCCTGGGGGCCTACGACTACATCACCAAGCCGATCGATACCCACCGCCTGCGCGCGATGCTGCAAAACGCTTGCGCGCTGCTTGGTACCCGCGCGGAACTAGAGAGCACCCGGCGGCGGCTGCGGGATTCCGGATCTCTCGGGCAACTGAGGGGGACGTCGCGGAAGATGCAGGAGATCTTCCGGCTAATCGAATTGGTGGCTCCTAGTACCGCCTCGGTATTGATCACAGGGGCAAGCGGCACCGGCAAGGAACTGGTAGCTCGTACCATCCACCAATTGAGTCCGCGCCGAGAGCGGCCTTTCGTCGCCATCAATTGCGCGGCCATTCCGGAAACCCTGATCGAGAGCGAGATCTTCGGACACGAAAAAGGTGCATTTACGGGAGCCCTGGAACGCCGCACGGGATGCTTCGAACTGGCCGAGGGGGGCACGATCTTGCTCGACGAAATCGGCGAAATGCCGGTGGCGACCCAGGCTAAGTTGCTGCGCGTGCTCGAGGACCATAAGTTGCGCCGGCTAGGAAGTAAGGTAGAGACCTCAGTGGACGTGCGCGTGCTAGCGGCGACCAACAAGGTTCCGGATGATGCGGTTGCCTCGGGTGAACTGCGCAGCGATCTTTATTACCGGCTGAATGTGTTCAACATCCACATGCCTCCGCTGCGGGAACACAAGGAGGACATTGCTGATCTGGTGCAGCTTCTGGTTACGGAGATGAGCACGAAACACGGCCGGAAAGTTGCCGCGGTCAGTGAAGCGGTGATGAATTTATTTACGAACTATACCTGGCCGGGCAATGTTCGCGAGTTGCGCAACACAATTGAGCGGGCGGTGATCGTCTGCGACAGTGGTATGATCGAAACCAAGCATCTGCCTCCCGGATTCGGCCACGCCATCCTGCGCACCAGCGCCCATGATCCCGATGCGCTTCGTCTAGGCGTGGGAACGACGGTGGGTGAGGCGGAAAAGATGCTGATCCTCAAGACGTTAGAGTCGACCAGCAACAATAAGACGAAGGCCGCAGAAATCCTCGGCATTAGCTTAAAAACCCTTCATAATAAGCTCAAGGAATACGGCAGCAGCGCGGATTCGGAGCCGGCAAAAGAGGAAGTTGAGCGGAATGGGCAGTGATGAGTGGCTAGCGTTCACTCAAGAACGAGAATGCACGACTCACGGTTGCAACTCTACTTTGCACTGTGACGTTTCGACTGGCCACTGATTACAGGCCGCTGGCCACAGTTTTTCTCATGCGACGTAAAGTCATCATCGTGCTCGCCATCACCTTCATGGTCACCGTGATGGTAGCTGCTTTTTCGTATCTTTACGTCTCACAAATTCTTCGCCAGCGCATCACCAACACATATGACAGCGCCTATCGCCTGACGCAGCAACTGGCTTACTTCGCCGAGAACGATTTGCCGGATCTAAGCAGCACGCGAATCGACACCAATGATCCCGTCGCCGTGCGCAAGGCTCTGGCCGAATATCTCCCGATGGACACGAATCTTTTGAACAATCTGGAATCAGAGACAGCGCTCTGGCCCTATATTTATGACGCTTCCGTGGCGGACGCGAACGGGAAGGCATTGCTGCACTCGAATGCGCAGCTCGTGGGCAAGCAAATTCCGCACCGGCTAAATTTCCAGGGGGTCACGACAGCAAGGTTTCCGGAACAACTCCGTTTGGTCTACCGCCCTACCGCAGTCTATGACGTGAGCTACCCGCTGCTGCTGAATGGAGAGCCGTTTGGCACGATCCGTATCGGCGTTTCCACGGTTTTTCTTAGGAACGAAATCGAGCCCCGGCTGATGCATGCTCTTTTTTTCTCGATCGCATCCATCTTTGCATCGCTGCTGCTGGCTGCGGTGATCTCCAATGTGGCCCTGGGGCCGTTGCGAGAGATCAATCGCAACCTCGATAACGTAAGTCTGGGGGCGGGAGAACAGTTATCGGGTAAAGAGTCAGAGCACGATGAATTTGGGCTGGTCACGCTGAAGATCGCCAACTTGGGCCGGCAAATGCGCGATACCAAGGAAATTTTTTCCGCGCTCAAAGACAACGTGGATCAACTCATGTC
>JBAUVJ010000206.1:0-8108 GCA_049583165.1 Candidatus Sulfotelmatobacter sp. | reverse complement strand
TGTTGAAAGTGGCGATGCTGGGTGAATCGCTTGTCGATGCGCGGGTGTCTCCCATCTACAAGCGATTTACTAACGTTCAGACCACGATTTTAGCGGGCGCGGGCGAGATTCAACTGCACTTCAAATCGCGCGCCGATAGTCAGGAGGCGGCGCAGGCCAATGTAGATGAAGCGGCCGATGCGGTTGAGGAAGAGCTCGATGACGCGGTGTACTCGCGGGACGGCGAGTCGCTCGAGCAAATCGTGGGCTACTGGTTGCAGATGCGTAACGCCACGGTGGCCGTGGCGGAGTCATGCACCGGCGGTTTGCTGGGCGAAAGAATCACTTCGGTGGGCGGCAGTTCGCGCTACTTTGCCGGCGGTGCGATCGTTTACGCGAACGCGGTAAAAACCGAACTGGCCGGGGTGCCCGCCGACATGATTGAGCGCCACGGAGCGGTGAGCCGTGAAGTGGCAGCAGCGCTGGCAGAGGGCATTCGCTACCGTTGCGAGGCGAGCCTTGGGATCGGCATCACCGGCGTGGCTGGGCCCACCGGAGGGACTCCGGAAAAGCCCGTAGGCCTGGTCTTTCACGCCTTGGCCAGCGACAGCGGAACGGAAGTGATCGAACGGAATTTTCCCGGCGATCGCAAACGCATCCGCTGGTTCGCGACGACGCTGGCGCTGGATATGGTGCGAAGAAAGTTAATGTGAAACAGAGCTGCTTCTAGCTTCTAGCCTCTCGCTTCTCGATGGCACTAAGCTAGTGGCGAGAAGTTAGAAGCTGTCCTATGCGCCTTTTCGTTGCCCTTGATATCGATGACGGAATTCGGGATCGGATTGCTCGCTTCCTCGACGGTGTCCGTGGGTTTGCCCCGGAGGCCCGCTGGGTGCGGCCGGAGTCTTTGCACGTGACCTTGAAGTTCATCGGCGAGCGATCTGCAGACGATGCGGAAAACATTACGCGGGCGCTGGGAACGATTGCGGCTGAGGCGTTTGAGATGAATATCCGCGGCTATGGATTTTTCCCGGGCGCGCGGGCCGCCCGGGTCTTCTGGGTAGGAATTGAGGCGGGCGCGAAATTGACTTCTCTGGCGGCGGCCGTGGATGAAAAACTCGCGGCGCTCAACATTCCAAAGGAGGAGCACAGTTACAACGCTCACCTCACGCTGGCGCGCGGCTCAGGCTCGCCGAATTGGAAAAGTGGGGATGGACCGAATCGCAGCTTTCAATGCTTGCGGGAGAAGCTGGCGGCGCTGCCTGCACCCGATTTTGGTGGGATGACGGCCCGCGAGTTTTTTCTGTATCAGAGCGAGCTTTCATCTGGCGGATCAAAATATACGAAGCTGGCGGGATTTCGATTGCAGTAGCGCATCGGACCTGACATATCTTGTCGACATTTGTCATCATCGTGGCATCAAGTTATCTTCTGGGATCGATTCCCTTCGGGTACTTACTGGTACGCATTTTCCACGGCGAGGACGTGCGGCGCAGCGGCAGCGGAAATATCGGGGCAACCAATGTCTCGCGAAAATCGCCGGCGCTGGGGGCCGTGACGCTGTTATTAGATGCACTGAAAGGGAGTGCAGCGGTCGCGATCGCATTCCGGCTATCAAACGCTGCGGAGGGTAAGCCAATTCAGGCAATGGCTCTGGCGGCTCTGCTTGCCGTTCTCGGGCATATGCATCCGATATGGCTGAAATTTCGCGGAGGCAAAGGGGTTGCGACCGGGTTGGGCTCGTTTGTCGTGATCGCTCCGAAGGCTGTGCTTCTGGCGGTGGGTATTTTTGCGCTGATCGTCGCTATCTTTCGCTACGTATCGCTGGGATCGATACTGGCTGCCGCTTCTTTTCCATTTCTTCTTTTATATAAGCCGCCCGCGGAGGGTAATTCGTCGATTGCCATGGTGCTCATGATCGTCACTTCCTTGCTCATCATCGGCGAGCACCACGAAAATATCCGCCGTCTTCTTTCTGGCTCAGAGAGCCGCGTAGGAAGTAAGCACACATGAGCAAGATTGCGATCATTGGCGGAGGCGCCTGGGGTACAGCGCTATCCATCATTCTTGGACGCAGGCAGACGCACGAGGTGCGGCTATGGGCTCACGAAAAAGAAGTTTGTGAGAGCATTTCGCGGCGGCGCGTCAACGAGAAATTTCTTCCCGGCCAGAGCATTCCGGCAGGCGTGACGCCATATAACGATCTCGCCAAAGCTCTCGAGAACGCGGCCATCGTGATCAGCGTGATGCCGTCGCAGCATTGCCGACGCCTCTCGGAGCAGATGCGGCCCCACCTGCACGATAACGCGCTGATCGTAAGCGCCACCAAAGGGTTGGAGGAGAATTCCCTGCTGCGCATGAGCGAGGTGATTGCGCAGATGATTGGAAGCGAAGGCCGGCAGCTGCGGATGGGCGCACTCAGCGGCCCCTCTTTCGCTCTCGAAGCAGCGCGAGGAGATCCGACGGCCATCACCATCGCGTCACAGGATGCTGCGCTCGCTCAGACCATCCAGCAGGAATTCAGCAATGCCAGCTTTCGCGTTTACACCAATGACGATCCGATTGGCGTAGAGCTTGGCGGCGCGCTGAAGAACACGATTGCGATCGCCGCCGGGGTCAGCGCTGGTCTCGGGCTGGGACACAACTCTGTGGCTGCGCTCATCACGCGAGGATTGGCTGAGATGACGCGGCTGGTGGTCGCCTGCGGAGGACGAGCGGAAACCATGGCCGGACTGGCCGGTCTCGGCGACCTGGTGCTCACTTGCACGGGCGGACTTTCCCGCAATCGCAGCGTCGGGGTGGAACTTGGCCGCGGGCGCAAGTTGCCGGAGATTCTTGCGGAGATGCATGGCGCGGTTGCCGAAGGAATTTTCACCACTACGGCAGCGGTTGGGCTAGCGAGGGCTCATCGGGTTGAAATGCCGATCACCGGGCAGATGCACGCCATCCTGCACGAAGGCAAAGCTCCACGCGAAGCAATTCAGGAACTGATGACACGCAGCGGCAAGAGCGAAACCCTTCGGTAACAAAGTAGCGCATTACGTTTTTGCACGGCCGATCCGCACCAAAGTCTGCTTTAGACCACACTTCGGTAACGCCGATGGGCCACGGTTTTCGCCTGCAACGGCTTCGATCCCATTAAAATTCTGTAGATACCCGTGAAACCCGCCGCCACTTCGATCGACGGCTCTGCCGATTTGAGCCAAGGGAGCGATTCGCCTTCCGCGGTATCCACTCCGGCACGCATACCCATTTTGTATGTAATCCTCGGCGTGCTCCTGATGATCAGCATCGTGCCCATGTACTTCTACTCCGCCCAAGTGGAGGCGATTAACCGCGACCGCCTGAAGACGAACGAGATGTTGTTGCAGAACACGGTGACGCGTTCTCTAGCCGATGACCTTTCGCAGCATGAGCGCTCGCTGCGAATGATGCTGGCGAACCTTTCCTCGGCAATTCAGGTGGAGAGCGGCGGCGACATCGGCAGCAAAAACATCGAGTCGCCGGAGTTGCGCGCGCTGCTGGAAACTTTTGTTTCTTCCTCCGATGAACTTGCCTATGCAACTCTGCTGAACTCCGACGCAAAAGGAATCTCCGCCGGTCGCATTGCGCCTGACGCTTTTCTACAGCGCGAGTTGCAACACGGCTTTGATGCAGCGCACGATGGCCGCGCCTACAACGGCCAGGCCTTGCAGGTGGAAGACGGCAAATCTTCGCGAACCGTGGTGCTGTTCAGCAGTCCTGTTAGTTACGACGGGCGATTTTTAGGAATGGTGGGCGCGGTTGTCGATCTGAAATTCCTGATCCGGCGGCTGCGTGAAGTCAGCGGCGGCGGCCTGATTCCTTATGTCGTGGATGCCCAGGGACGGCTGGTGGCGGCGGGCACGCCGCCGTATGTCACCGGCCAGGACATGAAGAGCCTAGAGATCGTCCGCAATTTTGTGGATGAGGGCAATAAAGCGCAATTGGCCGCGACCAAGGAATTCGCCGTGAAAGAAGGTGAGAACAACGTAGAAATGCTCGGCACCTATAGCCCGGTGACGACGCTCGATTGGGCCGTAGTCGTGCAGAAGCCGCAACGCGAGGCTTACCGCGGGGTCTACGAGATGCAGCGCACCGCGCGCCTGCTGGCTCTGATGGCGGTACTGCTGAGCATTGCCGTAAGTATTTTCGCCGCGCGCAGGATTACAAATCCCCTGCAAATCCTTACGCAATCCAGCCGTGCGCTGGCACGCGGAGATTTTTCCCAGAGGGTTCAGTTGTGGAGTCGCACGGAAATTGGAGAACTGGCCGAAACCTTCAATACCATGTCACAAGAACTCGAACACTTCGTTGAAGACCTTAAGAAAGCGGCGGAAGAAAACCGCGCGCTTTTTCTGGGCTCCATCCAAATGCTCGCCGGCGCGGTCGACGAGAAGGATCCCTATACCCGCGGTCACTCCGACCGGGTCACGCGTTACTCGCTGATGATCGCCAAGGAATTGAATTTGCCCATACCATTTATGGAGACGCTGCAAATTTCCGCGCAGCTCCACGATGTGGGTAAAATCGGCATTGAAGACCACATCCTGAAAAAGCCGGGCGCGCTTACCGCGGAAGAATTCGAAGTGATGAAGACCCACACCACGAAGGGCGCCAATATTCTGCGCCCGGTAACGCAGCTTGCCGATATGCTCCCCGGTATTGAACTTCACCATGAAGCGTTGGACGGCCGAGGGTATCCTTACGGGCTTAAAGGGGATCAGATTCCACTACTGGCGCGGGTCATCGCAGTGGCCGATACTTTTGACGCGTTGACCACCAACCGGCCTTATCAGCACGCACACACTCCGGAAGAAGCCTTGAAGATCATTCAAAACCTTGCCGGAAAACGGCTTGATCCCGATGCGGTCGCGGCTCTGCTGGCGGTTTACGAACGCGGCGAGATTCGCATCCAGCGTTTTTCCATTAAAAGACCGGCAGCACCGGGTTCGGGCTCTAACGTCGCGGAGCCCGTGGTTGCACCAGTGACTGCGGGCGATGAGCTTGCGAACCTCGAACGAACCCGCGTCTAGAACTTTTTCTCCTGTCTCCTCTCTCAATTTCTAAGGACGGTCGCCAGCGCGGCCGCCTCTCCCCGCTATAATCGAGTTTGGCATTCTCATGATTCAAACTCTGTTCGGTAGTACCGAAGAAAAGAAGACCGGCCTTTTCGATCGCATGAAGCAGGCGGTCACGCGAACGCGTGAGAACCTGGCTGAGCGGATTGAAGAGGTGGTTTCGTTTGGCAAGGAGATCGACCGCAACACGCTGGACGACCTCGAGGCCACGCTGATCGGTGCCGACCTGGGCTCCACGACCACGCAGGAAATCCTGGGCAAGCTCCGTGAGAAAGCTGACCGTAAACAAATCAAAGATGTTCAGGAGTTGAAACGGCTGCTTAAGGAAGAGTTGCTGGCCATTCTGAGTGCGGCCAATGCGCGGCCGGTTCGGAAGGTCGAGGGCATGCCTGAAGTGATTTTGGTGGTCGGCGTAAATGGTACCGGCAAAACCACCACCATTGGGAAGTTGTCTCAGGTATTTCGAGCGCAGGGCAAGAACGTATTGCTGTGCGCGGCGGATACTTTTCGTGCGGCGGCCATCGAGCAACTAGAAATTTGGGGGGCACGAACCGGAACAGAAGTGATCAAAACCAAGCCGGGTGGCGATCCTTCGGCCGTATTGTTTGATGCGCTACAGGCTGCGACAGCGCGAAAAACAGATTATGTGATCGTCGACACCGCCGGACGGCTGCATACCAAGGCCAGCCTTATGTCCGAACTGGAGAAAATGCACCGCACGGCTCAACGGATCATTCCGGGAGCACCGCACGAGACGCTGCTCGTCATGGACGCGACGACCGGCCAAAACGGCTTGCAGCAGGCGCGTTTGTTCACACAGTCGGCGGGCGTCACGGGCATCGTGCTTACCAAGCTCGACGGCACGGCCAAGGGAGGCGTGGTGGTGGCCATCTCACGCGAGTTAGGATTGCCGGTAAGATTTGTCGGCGTGGGCGAGAAGGTGGGGGATCTGCTGCCGTTCGACCCGAAAGAATTTGTAGATTCACTGTTTTAATAGGAGGTGCTTCCCACCACGGAGGCACGGAGAGCACGTCTCATGAACTCTTTTCTTGAAATTCTGGCCGCCCTAGCTGCCCTTTACCTTTTATGGTGGTTCTTGCGAAGGCTTCTTCGCCCGAGAGCACCGGCTGAGCCTGCCGAGGACCCTTTCTCGTTTGTTCCTGCGCCACGTAGGATGGGGCCGAAGGGAAAATCGGGTGCGGTCGCGCTCGAAGAACCGGAGGAGGATGATCCAACAGACCTGTTCCCACCGCGCGCGCTATAGCCGCCGTGTGTTCCGCCGCTGGGTTCCGTGCCTCGGTGTCCGTGGTTAGATTGAATTCATGCCCGAGCATTCCACTCACGAGAAGTTCCTGAGCCGCGCTCTTGGGTTAGCGCGGCAGGGCATGGGATTGGCCTCGCCCAATCCGTATGTAGGAGCGGTGATCGTCGACACGCAAGAACAAATCGTCGGAACCGGCGTTTACACCTACCACGAAGTGAAGCACGCCGAGGTTCTTGCCCTTGAACAGGCCGGGGAGCAGTCGCGCGGGGGCACGCTGTATATCAATCTCGAACCCCACTCGCACCAGGGCCGCACGCCTCCTTGTACGGACGCATTGATTGCCGCTGGCATTCGTCGCGTGGTGGCTAGCATGCCCGATCCCAATCCCAAGGTAAGCGGGCGAGGCTTTGAGAAGCTGCGCGCAGCGGGAGTTCAGGTAGAAGTTGGCGGCTTGGAAGTAGAGGCCCGCGAGCTGAACGAGGCTTTTGCGCGCTATATTCGTCACGGCGTCCCTCTTGTGACCTTGAAAGCAGCGATGACGCTGGATGGCAAGATTGCTCCGCCGCGCAAACTTGGGACGAAGAAGACGACAGGAGTTCCCACGGGTGGATGGATCACGGGTGATGCGGCACGCGAACACGTACACGAACAACGGCACCAGAGCGATGCCATTCTGGTGGGGGTGGGTACGATAATCGCCGATGATCCGCTGCTCACCGACCGCAGCGGGCGTCCGCGGCGACGACCGTTGTTGCGTGTGACTCTGGATTCGCAGCTGCGAGTACCGTTGGAGTCGCGCGTGGTGCAGAGTGTCGCGAGCGATAACAGCCTCGCGGATACTGTGCTGGTTTTTCACTCCTCCGGCGATGAGAAGAAAAAAAGAGATCTTGAAGCCCGTGGTATTCGAGTTGAACGAATTCCGCCCTCTGCCGATCGCCAGCTGGATATTCATTCGGTTTTGCGCCGTCTCGGACACTTGGAGATCACTAGTCTCATGATTGAAGGCGGGGCAACGGTGAACGGAGCAGCGCTCTCATCCGGAATCGTTGACAAAGTTTTTCTGTATTACGCACCGAAGATTTTTGCACGAGAGGGATCACTTCCGTTCGCTGCCGGGGCTGACTTCCATGGGCTGGAGAAAACTCCAGTAGTAAAGCATCTCACTTTGCACCGCTTCGGAGACGATTTTGCGGTGGAAGGATATTTGCGCGATCCCTACGAGGAGTAAGAGTATCTCCCTGGCAGGTTTATGATATTTGGTTGGCTATCGAGAGGCCCACATGTTCACAGGCATCATTGAAGAAGTAGGGCGCATCGCCCGCATTGACCAGCGCGGCGAAAATCGCCGCATCACCATCACCGCTACTAGTACGCCGAAGGTGTTGAAGTCCGGCGACAGCGTTGCGGTTAGCGGTGTGTGCCTCACGGCGATCGATATCAAGCCGGGTTCGTTTTGTGCGGACTTGGCGCCGGAAACCTGGGCCCTTACCTCATTTTCGCGCATGCGGGAAGGCGCTCTCGTTAATCTGGAGCTGCCCATGAAGGCCGATGGACGCTTTGGCGGGCACATTGTGCAAGGCCATGTAGATGGCGTAGGCAAGCTTATCTCACTTACGCGCATCGCGGATTCGGAAAACTGGTGGCTGCATATCGAAATGCCGAGCGAGATAGAAAAATACACGGTTTACAAGGGCTCGATTTCAATCGAGGGCATTAGCCTCACCATCGCAAAGCTCGAAGGCAAAATGTGCACCGTGGCCATCATCCCG
>JBAUVJ010000205.1:0-3260 GCA_049583165.1 Candidatus Sulfotelmatobacter sp. | reverse complement strand
AACCCACGGTGATGGTTGAGGTCTGTGACCCGCCTAGGGAGTTTTCAAGGTTCGTACTAACGGACTCGCCAAAATGGAGTCCCGGCTGCAAGTAACTCAAAGGCGCGGCATGTGGCTCCAGGTTCGGCATATCGATTCCAGAGATCGGAGGATTTTCGGCGATCGAAGGCGGCGCCGAATTGTCCTGCCCATAAGCCGGCACCGGCTGTTGCGCTCCGTTATCAGGCGTGGTCCCCGTCGGCTGCTGTGGGGAATTGTCCTGGCCAAATGCAGTGAGGCCGAGCAGCGGCAGCCACACAATCAAGACCCAAAGGCTATGGCGTTTGCTCATTTCAGTTCTCAGCTCCTCAGGGCACCACAACCGTGTCGCCGCGTTTCAGCATGATGTTTTGCTCGGGATGATTCCCCTTCACCACTTGCTTGTAGTTGAACGGGATCTTCACCTGCCGGCCATTTTCGGTGCGCAACAGGTAAATTCCTTTCACGTTCGCAAATTGAGTGAATCCCGCGCTGGAAAGCGCTTGCAACACTGTCATATTGGGCAGCAGAGGGATCGGTCCCGAGTGCATCACTTCACCGGTTACAAAGATTCGCCGGCTCATCATCGCTGTTACCACGACGGTGACCCGCGGATCGGCAATATATTTTTTCAACTTCTCGGTGATCGAATCCTTCAACTGCATGGGCGTCAGCCCCGACGCCGGTATGTCATTCAGCAGCGGCATGGAAATCTTGCCATCGGGCCGCACCGGTAACGTGGCGGTTAAATCCGGTTCCTTCCAAACAGAAATGTGCAGAGTGTCGTCCGGCGCGATCACGTAATCACCCGGAACCGCCTCGGCCTCTGCCACCGGGGCCTCTGGAACAGCCGTTGCGGCGGGCTTGGCCGCATTCTGGCTGCTCTCGTTCTGAGCCCACGTGCCGGCGGCCACGAACCCCAACAGTGCCAGGCAGGCAAGCTTTGATACTTTCTTCATGCGCTCTCCTCGGAGCTAAGACGCTCGATGTTCCGAACATCCCATTTGTTTGAGCTTGTACAGCAAAGTCTTATAACTGATCTGCAACTCCTGCGCCGCCCGCCGCCGGTTCCACCGCGTGCGGTTCAGCGCCCGCAGAATCAATTCTTTCTCCATCTCACGGGAAGCCGCGCGGGACGCCTCCTTCATCGAAAGTCGCCCGCCGTTGCCTCCGGTCGTCCGGCGCAACATCGCGCGCAATCCGCCCATGGCGACGGTCTCATCTCCCAGGGCCACAATCGCCTTAGCCGCGTTCTCCAAGTCCCTTACATTCCCCGGCCAGGAATACTCTTCGAACAAATGCAGCGTCTCTGGGCTCAGCACTGGAATTTTGCGCTGGAACTCCCGCGCGAATTTCTCCAGAAAGTGCTCCACCAGGATCGGAATGTCTTCCCTCCGTTGGCGGAGTGGCGGAAGCCGCAAACACACGCCGCTGATCCGGTAGTACAAATCCTCGCGAAGATTCCCGGCTTTCACTTCCGCTTCCAGATCCCTCGCACTCCCGCAAATCAGCCGTGCCGCACCTTGCGCGCCGCCGTTTTTCGAACTTCCCTCGGTCAACACCTGTAGCAACCGCGCCTGACCTTTTGCACTAAGGTCCGCTAACTCCGCCAGGAAAACCGTGCCTTGGCCAGTCAAGCCACCCCGTCCGGCCGCATCTTCGAATTCGGCCGATTCCAAACTCGCACACGAGAAGGATCGGAACCATTGCTTCCGCCGCCGTGAAAGCTCATGAATCCGGCGAGCCGTTGCCCGCTTGCCCGCTCCGTTTTCCGCCAAAAGCAGCACCGGAACTTCACTCTGTGCCACCTCCAGCATCACCTTCTCTACACTCCGCATATTCGGGCTGAGACCTTCCACGAACTCGCTGTAGCGAATCGTCGCAGTCTCTTGATTCACCGAACCTTGGCGGAATTCTGCTTCCATTTTACGGTCTCTTCCAGGGGATGACCACACCCCCAGAGTCCTCCCCTGATACGGCATTCCATAGAAGCACGGAGATTACCATCCCCGGCTCCCGCCATGGGTTTACTCCGCGCCATGTCTTGAGCTCTGTTTTCATATGTTTACGAGCCAGAACCCAGCTCATGCGGAAGAGAACTTTTCTGCCTTCAGCCTACTATCGTTCGGTCTAAAAGGGAAAGTATTTACCCAATCACTGGTAACCCAGTTGCTACGGGCCACCCATAAATTAAGGAATTGTTCCCAACCCCTTTCGTTTCAGGAGCTGCCGGAAGTGACAAATACTCTCTGTGTTCTCGTTCCGCCGTCGGCTCAACTCAGTCACCTCCGGCCTCCGGCTTTTCATTGCGGAGCTCGATTCAGTTGGCTTATGCTGAGATGTCCCCTCCCCCTGTAAAATAGCAGCGTGTTGCCATAAACCACTGCATTGAGCCAATTGTTGCAAGCCGAGTTCCCAGTTGCGCGTGCCGCGCCACTTGCACCGGAGCGTCCCCGTGTGTGGCAAATGCTCCTTCTGGCAGGACTTTTGGTTTGGCTCTACTTCCCCACACTCCGCCATCTGGTCGGCCAGTGGTGGCATGACCCCAACTTCTCACACGGCTTCTTCGTTCCTCTCTTTGCCGCTTTCGTCATCTGGCAGGAACGATCCAAACTCTCACGCCTCATCCCGCAGCCCTCTTGGTGGGGATTGCTGATCCTAGGACTTGGATTGTGCACGCTTGTTCTGGGTCAAATGGGCGCGGAGCTTTTTCTTTCCCGTTTTTCCCTGCTGATCGTGCTGGCCGGCTTGATTATCTTCTTCCTCGGTTGGAACTTCTTCCGCGCTCTTTGGTTTCCCTGGGCATTCCTGCTACTGATGATTCCGATTCCAACCATTGTCTTCAACCAAATCACGTTCCCCCTGCAAATCTTGGCCTCGAAAGTGGCCAGCACGACCTTGCCTTGGCTAGGTGTGCCCGTCCTGCGGGAAGGCAATGTGCTCATCCTTCCGGCCATGCCCCTCGAAGTAGCCGACGCTTGCAGCGGCATTCGTTCGCTGATGTCGCTGGCAACACTCGCCGTGATCTACGGCTATCTCATGGAGCGCAGCAATTTATTACGCGTCGTCTTGGTGCTCGCCTCGCTTCCTATCGCCGTCGCCGCTAACAGCCTCCGCATCGTAATCACCGGCCTGCTCGTCCAATACTGGGATCCGGATAAGGCACAGGGCTTCTTTCATGAATTCCAGGGCTGGCTCATGTTCGTTGCATCGCTAGCCATGATTTATATTCTGCATAGGAC
>JBAUVJ010000204.1:0-4952 GCA_049583165.1 Candidatus Sulfotelmatobacter sp. | reverse complement strand
GCCAAGGCGCGCACCAGAAAATCCAAGGCGCGTATCGAAAAGGCGGGTGAGTTGATGGGTGAACTCGCCGACCTGAACGCCAGAAGCCGCAGCGGGACTGCGCAGATCGATTTTTCGGCGACGGATCGAAAGACCAAACGGCTGATCGAACTGGAAGATGTCACCTGCGAGGTTGGCGGGCGGGCATTGTTTGCCGGGCTCAATTGTGTCGTCACCGCTGGAATGCGAGTGGGTCTGGTAGGTCCGAATGGCAGCGGAAAGACCAGCCTTCTGCGGTTGTTGCTGGGAGAATCTACCGCGGCGGCGGGACAGATCCGCCGCGCCGACCGGCTGCGCATTGTTTATTTCGACCAGCGCCGCGAACTCGATCCCGATATAACTCTGCGCCGGACGCTGGCTCCGGAAGGTGATTCGGTGGTTTATCAAGATCGACTGGTCCACGTTGCCTCATGGGCGGCAAAGTTCCTGTTTGCCGGCGAGCAACTCAATCAGCCCGTGGGAAAGCTTTCCGGCGGCGAGCGGGCGCGGGTTCTTATCGCACAGCTTATGTTGCAACCTGCCGATGTCCTTCTGCTCGATGAACCTACGAACGATCTTGACATCCCTACGCTAGATATTCTTGAGGAGAGCTTGCTTGAGTTTCGCGGATCGCTAGTCCTGGTTACGCACGACCGCTACATGCTGGATCGCGTATCCACTGTGGTTCTTGGACTCGACGGCCAAGGAGGCGTGGGATTATTTGCCGATTACTCGCAGTGGGAAACCTGGCTGGAACAGCGCGAGCGGACAACACGGACCGCGGCATCGAAATTCAGTTTGAGCACGCCGGGGCGTACCAACAGCCAGCCGGAGCGTAAAGAAATCAGGAAAAAACTGTCCTACCTGGAAGCGCGCGAATATGAAACGATCGAGCAGCGAGTTGCGGACGCCGAACAGATCCTTCAGGCAAAGCGAGTCCAACTCGAAGATCGTGAAATAGTCAGCGACAGTAAACGTCTCATGGTGGCCAACGCCGAGATGGAGGAAGCCCAGGAAACCGTCGATACGTTGTACGCACGATGGGCGGAGCTGGAAAAAAAGAAAACTTGACTTGGAGCGAACCTTGCGGTTGTTTCCTGCTAAGTGCTTGCTTCAGGAAGAGAGGCAAAAAGCAACGATCGTGTTTCCACGAATTCCCGTGCTAGTTTCAAGGCTTTTAAGCAGGCCGGATTCGAGGTCGTCAGGGTCTGGCTTCATCTCGCAATTGGCAATTTCCTGATCCGTTGCACCCTGGAAACAGAGCTCACACACTCCCAGACCGTCTTCCGAACGAACCGGCGGGCCAAAAACACGACAAGTCATGGGACGCGATTCATAGAGTTCGCAGTTGCCGGTTAACGGATCAAGCGCTGGACACGGTTCGTCATTCGCAAAATCCGAAAAGAGTTCCGCAGCCTCATCCCCATCATGAAGTAAACCAGTGACAAGATCGCCGGGAAACTCCGGAGAGAGCCGCGCCACAGAGTCCCGCGCTCGCATCCGTACGCGAGCTGCTCGTTCCGGCGAAGTTGCTTCTAGTTCGTGCAATCCTTGCCGCATTCGCTGGGCATCGAGCTGATTGATGGGAAACACGCCGATGCAGCATTGCGCGCACCCGGGGCGGCAGACCAGCCATTCGCCGCTTCGTCGAGTGACGTCGGCCAATGCGGAATCCACAATCTGGATCAGCGCGCGATCGTTAGCCATAACCATAGAAGAACGCCGCCGCATAGCAACTCTTGAATCATACAACCCAATCAAAAGGCGTCAGGAAGGAGTAACCTAAAAGAACTCATCATTTCGCCCAAGGGCAAGGCGAGGGCCGAAAAACCG
Source organism: Candidatus Sulfotelmatobacter sp. (assembly GCA_049583165.1). Lineage (GTDB taxonomy): Bacteria > Acidobacteriota > Terriglobia > Terriglobales > Acidobacteriaceae > Sulfotelmatobacter. Next base: position 3,101 of record JBAUVJ010000204.1, on the reverse strand, counting down.
CCAAAGATTTCCACAGCCCTGCCCATAGAGGGCACAATTTTGGAGAGAATCAGGCGCGGGCTGGCATAGAATAGCCGTTCGGCAAGTCGTGTCCAATGAATAGTTTGATCGACATCTCGAAGAGCTGGGAAGGTCGCGTCGTCGACGGAAAGCTTCCCCTTCAGAAGTGGCTTGGAGGATCGGAGCACAGCGCTGTGTTTCTCACCGACCGCGGCTTAAATGGTGCTCAGAAATCAGTTGTCAAACTCATTCCAGTCGAGAACTATGCGACCGCCACTCTTGGAGAAGATGTTCAACTTTTCCGGTGGGCCGACATCGCCAAGCTTTCTCATCCCCACTTGATGCGCCTGTTTGAATCTGGCCGTTGCCGGATTGACGACACGAATTTCTTGTATGTCGTGATGGAATATGCTGAAGAAGATCTGGGACAAGTTCTTCCGCAGCGTGCGCTCTCGCCGGAGGAAGCGAAGGAGATGCTTCCCCCCACTGTGGACGCTTTGACTTTTGTCCACCGCGCCGGATTCGTGCATGGCCGCCTGAAGCCGTCGAATATCATGGCCGTTGGGAACCAGCTAAAAATCTCGGCTGATAGCCTTGGTAAAAATGGCGAGAGCGCGCAAGCGCACAATGGCGTGTATGACGCGCCCGAAGTCTCTACCACGGGATTGTCTCCGGCCACCGACATATGGTCTCTTGGCGTCATGCTGGTTGCTATCCTGACCCAGCGTGAGCCAAATTTGAGAAATCGGGACCAGGGGCAGATTGCCATACCGGAAACGATTTCTCGGCCCTTTCACGAAATCGCACGCCGGTGCTTGCAACTCCAGCCGCAGCAGCGGGGCACTCTCAGTGAAGTCTTAAGCAGGCTGAAGGGACGAGAACCCTCGAGACCAGTCGAACCGGCCATAGCCGTTGCGCATACGGAAAAGCTTACGCAGCGATGGACCGTACTTGCAATCGCCGTCGTTTTGTTGCTCCTCGCGATATTCTTTGGTAGGAAATTTCTAGCGCAACCGGCGCAGACTCCAGCGGCGGAAACTCACTCCGCAGAATCTCCCGTTGTTCCCGCAAGCCCTGCCGGGGCTCAATCCGCGGTTCCGGTTCCTGATAAGGCGCAGCCTACGACGACGGGAAATACTCATGGAAGCGTGCTACAGCAGGTTCTGCCCGCGGTTTCGCGGGGCGCGCAGAATACGATTCACGGCAGGATAAAAGTTGGCGTTCAGGTTTCGGTGGATGCCTCCGGCAACGTTACTCAGACGAAGCTGATCTCACCGGGACCAAGCCGGTATTTCGCAAACCATGCGCTGGCAGCGGCGCGCGGATGGAAATTCAATGCGCCGGCAACGAATGGGCGGCCATCATCCAGCGAGTGGATCCTACGATTCCAGTTTGGCCGGACATCGACCCAAGTTTTTCCCGCAGAGACAAAACCCTAAGCCCTCTGCTTCAGCCCCTCGCATCTTCATTTTTGTCTTTCTTCATTTTCATTTTTCTTCATCTTCCAAATCATCTGGCGCAGCATGCCCAGCAAGAACTCCGCATCGCCTTTTTGTAGATGCAGACGCCGTATTGCCCGCCGGACAGCCGAATGAAACGATTTTGAAGTATTCAGCTTCGGGTACTCGCTGGCTCGTAGCGCGTCGAGCAAGGTATCCGTAATTCTCTCTACATCGGCTGACAGGGCTGAGTTTCCGTCTCGAGGCGTGGCTACGGCTCCCGGGTTTCGCATTAATTCATACAGACACACGGCCACAGCCTGTCCCAAATTCATCGACGCATGCTCATCGCGGGTGGGAATGTGCATCAGCCAATGACAATGGCTCATATCCAGGTTTGACAGGCCGAATTTTTCTGAGCCGAACAGAAGAGCGCAAGGCCCTGTCGCCAGATGCCTCCGAATAACGGCCGCGCCATTCTCCAATCGGACCAGCGAATGCTGAAGGTCACGATGGCCAACGGCAGTAGTTCCCACCACCAGCGAGCAATCAGCCACCGCTTCAGCAACGGTTGGATACACTTCCGCAGCCGCCAGCGTGGCTGCCGCGCCCACAGCGGAACGGGCGTTCTGAAAAGCTACATCGTAGGGATTCACCAATCGAAGACGATGAAACCCGAAGTTGCTCATCGCCCGGGCGGCCGCACCAATGTTGAGAGGGTTGCGCACCTCCACCAGAACCACGCGCAAACCATCGAATTCGGCAGGAACAGGCAACGGTTTCTATTCTACGGTAGCCGCAACCGGAGCGATTTGCGGCCCTTCGAAACATCGTAACCAACCTGCTGGAGAGCCGCCTCTGTAGCAAGCCTTCTGCCGCAACGCAGTTTTACAGGAAAGTGCAATTGTAAAAAATTTGTCAAACCGTGCCTCCTCCGCAACAACTAGGCGGAAAACCGTTGTAAGCTTCACTTGTCACGGATAATGGGAAATCAGCCGCACCCCTTGAAGGCTGGCACCCCAATAGAGTCAGGAAGGCTTCCAATGGGTCAAATCGCAACCCCGCTCAGCACAGCCAGGTCGGCCGAACCGATGAACTCTACACGGCCGATGGGACGAATTCTCGTGGTGGAGGACGATCCGTCGGTCCAGAAAGCCTTGAAGCGGATGTTTGAGACCGAGGGATACACCGTTGAGGTGCAAGGCAATGGCGCAGCGGCGCTGGAAAGTTTTCAAGCCGCTCCTCCCGCGGTTATTATTCTCGATCTCCGATTGCCAAAGCTTTCCGGCAGCGAACTGTGCAAGGAAGTGAAGGCCCAGGCTCCGACGTTGCCCATCGTGGTGCTAAGCGCCACCAGCGACGTCTCCGATAAGGTTTTGCTGCTCGAGTTGGGCGCCGACGACTACGTAACCAAACCCTTCAGCCCGAGAGAACTTCTGGCTCGCGTGCGCGCCGCTTTGCGGCATACGACGAGGACGGCAAGCGTCAGCCTCTTTAGTTTCGATGGCATTTCGGTGGACTTCAAAAAAATGGAAGTCCAGCGGGACGGCAAGGTCGTGGTTTTAACTGCGCAGGAATTCAAGACCCTACATTTTCTCGTGCAAAATGTGGACCGTGTAATTGGACGCGACGAGTTACTGAACGAAGTCTGGGGATACCAGA
>JBAUVJ010000203.1:0-2803 GCA_049583165.1 Candidatus Sulfotelmatobacter sp. | reverse complement strand
GGTGCTGATGCTGCTGGGTATTCTGTTCCTATATTTCCATCACCACGTTCTTACAGGAATCTACACCTTCAGCCTGACTGCTCTGTACGAGACGGCTCCGAAAATCTATTCCGATCCTGCGTACGGGCCCACCGTCGCTACGTTGTTGTTCTTCGCCTTCTTCTTCGCTTTTGCCATTAAAGTCCCGATGTTTCCGTTTCACACCTGGCTCCCGGATGCCCACGTGGAAGCGCCAACTGCGGGCTCTGTCATTCTGGCTGGTGTTCTGCTGAAGATGGGTACTTACGGCTTCATCCGCTTCTCGCTTCCGTTTTTCCCTGACGTGCTGACGCATACGAGAGTTCGCGGCTGGATGATTACTCTCTCCATCATTGCGATTATTTACGGCGCGCTCGTGTCGCTGATGCAGAAGGACATGAAGAAGCTGGTGGCTTACTCTTCGGTCAGCCATCTCGGATTCTGCACGCTGGGCATTTTTGCGCTCAATTCCGCGGGCCTGAGCGGATCGGTCTTGCAACAGATCAATCACGGGATCTCGACTGGCGCCTTGTTCTTGATCGTGGGCATTCTCTACGAACGGCGGCACACTCGCGAGATTGCCGAATATGGCGGGATATCGAATGTGATGCCGGTTTACGCCACGATCACCATGATCATGTTCCTCTCTTCGATGGGATTGCCGCTGCTGAATGGATTCGTCGGCGAGTTCACCATCCTGCAAGGAACGTTTATGGAGAACTGGCGGTGGGGCGCGTGGGCAGTCCCGGGTGTGGTTCTCGCGGCGGCGTATCTTCTGTGGCTTTACCAGCGCGTCTTCTTTGGGCCGATCACCAATCCAAAAAACGAAAAGCTACAAGACCTGACTCCGCGCGAAGTGCTTACCTTCGCGCCGCTTCTTGTCATGGCATTCTGGATCGGCCTCTATCCTAAGCCGTTTTTCCAAATCCTGGAGCAGCCGGTGAATCAGATCGTGCAAAACGTGCACGCTCCCCGGCCGGGCGATGCGGTGAATGCTTCAGGTCAAAGTAAAGCAGTTCAAGCTGAAAGGGCGCCATCTGCAATTGCCAGCACAGCGGTCGTAGCCAGCCCGCTCGCTGCGATGGAATCGAGTCAGGTGCAATCAAGTCAGGTGCAACCGATGAAGTTGAAAGGGAAGCACTAGTGGGCGTGCTTTCCCAATTCACCGCGAGCGATTACCTGCTGGCCCTCCCCATCACTTTGCTCACGGTGTTTGCTCTGGGCATTCTGCTCATCGATCTGATGCTTCCGGCGGAAGAGAAGTGGGTGAATGCGTTACTGGCTTTTGTGGGTGTTTCGTTTGCGACCAGGGGCGTGTGGACGATTCAGCACTGGATGCAGACCAACCGCTCGGTTTCCAGGGGTTCGCTCGGTTTGATGGACACCATGCTGGTGGACCGCTGCGCAATTTATTTCTTTTATCTGTTTCTGGCGGCCACGGCGATTTCCATTCTTATGTCAGTTCGCTACATGAAGACCGAGCATGAGAACCACGGCGAATATTATGCGCTGATGTTGCTCTCCGTTGTGGGCATGATGTGCATGGCCGCAGGTTTCGACATCGTGCTGATCTTTATTGGCCTGGAGTTGATGGCGATTTCCACTTATGTTCTTGTAGGCTTCCTGCGCCGGAATCGCCGCTCCAACGAGGCTGCGCTGAAGTATTTATTGCTAGGAGCGTTCTCTTCCGGAATTTTTGCCTACGGCTTGTCGCTGTTGTACGGTCTCACCGCGAGCACGAATCTCGGCGATATTGGCAGGCGTCTCGCGATGCTTTTCGCCAAAGATCCTCACAACCCGATCGCGATTGTCGCGTTACTGACCACGGTCACAGGCCTCTTGTTTAAGATCGCTGCCGTTCCGTTCCATCAGTGGGCGCCCGACGCGTATGAGGGTGCGCCTACCAGCATCACCGGATTCATGTCCGTGGCTGTGAAAGCGGCAGGATGGGCAATGCTTTTACGGATCATGGGCGCGACCTACCCGTCGTTCCCCAACGTCGTGTTGGGCCTGGCGGCGATGCGGCCGATCTACGTTCCATTATTTGTCTTCGTTTCCATCGCCACCATGACGGGCGCGAACTTTGCCGCGCTCACCCAGAGCAATACCAAACGCTTGCTGGCGTACTCGTCCATTGCGCACGTTGGTTACATGCTGCTTGGTCTGGTTGCAGGGACTTCCACCGAACTCAGCCCCGATGGCGTGAAAGGAATTCTGATTTATCTTTTGGTTTACACCTTCATGAACCTCGGCGCTTTCGGCGTGATTACTTCGCTGCGCCATCGCAACGTGATCGGCGACGAACTCGACGATCTGAACGGGCTCTATTCCCGCGCCCCGGTCGAAGCCGTGCTCATGCTGATCTTCCTGCTCTCGCTGGCCGGAATCCCGCCATTGGCGGGGTTCTGGGGCAAATACTTTATCTTCCTCAGCCTCATTGAGACCGGGCACTATGCGCTGGCGTCTCTGGGCGTGCTGTATTCCGTGTTCGGCCTTTACTACTACTTAAAGATGGCCAATGCCATGTTCATGGGACAGCCCGAAGAGCAAGGGTTGCTCCCCGTCAACTGGACGATGCGCGTCGCGCTTGCCATTACCGCTTTTGCTACGCTCGTCATCGGAATCATGCCGGATCGCTTCATCCAGGTTGTGAACTGGTCGTTGGGCTTGGCGGAAAGTCCCGCAGTGGCCAAGCTGATGCACTAAAGATCACACACCGAGATAGCCGCCCGGCTGGAGCCAGAACCGTCAATTGCGGATTAGAGTAAAGTCCGCTCTGCTATGC
>JBAUVJ010000202.1:0-5964 GCA_049583165.1 Candidatus Sulfotelmatobacter sp. | reverse complement strand
GCGAAAGAGCTTCTGTTCGCCCAGGGTTACGACGCCAACTTCGGCGCCCGCCCGCTCAATCGCGCGATTCAAAAGCTGGTGCAGGATCCGCTGGCATTGAAAATTCTCGACGGCGAAATTCTGCACGGCGATCACATCGTGGTGAATGCCGACAGGAAGGCCGGCAAGATGAAGTTCGACGTGAGCAAGCGCGTGCGAGAAAAAGAAAAAGTAAAGGCGAGATAACTGCGTCGCCACAAAAATTCCTTGTCATTCCGAGCGCGCGCGAAGCGCGGGTGAGGAACCTGATTGCCGCTCGTTCCGCCAACGCTGCCAGCGGGAATCAAATTCCTCCCTTCGGTCGGAAATGCCAAGGCCTTGTCTGTAGCGCCTCCGCGCAGTGCGTTGTTTATTTTTTCACGAAAGCCTCCACCACCTCAGGCGATGCGGCCAGCAGCCACGCGATCACGATACGCACCGTCATTTGACCGCCGACCCAGAAGAATCGCCAGCCCAAGTCCCTAGCAGCGGCTGATACGGCCGGAACCGATCCCGCGACTCCGATCACGAGAATAACGAGCGCGCACCAGCGCGCCCAGTTGCGGAGCCGATACAGTCCCCAGCCGACCAGTGCCCATCCTAAGCCAACGGAAATTGCGGTCTGTGAGCTGGTTATTTCTCTGCCGTACGTGATGCCTGCGAACCGCGCCATCGAAACTGCGCCGCGAGATACAGACACGGCCAGGCCGAGGCTGACCAGATATACCGCAACTAGAAAGAAAAAAGCTGTAATCACCGTAACGCTGGCAGGGCGCTCCATAGGGTGAGGGTAACAAGTCTTCGCGCGAAATACCGATCCGCTCTGTGGCACACTGGATTTATGCATCGATTAACGCTTGGCGACTTTGAACTCAGCATTTTTTCCGACGGCAGCTACCCGCTCGATGGCGGCGCACTCTTCGGCGTGATCCCCAAAATCATGTGGTCGAAGAAGGTCACCGCGGATGAGAAAAACCACGTCACTACCGGCCTCAACTCGTTGCTCATTCGCACTGGAAAGCAAACCGTGCTGGTCGAGACCGGCATGGGCAACAAGTTGTCGGAGCGGATGATCAAGTTCTACGGCCAGCCCGCGCAGTTGCTCGCGAATCTCGCTGCCGCTGGAGTCTCGCCCGAAGACATCGACATCGTCATCAACACCCACCTGCATTTCGATCACTGCGGATGGAACACCGTGCGCAACAAAGATGGCAGGATCGTCCCCACGTTTCCTCGCGCGAAATATTACGCTCCGGAAGGCGAATGGCAATACGCGCGCCATCCCAGCGAGCGCGATTCGATCAGCTTCATTTCCGACAACTACGATCCGCTCGTCCAAAGCGGCCAAATGACGCTGCTTAAAGGCAACAAAGAAGAGCAAATCGTCCCCGGCGTCACCGTGCAAACTTTTCCCGGCCACACCGCCAACATGCAAGCCGTAATCGTCGAAAGCGGAGGCCGCACCGCCTGCTACATTTCTGATCTCATCCCCACCACCGCACATATCGACATCACCTGGGGCATGGCCTTCGACCTCTACCCGCTGCAAACCATCGAGAGCAAGAAGCAGTACTACGCGAAGGCGATTGCGGAAAAGTGGCTGACAGTATTCACCCACGATGCCACGGTGCCATGGGCTTACGTGGAGAAGGATGAGGCGGGGAAGATGGTGGCCCGCGAGGTGTCTAACAGGCTAGAACTTTGAATGAAAAACTCAAAGGAACAATCCGGCTACGAAGCTGTTCCGAGAGCGCATCATTTTGTCCCGCAGTGTTGGCTGGCGGGATTCACAGAAACCGGACAGAAAGACGGGCGGCTTTGGGTTACTGACCTTAGGAGGAGGAAACAGTGGCTGAGTAGCCCCACGAACGCGGGCCACCGTCGTGATTTCTATCGCGTATCAGATGAGAGCGCAGACCCGACGGCGGCAGAAAAGCTGTTTTCCAAGATCGAAGACGCTGCCGCGCCAATTCTAAGACGCATTGACGAAGAGCTACGAACGCCAACACGCGACGAACTCGAAACATTGTTGTTTTTCATGGCAGTTCAATGGGTTAGGGTTCCAGCTTTCCGCCCTACCATGTTAGCTATCGCGGACAAGTATCACCGCTCTGAAATCTCAAAAGCGCTCAAGACACGGGAGTCGTGGATAAGGATGCTCGTCAACGCCGGCATCTCTTCTGACGATCCGGCTGCCGATTACGAACGGATGTGTGAGTTTGAACGTTCGGGCCAATACTCGCTTTCTGCCGAAACCGAGTGGTTCTTGATGAGAGGACTGCAAGGAGTGGAAACGATTTTCTCACGATTGAAGGAGAGGCATTGGGGAGCGTGCATAAGCCAAAAAGGAAGTTTCATTGGTAACGATAACCCTGTGGCGATGGACGGACCAAAAAACTGCGAAATCGGTTTCAAGAACGCGGAAATTGTGATTCACCCGGCCAGTAAGCACATACTGCTGTTTGGGACAGCCGTCCGAGTAAGACCACCTTTTGTAAACCAGATGTTCATATCTCGCAACAACACTTTTGCGATGCTTGCGGCAGAGGCGCAGATATACTCAGCCGCTTCAGATTTTTGTTGGCTGGACGCTAATCGGGCATATCAGACGGACTGGAAGAACTTTTCGAAGGAAACCTATCAACTATGAAGGTGCGCCTTCAGCTCCCGCGGACGAGAATCTCCACAGCACACAATCTTGCCTCGAAGAACTCTTCCACCCTCCCCAGAATCTCCACCGCACTCTTCGACTCATAAATCGCCTTGCGCAGCGCCGCTCCGCCCGGGACTCCGTGGGTGAACCACGATGCGAACTGCTTCATCTTGCCGACGGCGTCGGGCAGTTCTTCTTCGATCAGCATCTGGAAGTAAGTGCGGATCATCTGGTAGCGATCGGCCTCAGTGGGCTCGTCGTAGAGCTTGCCCATCGCCAGAGTTTCCACCACCGCCCATGTGGGGACAGCCGCCCCCGGCTGTCCTTCGGGCCGAAGGCCCGATATCTCTCCCTCAAGTTCACAGCCGCCATCAACCCCCGTCGAGCTTCGCTCGACCGGACGGCCGGGGGCGGCTGTCCCCACATGAGTATTGCCGATGCCGGCATTTTCCATCCCCGCGCAATACTGCTGAATCTGCCGGAAGATCCACGGATTCGACGGTGCGCTGCGCCCAATCATTACGGCATCGCAACCAGTTTGCGTAACCATGGCACACGCATCTTCGGGCGAACGAATGTCCCCGTTGCCGATCACGGGAATCTTCACCGCATCTTTTACCGCGGCAATCCACTCCCAACGGGCTTGTCCACTGTAGCCTTGCTCGCGGGTGCGGGCGTGTAGCGCAACGGCCGCCAAACCGCAGGATTCCGCCATCCGAGCCAGTTCCACGCAGACGATTTCGTCGTCGCTCCATCCCGCGCGAAACTTCACGGTGAAGGGAATTGTGACCGCCGCGCGCACAGCTTCAAAGATGCGACCGATGGCGGACAAGTCGCGCAGCAGGCCGGAGCCTCCGTTACACTTCACCACTTTCTTTGCCGGGCAGCCCAGGTTCAAATCGACGAGGTCAAAGCCCAGGCCTTCGACCATGCGCGCCGCCTCCGCCATCACTTGCGGATCACTGCCGAAAAGCTGCGCCGAAATTGGATGCTCGTCTTCATAGAAATGAAGATAGCGTTTGGCCTTCTGATCTTTTTTTCGTAGAACCCCATCCGCGGAAGTGAACTCGGTCATGATCAGCCCACATCCGCCCAGGTTGCGGATGAAGCGGCGGAAGACGGTATCCGTCACACCGGCCATGGGCGCGAGAACCGTGGCGGGAGCAATCCGGACCCTGCCGATTTTGAGGCTCCCGAGGACAAGCTTCAGCGGCGCTGCCCGGCGGACATGAGTGTCCGCCCCACACAATCCGTTGCCGTTCGAGTTGTCCCAGAACTTCTTCACGCTTCTATTCTACTTTGAAGGTCCAAACAAAAGCCCTCGCCGCTTAGCGAGGGCTGAATAACGGGGGCTGGATTAAAAGCCTATGGCAAGAACATTAGTTCTTCGATGCCGCTGGCTTCGCAGGCTCCGGCGTATTCTTAGCATACTTGCGGCGGAAGCGCTCGACCCGGCCTGCGGTATCCATCAGCTTCTGCTTGCCGGTGAAAAACGGATGGCACGCGGAGCAAATTTCAACGCTGATATCGCCCTTATGGGTGGAGCGGGTAACAAAGGCATTGCCACATGCGCAATGCACGCGAATTTCGTTATAAGCGGGATGAATGGCTGCTTTCATGGGGTTTAGACCTCAGTACGAATCATTAGATTCTACCGGAATATCGGGGGATTCAGCAAACCGGGCTCTTTCAAAACCGGAACTGATACGACACTTTCAAAAACAACTGACGGCTGTCGTTGATATAGCCCTTCGCCGTGTATAGTCCGGCCAGATCTGCGGGGTCCAGCGCCAGGCTGTGGTTCAGATTTTGCAGGTCGCTGTTGTAGCCGAGGTAAATCGCCGTCCCCGGATGAACAAGATACGTGAGCAGGAAGTCGGCGTTGAATTCCTTCTCCGTTGGCAGGTAAGTGTATGGATATACCGTGTTGCCCGGCGTATTGGCCAGCAACGCGTTGTATTGCAAAATCACGCGCAACGACAGCTGCGGAGTAAACTGCCAATTCCATTTGCTGCGCACAATGTGATCGTTAAAAATGCCCTTACCCACGCCAGGAATCCGCGAGCTGGCAAGAAGATACGTACCATTCGTGGCCTGCAAGCGCTCGAACAGATAGGTATTTTCAATCTTCAACGGCTTCATGGGACGGAGCGTCAACGTGCCCGTGGCCGTATCCTGATGCGCGAGGAATGGCATGTTGAGCGGCGCTGGGGCGCCAGGAGATGCGACGAAGTTGGCGCCATCTCCCCAGTGATAACTCGCACCCACCGTCACCTTGCGCAGAACGCTGCTCAGTACCGAGGCTCCGCTGCTATGTTCGTGGTAATCCTGGTTGGGAGTCTGGCAAGAGAAGCCCAGGAAACAGAAATCCTGCGGCCGCAGCCGCTCTCTTAGTTCTTCGTACGGAAACAAATAGATGAAAGTCTGGCCGCGTCCCTGAATTGCAAGATAGGGCTGGTAATCGGTATCGAGGCGGTTGCCTTCGTGATCGAAGGTGTAGCGCTGGTTCAGCGACGGACCCCAATCTACGATCCACCCTTTCTTCGGACGGAACCGGTAGTTCGCAGTCTGATACAGTTCGCGAATATCCACGCGGTTCACGAAGCCCGGGACGGTCACGAATCCCGGGCTGATGTCGTCGTAAATTCCTTCGTAAGAGAAGTGCAGTCCGTCGCGCTTGAGATCAAGCTTGTCCGCAGGGCCGGCATAGTAGTTCTGGTTGCCGGCGTTGCCCGAGCTGAAAGGATAGAGATTGTACTCGCAGGTACTTTCCAGGTTGCTGGTATTGAGGCCCTGCAAGTTACTCGAACTCACCACGGCCTGACCATCCAAAGTCCAGTTGGCGTTGAACTTCAGCCGCGTGTCCACGCCGCCGACCCGGTTAAACTCGCCGGTCGCCGGACACTCCCAGTCGGCATAAACTGCGCCCACACTCGACTGCTGGAAGATATCGCGACTCACTCGGGCGATGGTGAAGTAGGAACGAATGCCAGAGAGACTGTCTGAGCAAATCAGAGAGGTAATAGGACAGAAGCTGGGAACCGCCAGCCCCGGCCCGCGGTCGTCAGTGGCCATCAAACCGACGGAATACGGTCCTTCTTTTCCCGTGAGCCGGATTCCGGCCGAAGGATCCTGAATGTTGCGAGTGAAAAATAAATCGAATGGCGTGCGGAAGTAATCTTCGTTCTCCAGAAAAAATGGACGCTTCTCAGGAAAATAAACTTCGAAGCGCTGGTTGACCGTAATCTGCGGATCTTCCGACTCCACCTGGCTGAAATCCGGATTCGCCGTCA
>JBAUVJ010000201.1:0-2444 GCA_049583165.1 Candidatus Sulfotelmatobacter sp. | reverse complement strand
ACCTTCTCCCCAAAAACCGTACATCATCAGGTCCATGTACTCCAATCGCGGATGATCGGCGAAGCGGTCCGCCAGGAGGTTATTTAACTCCGCAAAAGCTTTCTGAAATTCGGGCGAGTCGTAGCGCGGCTCATAGAAATCAAAACCACTATGGTGCTCGTTGGATTTGTGGCCGATATTGACGATAGGAACTTTGCCGTGGAGAAAATCCGGCAGCGAAAGTTTTTTTGGCTGGATATTCGGACTAGAGAGTTGAATTCGGAAACCAACTCCTAGATTGTGACGCTTGGCGCCATCGAATGTGGCTTCCCACACCGGCGACAGTTCCAGCTTGCCAGGACTTGTTTGTACATCGCGCCAGTCGCATCGAATATATAAGACGTCGACGAACGGCAAGGCAGCCATCTTTTCGACGCTCTGCTCCAGAGTCTCCCTGCCGCACATTACACCCAGCGCCGGCCCGTTTTCCTCCCACGTGTAGCCGACCAGGCCGGTGCCGAAATTTCGAATGTGCTCGCGAGACGCCGTGGTCGTGAAAATGGTGTACCAGCCTTTATCCTGGCTGATACCAAATGGGCCCTGATCCAGCCGATTGGTTACGGGAGGAGATCCAAAGTCATACCCTTCCCAAAGGTGATCGGGAACATCTGCCCACATTCTCGGCACGAGACTGCAAGCTCCGGCCAGAACCGCTCCGGTCTTCATAAAATCTCGCCTTCGCATTACAGGGCCTCCTTCGCGCCCACGTCCATCACGTGAGAGATCATGTTCTCTTCGGGAGATTATGACCTCAGGTGAAGCCGCAGATGCGTTTTTCCCGGTGAAGGTGATCGAAGCGGTCAACCATTCGTGGAGTGAACCTTACAGGCCAGACGGCGCGACATATCGAACAGACCTTCCCGAGCAGACCATCCGATATCTTTTATCGCCGCTCTCGGCTCATCCAGAAGCTGCCTGGCTCTCAGGCGCCCGATCCAGAATCGTCTCAGTAGCGGCATCCCAATACTGTTTCTTACCCGAAGAGTAAGACTGCGCTGCCATCATGCAGGCCACTGAGTGGGCCAATCCATCATGCACCGTGCAAACAGGCTGCTGCCGGGAGCGCATGCATTCGAACCAATTGGCCATGTGTCCCAGTGATAGGTCATCAATGCCCATAGGCGGAAGCTTTGTTTCGCCCGGGAGAAGAACGTACTTCGCAGCTCTTGCCTGGTCGATGTTGGCATTGTCTTCATGATTCCCCTTTTCTTCAACCAATTGGTATCGCGGACTGCCCTCGTCTCCGATGTTAATCAGGGTTGCTTTTTTCCCCATGTAGCGGGTGAAGCCCGGGGAGTCGTTACCGAAGCTGGTTGAGTAGCTCACAAGGAAACCCTTGGGATATTCGAGTAACGCCTGAAACGTATCGGCATTCTCCCGGCCGTCGGGCCACGCGAAAATGCCGCCATGAGCGACCACCGAGCGGGGAAAGCTGTCGTTCATGAACCAATGCACCAGGTCGGTCGCGTGGCTCATCCATTGATCAGGAATGCCGCTTGAAAATTCCTTATACAAGCGGAATTCGCAATAGACTTGCGGGTCAAACGGGCGATAGGGCTTCGTGAGCAGCCATTTGTGCCAATCCGTATCCTGTTCCCGAATCAGTTTTGTTTCCTCGCGTCCACGCCACCGGGGGCCGTGATAATTCCAAACAATTTCCACCTTGCTCACTTCTCCGAGGACGCCGGTCTGAACCAATTCGCGAGCGGCTTTGGGATAAGGTTCACTGCGATGCTGAGTGCCGACTTGTACAATCCTGTTCGATTTCATGGCCGCGTCGCGAGCTGCTTTTGCCTCTGCCAACACATTGCCCATTGGTTTTTCAACGTAGGCGTCTTTGCCCGCTTCCACCGCCATTTTCAAGATGGGCGAGTGGGAGTGCTCGGGTGTGGAAATGATCACAGCGTCGACGTCTTTCAGTGCAAGCACGTCGTCTAAATACTGATACGCGCGAGGCGCGCGGCCATAATACTTTGCATTCACCGCGGCCGCCTTCTCGCGATTCAGGCGCCACAAATCACAGACCGTGGTAACCTCCACGTTTTGGCTGGTCTTCAACTGAGACACAATCCAGTCCAACTCACCGCCCCGGCTCCCGATGCCGATGTGGCCCAACGAAATACGATCGTTGGCGCCCAGAATTCTGTCGTACGAAAGAGCTGTCCTCGCGAACGCAGCACCGCCGGCAAGTAAAACTGCGGACTTGGTCAGGAATTCCCTGCGATCGATGGTTTCTTCCGGGTCGCTCATGCTTGTCCTCCTACGGGTCGTCTCCAAATGCGCCTGCGGCGCCCCAATTATGCCAGAACCGCGCTCGGCGAATCCTGCCACTCCTGTATTGCCGCTGACACGGGGCCGATCATCTCGAGCGAGAGGGCGATTGAAGAAATGGGAGAGGTGATACT
>JBAUVJ010000200.1:0-14720 GCA_049583165.1 Candidatus Sulfotelmatobacter sp. | reverse complement strand
AACAGCCGGGAAGCTCGCTTCCCGGCTGTTTAGTTGTTGGCGATCAGATCGTCCAACGCAGGGAGAACTGGATCAGGCGCGGGGTTCCGGTGGTGCTCACGATCTGGCCGAATGGGTCGGAGCTGGTCTGGGGGCCGGATGCCCAGGCCAGATATTGCTCGTAGTCGGTGATCAGCGGAGTTCCGAAATTCGGATGATTCCACAGGTTGAAGAAATCGGCAGCGAAGCGGAGATCCTGACGCTCCGTGATTTTGTAGTGCTTGATGAGAGAGAAATCCCAATTCTGCTGGAATGGTCCGCGATAGATGTTGCGGCCGAGATTGCCGAAGCCGGTGGTGCAGAAGTTGGGATCGCCGGCGCAGGTGCCGGGAGTCGGGTTGCTGGGATCACCCGGATATAGAAGCGGAGCGGTGGTGAAGGCTGCGGGATTCAACCATCCACCCAGGCGCTGGGAGACGCTGCCCGAAGTCTTGCCATTGCCAATGGTTTCGCCGGGAGCGAGGCTTGCGCTAACAGGTGAAGTGCCGGCTCCGAGGAAGGCGTTGCCGCCGTTGGAATCCAAAACTGAAAAGGGTAAGGACGATTGGAAGCTGGTCACGCCGCTGACTGACCATCCGCCGAGCGCCGAATGCCTCAAGCCGGCGGCGTGAGCGAAGAATGGGAGCTCGTAGACGTAGCTGAGTTTCAACACCTCGGGGCGGTTGAAGTCGGAGATTCCGCGGGAGGCGTTGATCGTGCTCTCGTCGTTGAAGGCGGTGTTGTTGGCGGTGTTGCCGGTGGAAGTTGCGTCTATATTTTTGGAAAAAGTGTAGGCGGCTTGAATGTAGCCGCGCTCCCAGCGCCGCGAGGCAGTAGCCTGAAAAGAGTGGTAGATGGAGTAAGCGTCGTTGGCGAAAATTTGATAGCCCGAATATCCGTTCAAGCCGGGGGTTGGGGTGCGGGCGATTGCGTTAGAGAAGGTGTTGTTGGTGATTTGATACGTATTGCCGCTGGCGTCCGCGACCGTGAACGGATTGGCCGGAGTTGCGTTGGCGGACTGGATGGCGTCTCGAGTTTCGCGGAGGTGCGTGCCTTTGGTTCCGACGTAGCCAACTTCGAGAACCCATTTACGGCCGAGATCGCGTTGCAGAGTCAAGTTCCACTGCTGGGTGTTGGGCACAACGAAGTGGCGCGGGACTTCGAGGACAAAAAGATTCTGCGTGGAGTTTACGCCCGGCCCGCCGGTGCAGGCGTAATTATCCTGGTCGGCGGTATTGGTAAGACTGTAATTGATGAGATGAGCCAGGCACGGCAGCCATGCGCCCGACAGCTGTCCGGCGGCGGGAACGGCGTTGGAGTTGGTGGCCGGGGTGCCGGTGAAGAAGTCAGACATGGTGAAGCCGGCGGTCGAGGGGAAGAAAACGATTGGAATGAACGGCGACTGGAAGCTGAGTTGGTCGACGGCTCCCACATCTTCACGAACGTAGAAAATGCCGTATCCACCGCGGAGTGTGGTGTTGTGATGGCCGAGGACATCCCAGGCAAACCCCACGCGCGGGCCGAGTCCGGTGGAGACGCTGTTGTTGAAGGTCGAGCCGGAGGCAGTGCCGGTGAGCCCGGGGACGCCCAGCTTATCGACGCACTTGGGATAGACGAAGGGATACTCGCCGGATTTGGTGAGAGCTGATTCCATGTTGCCGATGTGGCAGGCGTTGTCCGTCCATGCACCGAAGAACTCGGTGCGCAGGCCGAGATTTAAAGTCAGGTTCTGAGTAACCTTCCAGTCGTCCTGCACGAAGAGCGCGGAATTTTTCTGGCGGTAGTTGTGGTTGTAAACGCCGCCGCCACCGAAGCTGAACTCCGGCGCGCCATTCAGGAAATTGCCCACATCGCTGACCGGGCAGGGATTGGCGACGGTGCATCCTGGAAGCGTGGTATTGGTCGAATCGCCGAAATAGAGCTGGCCGTTGAAGACCTGTGGGAATTGTTTGTTGAGGCTGACTGGGGTGAACTCGCCGCCGAAGCGCCAGTTATGTTTACCCCTGACCCAGCCCAGCGTGTCGATAAAGTTGAAGTTGTTTTGCGCCTGGTACTGGTTGGCTTGCGGCGTGGGTCCGAATTGAAAGCCGGAGCTGACGAAGGTGAATTTGTAAATGTTGTCGGTGAGATTGTTGGTGGGGCGGGTGATGCCGGCCTCGGCGGCGGTCACGGGCGGAACGTTGATGTCGCTGTTGTTGATGCGAATGAAGCCCAGGCGAAATTCGTTGACCAGACTCGGAGAGAAAACGTGAGTCTCGGTAAGGGAGAAGACACGATCCTTGACCGGAAGCTGGTAGGGGAAATTGAGATCTCCGCTGCTGATGCTGCCGCCGAGAGAGGCGGTCAAGCCGCCCGCGCCGAAGGGGACGTCCGATTGAAAGTTTTGAAAGAAGAAATCGATGGAGAGTTTGTCCTGCGAGTTGCGGAACTCGCGATCCCACGTGCCGGTGAACTGATTATCGCTATAGGTGCCGGGGATGCTAGTGGTGAAGGGGACATATTGCCCGATCGCAGTTCCCGCAGGTGCATTGGGCAAAGGATAGAGATAGCCATTTCCGGCCGCGCCGAACTGGTTACTTTGAAAGGCGATCAGCGAAGCGGCAACGGGATCAACGCTGGCAATATTGAAAGCGGATTCCAATGCGCCGTAACCAGAGGGAACGCGAGCGGACGCTGGAATATAAGGGATGAGGGTGCTGATGATCGTTCCCGGGGAATCGCCGCTGCGCTGGCGGCTTCCGGAGTAGTTGAAGAAAAAGAAACCGAGTTTTCCGCCGGTGCCGATGGGACCACCTAAATCTCCGCCGAAAATATTTTGTTGAATTACGGGCCTCGACTCGCCCGCGCCGTTGAGGAAGTAGTCGTTGGCGTCGAGTACGGTGTTGCGGAAAAATTCGTAGGCCTCGCCGTGGAAGGCGTTGGTGCCGGTCTTCAGAATGGCGTTGATATCGCCGCCTCCGTTACGGCCCTGACTGGCGTCATAGAGCGAGGTTTGCACCTTGAATTCCTGAATCACCGCGGGATTGGGCAGCGGGGTGGTGGTCAGCTCGGCGACGTTGTAGTCGGTGGCGCTGATGCCTTCGATCTGATAGTTGTTGTTGTCTTCGCGCTGGCCGTTGACTTCGATGCGCACATTGCCGCGTCCCAACTGCGAGGCGGCGTTTAGTTCCCCTTGGGCTCCGCTCGACAGGGTCAGCAGCTGCTGAAAGTTTTGCGTGGCGAGCGGCAGGTTCTTGATGGTGCTGGATTCGATGGCTTGCCCGGTGGTGGCGTCGGTGGTATCGACCTGTTGGACTTCGGCCTGCACTTCCACCTGCTGCTGCACGGCCTGGGTCTTGAGTCTAGCGATGAGGCGCGTGGTTTCGGTGACGCGGACGACGATGTCGCGGAAAGTGGATTCGGCAAAGCCGGTCTGATGGACGGTGACCGTGTATTGGCCTGCGGGCAACAGAGGAGCGGTGAAGGAACCATCGGCGCCGGAGGTGACGCTGCGCTCGAGCACACCGGTATCTTGGTTGGTGATGCGGACTTCCGCATTGGCCACGTATGCGCCGCTGGGATCCTGAATTGTGCCGGTGATCGCACCGGTAGCGCCGCCTTGCGCGAAGGCCTGGGTAATAAATGCGGTTGCGAGAAAGCTAATCCAAATGAATCTGCGCTGTAGTATCGACATTGCCTCTCCCTGAGTTTGGAAAACGATTTTAGCTATTGCTGAATCGGCAGTTGGATGGGTTGACAAGCGGATCGACGACAGAAGACAGGGCGCAGCCAGTGTGGTGCACTCGCACGCGGGAGTGGGCTGCGGGGGTACAAGAGTGATCGCTTGGGTTCAGCCATCGCCATTGGAGACACGTTTGCCCGCAGAGTGCCCTTGGCTCTGGGGATTGGGGAAGCATACTCAAAGAGGACGGTGGTTGGCAATAAGAATGGTGGTGCTGGAAATTGCTGTTGAACTAAACTTCCCGCACTTTTGCGCCTTCATGCAGGCGTTGATCGCCTGAGGCAGAGGCGTCGCCGGAGACGGCGTAGGCTACGGCGGCTCCGATGAGGGCGGGAACGATGAAGGCGTGGCCGCCCGTGGCTTCCGCAACGAAGACAACCGCGGCGAGCGGAGTTTTATATCCGGCGGCGATGAACGAGGCCATACCGACTGCGGCGTAAAGATCGAGGCTGGGGCTGTGGACGATCGACTGAGCGAATGCGGTTCCGATACTGCCGCCTGTGAGAAACAGCGGAACGAACATGGCGCTCACTCCGCCGGCAGCCAGAGTAAAGAGGGTTGCGGCAAGTTTGAGTCCGCTGAAAATAAGCAGCTGGGGAGTGCTGTGAAACTTGCCGAGGATTTCGCCGACGGCTTCGTAGTTCGAGCCCAGAGGGACCAGATTGCCGGGGTAGAGATACAGAAAAAGAAGTCCGCACAGGCCGGTGAGCAAGCCGCCGATCGCGAGTTTGAGCCAGTGCGGTATGTGCCATTTTACGAAAAAGGTGCGGGCGCGGCGGAAGGTGATGACGAAGACCATGGCGATCAATCCAACGATCAAGCCGAGAAGCGCGCTCCAGTAGAGGTCATGGCGGGTAAATGCCGTGGAGCCGACGAAGTTGAAGAGCGGCGCCGCGCCCAGGAAAGAGCTGAGGGTCACGAACGACACGACTGACGCGATCAGCGAGGGCACCAGAGCTTCATGGGCGAGATCGTCGCGATAGGGCATTTCGAGTGCGAATACGATGCCGGTGAGGGGCGCGCGAAACACGGCGGACATGCCCGCCGCCGCGCCGCAGATCAACATAATTCTGCGATCGCGTTCGGTGAGGCGGAGACGGCGAAGTCTCGTCCATAGCCATGAGCCGATGGCCGCGCCGCCATAAATGCTGGGCCCTTCGAGGGCGGCGCTGCCGCCAAAGCCTACCGTGGTGATGGCCGCCAGCAACTTGGGCACGAAGGAGCGCATGTCGACCTGGCCTTCATGCTCGTGGTAGGAGCGGATGATTTCTTCGGTGGAATGTTCGTTGGGATCCGGAGTAAGAAACTGCATGAGCAGCCCGGTGGCGATGCAGCCGAAGAGGAGTCCGGGGACGATGGCCCAATGATGGTGAAGATAATAGGCGAGCACCGACGGCCAGAGCTTGCCGAGGATGATTACGACGATTCCGGTGATGACGAGACCGGTGGTTAAACCGATTATGGGAGCGATGATCAGCCACTTGCGGAGATCGCGGGCGTAGACCTGGGAGAGATCTTCGTGCACGAGCGGGAGATACTTACGGAACAAAAAATGATTGAAGAACCGGCTGGAGCTTTTTTGGGGCGTGCTGTTCATGGATGCTTTCTTACTTTTGCTTTTTTGCGGGGAAGGATGGAATGTGGGAAGGCGCTTCATTGCCAGCGCGCATAATGCGGCGAAGGGCGGCTACCAGTTGGGGCGCTGCGCTGAGCAATTCGTCATGATGATGAGCTGCCAGTTCGCCCAGCACTTTCTCTCCTTTGGCAGTGAGCGCGAGAAGCACCTCGCGGCGATCATCCTCGGCGCGGGTACGGTGCACCAAGCCACCGGCTTCCAGGCGGTTGACCAGTTCGACGGCGCTATGGTGGCGGATTGTCATGCGCTCGGCCAGTTCGCGGATTCGCGGACGCACCGCCCCCGGCATCCCTTTGATGGCCAGCATCATTTGGTACTGGCCGCGCTCCAACCCTGCCTTTTTGACCGCATGTTCGCTGAAGTGCAGGAAGCAGCGGATCTGATAACGGAACTCCGCCAAGGCTTCGTAATCCGACAAGGTGAGCTTCTTCATCCCGCTGATTGTATCGTGCCACGATTCAGCCGCTTAG
Organism: Candidatus Sulfotelmatobacter sp.; assembly: GCA_049583165.1. GTDB lineage: Bacteria > Acidobacteriota > Terriglobia > Terriglobales > Acidobacteriaceae > Sulfotelmatobacter. Next base: position 8,875 of record JBAUVJ010000200.1, on the reverse strand, counting down.
TATATCGTAACACGATATATAACTGGAAGGGCAAGCTGGGGAAGGCCGGGCGAGTTGGCCTCTTTATGCCGCTCCATTTAGAATCCTCTGTCCTGCTGTTACCTGCACCCGAGAGGAGGCGCATCCGCCTTGATCCCGCGCTATACCCGCCCGGAAATGGGCCGCATCTGGAGCGATGAAAACCGCTTCCGCACCTGGCTGGCTGTGGAGGTGGCTGCGACTGAAACGCTGGCCGAGGCCGGGATGGTTCCCAAGGCAGCGGCCAAGGCGATCCGCGAGCGCGCCGATTTCAGCGTGGAGCGCATTCACCAGATTGAAGCCGAGGTGCGCCATGATGTGATTGCGTTCACGACCGCCGTGGCGGAGATCGTGGGTCCGGATGCGCGGTGGTTTCACTACGGACTGACTTCGAATGATGTGGTGGATACGGCGCAGGCGTTGCTGATCAAGCAGGCCTCGGCGCTGATCGCGCAGGATCTTACGCGTTTGGCCGAGGTTCTGGAACGGCGCGCGTGGGAATTCAAAGACACCCCAATGGTGGGTCGAACGCATGGCATTCACGCCGAGCCCATTACCTTCGGGTTCAAGTTGGCGAACTGGTATTCGGAAACGCAGCGGAACATTGTGCGCTTCAAGGCGGCGGCTGAAGATTTGCGGGTGGGAAAATTTTCAGGAGCAGTCGGAATCTTTGCTCACCTCACGCCGGAGATCGAGGAGAAGATTTGCGCGCGGTTGGGTTTGAAGGCGGCGGCGGTGTCGTCGCAGGTGATCCAGCGCGACCGTCACGCGCAGTATCTCGCGACGCTGGCGGTGATCGCGTCGACGCTGGACAAGATTGCGACTGAGATCCGGCACCTGCAACGGACGGAGGTTCGTGAGGCGGAAGAATTCTTTAGCGAGAAGCAAAAGGGATCTTCGGCGATGCCGCATAAGCGGAACCCGGTGACCTGCGAACAAATCAGCGGGCTGGCGCGTGTGGTGCGGGGCAATGCGCAAGCGGGTTTTGAAAATGTTGCCTTGTGGCACGAGCGCGACATCTCGCATTCTTCGACCGAGCGGGTGATTCTTCCGGATTCGACGACGCTGATCGATTACCTGTTGAACAAGACGAGCAATCTGATTGAGACCATGTTTGTGTATCCGAAACGGATGATGGCGAACCTGGAGAGCACGCGCGGGCTGATTTTCAGCGGGCAACTACTGCTCGATCTGGTGGAGCATGGAGTTTCGCGCGAAGACGCATATCGATTGGTGCAGGGGCACGCGATGCGGGCCTGGAAAGAGGATTTGGATTTTCACCAGCTGGTGCTGGCGGATAAGGAAATCACTAAGAAAGTTCCGCGGGCGCAGATTGAGCACGCGTTTGACTTGCAGCGGCAGTTGAAGAATGTGGATAAAATCTTTGCGCGTGTTTTCGAGGCCAAGGGCGTAAGACGCGGTAAATCCAGTGTTCGCGAAAAATCACGACGTAAGCAAAATCGCCTGTAGCTACGGCCGAACCTACTCTATTTAACCCGGACTGCCGCAAGAAGTTGCGCTCAATCTTTCCTCATTGATTAAGCATGCTTAAGCATCCGCTTGTGCATCTTGCCTGCGTACCTTCGCATCGAAAGAATTAACCAGATGGTTAGTTCGTAAAGTTTCGTCAATTGGGTCGGAGGTGACCTGTGACATTAATTCAAACAACAATGAAGAGGGCAGGATTGCTGAAAACTATAGGCGGGTTGCTGGTGCTCGGATTGTTGAGTGCGACGCTGCTGGCTCAGACGGACGCTCAGAATGTGGGTGCGAGCCGCTACGACAATCAGATTCAGAGCAAGGTGACGGAGAAGTTGGCGGCGAAGAATCAATTCCGCGATATCCGGTCCAGCGTGAATGATGGCATCGTGACGCTGACGGGTACGGTCGATCTCTACCAGCGCAAGCTGGACGCGGCCAAGCTCGCTCGAAAAACTGCGAGCGTGCAGGGCGTGCGTAACCTGATCACGGTTGCGGGGCCGAATGTGCCTGATGCGCAACTGGAGCAGAAACTGGCTCAGAAGTTGCGCTACGTGCGCGAGGGCTACGACATCACGTTCGATTATTTCGCGCTTAACGTGAAGGATGGCGTGGTCACGGTGGAGGGGCAGGATCGAACTGGAGTTGGCCGCGACGAGGCGCTCGCCGACATCCGGAATATGCCGGGTGTGAAGGATGTGATCGCGAACATTTCGTTGGAACCGGTTTCGCCGATGGACGATGGTTTGCGTTTGCGCGCGGCTCGCGTCATCTACGGCGATTCCGTGTTGAGCAAATACGCCATCGATCCGGCGCGGCCGATCCGCATCATCGTGGATAACGGCCAACGTGGCGCTGTACGGCTCCGTGGATAACACCATGGATAAGAATGTTGCCGGAATTCGGGCCAACCAGCTCTTCGGCGCGTTCAGCGTGGAAAATAAGCTGCAGGTCGCTGAAACCACTAGAAGTTGATATAAGAAAAAAGAGGGGCGCGGCCAACAGCCGCGTCCCTTTTCATTTCGGAGGAGCGTGCTCGAGCGGCACTTTCACGTAGCGCTCCTTCTCCACTTCGACCATCAGCGCGATCCGCCCCGGACCCTGCATGTGAGTTGGAAATGGCTTTCCAATATATTTGTGCGAAATCGGATTCATGATCTTGAAATCTGGATCGGGCTGCCTCTCCACCACCCGCCCGCGAATTTGCACTTCTTCATAGGGATCCTCGAAGTCGACAATCGAAAGCGAAACCCGCGGATCCTTTTTCGTGTTTTTCCCCTTCAGCGACCAATCGCTGATCGAGATGACGATCCTGTCGCCATCCCGTCCAATCCAAACCGGCGTCGACAGCGGAGACCCGTCCGGCATCAGCGTGGCGAGGTGCGCAAAATTAGGACGATCAATCAGACTCTTCGCTTCGGCCGACAGAGAAACTGCCATGGTGCCTCCTCATCCTTCGTCTCTTTCATCGTCTTAGGGCAAGCGGTTGATCAGCGACGCGACATATCCCGCGCCGAAGCCGTTGTCGATATTTACCACGCTCACATTGGACGCGCAGGAATTCAACATGCCGAGGAGGGCAGTCAATCCTTTGAACGAAGCGCCGTAACCCACGCTGGTGGGCACGGCGATGACCGGCACGCCCACCAAGCCTCCGACGACGCTCGGCAGAGCGCCTTCCATTCCGGCGCAGACGATCACGACGCGGGCTTTGGTGAGGGCTTCGCGATTGGCCAGCAGGCGATGGATGCCGGCGACGCCCACATCGTAGAAGTGTTCAACGTTGTTGCCCATTAACTCTGCGGTGATGACGGCTTCCTCGGCGACAGAGATGTCGCTGGTTCCGGCCGAGACTACGGCGACTACGCCTTTGCCATAGATTTGAGAGTCCTGCTTGAGAATAATGGCGCGCGCTAACTCGCGATAGTCGGCGGAGCGCACTTTTTTCTTTACCGCGGCGAACTGCTTCTTGTCGGAGCGTGTGGCCAGCACGTTGCCGCCGTGCGTGGCCAGCCGCGCGAAAATTTCTGCGACTTGGGAGGGAGTCTTGCGCTCTCCGAAAATTACCTCGGGCATGCCGGCGCGCAGGCTGCGATGATGATCGACTTTGGCGAAGCCGAGATCTTCGAAGGGCAGATGGCGCAGGCGATCGACGGCATCGTCGGGCGCGAGTTTGCCGTTGCGTACTTGCTCGAATAGTTTGCGGATGGATTCGGCGTTCACGGGGTTTTAGCAATTGGCAATTGGCAGTTAGCAATTAGCACTCAGCACTCAGCATTCGGTGCTTAGGCATTCAGTACTCAGCATTCTGCCGGGCGCTGCCTAGAGAGTAGCATCCTGCGGATGCTTCTTGGTTATGTGCGGGTCCTGGTGCGGGAGATGCAGCGGAGTCGGGCGATTACTGCGGCGCAGACTTTGCGGGCTACGCCAGGTTCGTTTAAGTGAGCGAGAAAGAGGCGGCGCAGAGCGGCGGGGGTGACTCGTCCAGCGAGGTAGGCGTCGTAGAGCATTTCGCCGAGGCGGTAGCCGAAGTCGCGGGCGGTCGATTCGGATTTCTCTTCGTCGTTGTCTTTCTTTTCATCTTTCTTTTCACTGGCGCGGGCGGCGGACTGGGCGGCTTTTTCACATGCGGCGCGCGACAGGGTGAAGGAATTTTCCGTCTCCCGCGCGGATCTCGCGGGATAGAGCACGCGCGAGCCGAAATAGGCCACGGCATTTTCAATCATGCGGGTGTAAAACGCATCCACGGGCGTGAGCGGGGTTGCATCCGCGCCGTTACTGCCCGCGGCGTTTTCATTTGAAACACGTTCACTGAAACCGTTTGCCTTGAGGCGCTGGGGCAGGCCGCGGCAGGCGTGATGGAGAAAACGGGCGGCGTCCTCGGCGGCGTGCATCAGCTGAAATTCGCGGACGTAGAATGCGTTGACCTCGGGAAAATAGGCGCTGCCGCGCTCTTCCAGGCTTTCGAGCATGGATTCGAGCTTCTGGTCGCCGATCACTTTGCGGGAGAGCAAGCGTCGCAGGGGCGCATCGGATGGGCCGCCGTGCACCTCAGGCAGCATATCGACCAGGAACTTGGGCTGCGTGCCGTTGTGCGGCGAATAGCGGTTGATCTGGAGAAAGCTGGCCAGGCTGTCGATCAGGTTGTAGATGGTTGGGGCGAAGTCGGGTCCGGTATCGCAGCGGCTCCACTGGTCGAGAAACAGGCGATAGCTTTCATATTTCTCGAGGGGCGTGGCGTTGAAGACGCAGAGGACATCGTCATTGACGCGCACGGCTTCGACTTTACCGATGGGTTCACCGGCAGCGCGCCAATATAAGGCGTCGATATTTTGCAGCACGGTAAGAATTCTGACGCCGGGAAGTTGTTTTTGCAGGACGCGAGGCAGGTGTCCGGGAGCAAGGTGCGATTCGCCGAAGAGCACGAAGATGACGGCATCGGGATGGCGCTCGCGAATCTCGGCAAGTTTGGCGGCGGCGTGACGGTCGCGCGCGCCAATTTTGCGCAAGTTTTCGCGGGGCATGCAATCGAGGCCGTAGATGGCCTCGCTGTGATCGCGCGCGGCTACGAGCAGTTCGTGAAATGGAGCCCAGTCGTATCCCCAGTCGAGATCGAAGCGGATGCGCTGGCGCAGTTCGGTCTCGTCAATTTCACGACGCCACCATTCCTCGAGAATGTGCTGGTCGCGGGCGAAGATGGTCTCGACACCGAGCACCACGGGACGGTCTCCGGCCAGGGCGCGCTGTTCAAGCAGAGATGCGGCATAGCGCTGCGCGGCGGGCAGGGCATGGTAGTCGCCGATCAGGACTACGTCGGCGGCGCGCAGGGCATTCTGAATCTGCTGATTATCTAGAATGGAATCGTATTTGCCGAAGGCTTGCGAGAACTCGCGAAGATATTTGCGGCGGCCGTGGGAATCCTGCGCGCGGATTTCGCGCTCTACTCCTTCGAGCGCGAAGAGTTCGGCGGCGCTGCGTCGGGATCGGAGATTCGCTGTTGTAGCCATGGAATCGGTTTCTGGTTTCTAGTTTCTAGTTCTTAGTTTTCAGTTCCTAGTTCTTCGCTTCTCGCTCCTGTCTTGACTTCCGGTTCGGTGGCTGCCTATGCTCCAGAGTCGAGGGACGTGCGTTTTTTCCTCTCCTCGCGGAGTGGCTTTGCTGAATTTGCCTCCACAAAATCTGACGATCGCGACTACCGGAGCCAGTGGATCGGTATTTCTGCGGCAACTGCTGATCGCCGTGCAGCGCGATGCGCGAGTTCAGACTGTGAACTTCATCGCATCGGACTCCGGACTTCGCGTGCTGGCCGAAGAACTTGGGATCAAGGGGCGGTCGAATCTTGTCCGCCAGTTGCTTTCCGGTTCTCCGCTTTCTGGTTCTTCCCCCGGTGGCGCGAAAGCGTCATCAAAAAATCAAAACCACAAAATTCAAGAGCAATCGAATGCCGATATCGCGGCCAATGTGGCGAGCGGTTCTTATCCCGCTGACGGCATGATCGTGCTGCCGTGCAGCGTGGGCACCTTGGCTCGCATTGCCTGCGGCACGGCTTCACACCTGATCGAGCGCGCGGCGGACGTTTGCCTGAAAGAGACGCGTCCATTGGTGCTGTGCGTGCGCGAGACGCCGCTCAATAAAATCCACATCCGCAACATGTACCGGGCCGCCGATGCCGGGGCGACCATTTTTCCGCTCATTCCGGCCTTCTATTACCGGCCGGCCAGCTTAGATGACATGGCTCGCGAGTTTGCCTACCGCGTACTGGCTCATCTAGGCCTTCCCCAACCCGACGCCTTCCACTGGAAGGCTTGATCTTTCAATGGCTTACGGGCCTACAGAGAAAAATTAGCCTGCCTAGGGAAAGATCGGCTTCGCGGTGGGGATCTTAAGTGTAGATAGCCTTAAGTGCGGGTTACAGATGCCCGGCGGTCATGTACGACGGGGATGGAGCAATTGTGGGCGAAGCGGTGCTGTTAGATTAGGTGCTCAAAACCGTGGCCGTTTCTTCTCAAACTAAGTGCTTCCAAACCGGATGCTGCATTGCCGGCGGAGGGCCGGCCGGAATGATGCTGGGCTTTTTGCTGGCGCGCTCCGGCGTGGATGTAGCCGTGCTCGAGAAGCACGGCGATTTTCTGCGGGACTTTCGCGGCGACACGATCCATCCCGCCACGCTGGAGTTGATGCACGAGCTTGGGTTGCTAGAGGAGTTCCTTAAGCGGCCTCATCAAGAGGTGCGTGAACTTGGCGGCCAGATTGGCGGGGAATTGGTCAAGATGGCGGACTTCAGTCATCTTCCGACGCGGTGCAAGTTCATCGCATTGATGCCGCAATGGGATTTTCTGAACTTCCTGGTGGAGCAGGGAAGGCGGTACGCGGGCTTTCATGTGCGGATGCAAGCCGAGGTGACGGAGCTTATCGAGGAGAACGGACGCATCTGTGGCGTGAGGGCAAAAACTCCTGACGGCATGATCGAGATTCACGCGCCGCTTACCATCGGAGCCGATGGCCGGCGTTCTGTGGTGCGCGAACGCGCTGGCTTGCGAGTGATGGATTTAGGAGCGCCCATGGATGTTTTGTGGATGCGGATCAGCCGGAAGGCGAGCGATCCCGGCCAATCGCTTGGCCACGTGGAAGCCGGGAAAATGTTCATCATGCTTAACCGCGAAGAGTACTGGCAGTGCGGGTTCATCATTGCGAAGGGCGCGATGGACGAGGTTCGAGGGCGAGGCATTGAACAGTTTCGCGAAATCATTGCGGGCCTGGAACCTTTTTTGCGCGATCGCGTGGCTGAGTTGCGAGACTGGAATGATGTGAGCCTACTTACCGTGAAGGTCGATCGTCTGCGGGAGTGGCATCGTCCGGGGCTGTTGTGCATTGGCGATGCGGCACATGCGATGTCGCCGATTGGAGGAGTGGGGATCAATCTTGCGATTCAGGACGCAGTGGCCGCGGCCAATATTCTGGCGGCGAAGCTGGCGGCGGGAAACGTTAGCGACCACGACCTGCAAGCTGTCCAGCGAAGAAGAGAGTTTCCGACGCGGGCTATGCAAGGGCTACAGGTGGCAATCCAGAACAACGTGATCCGGCGCGTTTTGTCGAGCACTCAACCACTTACCGTTCCCTGGCCGCTGAAACTGATGCAGCGGTTGGCTTTCCTGCGGCGGATTCCGGCGCGCATAATTGGGATGGGCTTCCGTCCGGAGCACGTGAAGACGGCGGAGAAATCGACGGGTCGCGGCTGATTTGTCGAATTGCTTTTTTAATTGAAGCGCCGGTTCAGGGCGATGTTAGTATCCGTTAGATTTTGTCTTCGACGATTTCTCTGTCTATTTATATTTTCTGTTTTTTCTCGCCGTAAAATTAGCCGTGAATTGAGAAGAGGCACACCCCATGTCCAAGTCGGGTTTCGTCTTGATGATCGTGGTGCTCTTTGGGGTCGCTGCCGCGCGGGCTGCCGACGAGCACAATCCTTATGCGGGTGATGCCAAGGCCGCGAAAGCCGGCGAATATGAATTTCGCATCAACTGCGCTTTGTGCCACGGGCTGGGGGCGCACGGTGGCGGGCGCGGACCGGACTTGACGCGGGCGCAGAAAAAACACGCGCACTCCGATGCGGAGATGTTCCAGGTGATCAGCAACGGGATTCCGGGAACTGCCATGCCAGCGAACGGAACCAACGGGCAGGGCGTGGGCATGACTGATGAAGAGATCTGGCAGATCATCACCTACATCCGCAGCGTGGAGGTGAAGGCTACGGCGAAGGCTGGAGGCAATGCCGCGCATGGCAAGGAACTTTTTTATGGCGATGCGAATTGCTCACTGTGCCACATGGTGGAGGGCAAAGGCGGACGGCTGGGTCCGGAGCTTACGGAGGTGGGCAGCTCGCGGACGCGAGAGGCGATCATCGATTCGGTGCGCAATCCGAGCCGGCGGCTGGCCTGGGGATTGAGCGAGTCCACGAAAGAGTTTCCGCAGGAATACGAAACGATCACGGCAGTGACTGTGGATGGGACGCAGATCAAGGGCGTGGCTTTGAATGAAGACAATTTCAGCGTGCAGGTGATGGATGCGAGCGAGCAGATTCATTTGCTGGAAAAAGACAAGCTGCGTTCGTTTAAGAAGAGCCGCGAATCGATGATGCCGACGTACAACGCGGACATTTTGAGCGACAAGGATCTTGGGGACATTGTGGCTTTTCTGGCCAGCGTGGGGGCGAAATGAGGTTCTCTGCGAAGACTATCGAGCTAACGTGGAAGAGCGGCGCTTCCAGGGCCGCGTGTGATGTTGAATTGGAAACGGCTTTTAGGCCCGGCGCTCCACGGCGGCTAAAGCCCGCATTGATGATGTCGGGACGCGGCGCTGAAGCGCCGCTCTTCCACGG
>JBAUVJ010000199.1:0-3603 GCA_049583165.1 Candidatus Sulfotelmatobacter sp. | reverse complement strand
CATCCAGGGTGGCTTCGAGTTCCTCATCGCCGCCAGCGTCACCCGGGTCGGGACCGTCCTCGATGATATCGAGATTGTCCCCGCCGAAGCTATTGTTTCCCGCTCCGATCACGTTGCGGAAGTCCTGCACGTCCGCGCCGCTGTTGTAAAGATCGTTGCGGCCAACCACGCCAATCGTTACGCCTAGCCCGGTCAGGGTCTGGTAAGCCGGATTGATGTTATAGATCACCGCGTAGTCCTGCGGTTCGAGGGCGTTGAACGCGGGCTGGCCGTTCTGCGCAGGGAAAGTTACCTGCGGCTTATTGCCTTTTCCCGAGACCAGCTGCGCCAAGACGGATGACTTCACTAAATGGCTTTGCGGCTTGCTGAGAAAATTATGCAGCGTCAACACCCCCGCCACTGCCGGGGTCAGCGCAGTTGGAATCGATGGATCGCTCGAATTGGCCCAGTGCTGCTCTCCCTTGACTATGTATTTGTGAATCGAAGTATGAAATGCCTCCTGCACCTGGCTGGCCGACCCGGAGAACTCAAGTACCGTTCTACCTTTCGTCGCGCCCACCTGAAATCCATGCGATTGCAGCCATGAAGTAATCGTTTGGATATCGCTCTCCGTTGGTCCAAACTGCTGGCCGAACTGTGCCGGCGTCAGCCACTTGTGATAGTTAGGCGAAGCTTTGTCCTGCTGGTCGTCGAGAAGTTTTCTCAGCGCCGCTTCTTGTTGCGGACTCCGTTTCAAAACCAACAGCATTCGCAGCATGGGAAGCGTGGCCGGTGCGGTGCCCAGGTCGAATTCCGGCCGGGCCAATCGATGCGTGTTGCCCTTTAGCACGGTGAGCTGCGCTTCATCGACCGGCTGGCTGATCAAAGGTAGCTGCGCGGTAACCAGCCCCGAATGCGTGCTCGGATCCTGAGCGAACACGCGCGACGTAACGCCAACCGTCAACAGAATGGCCAGAGAACCAACGGAAAGGAAGCGGCACAAACCTCTCATACACACAACTCCTCGCTGCAGACATAGCTAGGCCCTTGGAGAACGGACAGGGTTAGGAGGAAGGAAGTGGCCCGATCCATCTCACCGCGCAGCCCCTCAGTGCGCGTGGGACGAGCCTTTTTATCCCAAGATTTGTCGGATTGCAACAGTATTTGTGCATTGGTTGGGGCGGGGCTGCGTTGATGCAGTTGTTGAAAGCTTGAGGAGATCGTTGCGAATCTTCAGCCTTTTAGAGGATCTCACTCCTCGAACATAGGAACTTGCCGCTGATCTTCGGCGACCCCGCGGCGCGGCCGTCGCGTTGCGCCGATCACCGCCAGCACCGTCAGCGACTCCAGCGCCGTACGCGGAACGAAGATCCGCTGGGTGTTCGAGCGCTGGTCTGGGGGATTGACCAGAAAACCTTCCGGCGTGGTCTGGGTCAGGTCGGCTGGCATGAGTCCTTCGAGGATTTCGTTGTCCTTAAAGCGCAGCCGCACCCACAATCCTTCGGACCGTGGACGGGAGGTAAAAGTCTTGCGGGTCAGCGATTCCGAGTCGCCGAACTCGCGCACGAAATAAACGCCTTTAATCTCGCGCAGGTCCATGGCGACCACGTTCCCGGCAGTATTCAGCAATTCAAGTTTGCCCTCGGTCACAAATTGTGTAGGTGATACGTAACCTGAGACCGAATCCCGATCCATCTTTCGAACGATCACTTTTTTATGGGTCGAAGGCATGGGTCGATTCAGAAACTTTGAACTACATCCAGCCGGGTGAAAAAACAGACGCAGATGCGGCGCCCGCGTCGCCTTACCCCCAGCGTCCTGATTCTCGCACCATTTCGCGGCAAAACGTACGAATCCACGTTGGCAGTAGCCAAATCGTAAACGTTGTGTTATTTCTTTAAGTTGCCTCCGCCACATTGAAGTCAATATAAGCCTATTGTATTGAATGGCTTGTATTGTGTTTGGAGTGTGTTTGCGGGGACAGGGTCGAATTGCCCTGTGGAAATGTTGTGGAAAACGTCTCCCGGAAAGATTGACCGCAGCTTCGCAGGAGCGCCGTCCCGGTAGCCGTTTGCTTTGGATCGCTTGAACACGAATGGCTGATTACATTTACACGATGGAAATCCGGTTGACGCCGGATCAGCTTAAGGGCGTCAATCTGGTGCAAGACGTAGCCCGCGCGGCGGGAATTACACTCTATCTTACCGGTGGCGCAATCCGCGATATCATCAGCGGCTTTACCATCCGCGATCTTGACTTCACCGTCCAGGGCAATCCTCTCAAACTTCAAAAGGATTTTGAACGCGCTGGCGCGCAGATCGCGGGACTTGAGGAAGATGTCCGCACCCTCTTTCTGGTGCTACCCGGCAACGTTCGCGCCGAAGTCGGCATGGCACGCTCCGAGCACTATGAAAAAGTAGGCAAGCCGCCGGTCGTTTCTCCCGCCAGCATCCAGGAAGATTTGCGCCGCCGTGACTTCACCGTGAACGCCATGGCATTGTCGCTGAACGAAGGCTCGCGTGGCCTGCTGCTCGATCCCTTTAACGGCGTAGCTGATATCGAAGCGAAAGTTCTCCGTATCCTCCACAACTATTCCTTCGTGGAAGATCCTTCGCGGATGATTCGCGCCACCCGTTTCGCCGCGCGCTTCCACTGGCCCTTCGAGGAGCGCACCCAGCAGCGCTACGACTCAGCCAAAGAGAATAAGTATATTGACCACATTTCAAAAAGCGCGATCGGACACGAAATCTCTCAACTCGCCCACGAAGACGATCCGCTAAACGTAGTCCGCGCCCTGGAAAAAGAAGAGTACCTGAAAGTTCTGCATCCGCACTGGACCGTAGCCAAGGTAGATACAAACAGGCTCAGCCAGTTGATGAAAACCCGCCAGCAGATTGTGGATTTAGGCTACACCGTCGATCCCTCGGCGGCAGTGATGCACTTTCTGACCGCGCACCTTTCCGACAAAGACATCTCCGACTTGCGGCGGCAGATTCCCCGCAAAGACCTGGTCGAGGCCTGGCGAGACATCGAAGATCACGCCAAGGATTTGGCAAAACGCCTGATGGGCAAGGAAGCGGCGACGCCTTCGCGCACTTGGAATCTTCTCTCTTCCGCTCGCCCCGAGATGGTTCTCTTTCTGGCGGTGACTGCGAAACAGCAAGCCGTGGCCCAGAAGATTAAAAACTTCTTCACCAAATGGCGTGATGTGCAGAAGCGCATTCCGCTGCCGGAGATGACCGAACTTCTGATCACGCCGCAATTGTCCGAGTATCCCAAAATTGCGCGTGACGTGTTCATGTTGCTGCTCGACGGAAAGTTGCGCTCGCGTACCGAGACCCTGAAATTCCTCAAGCCCTTCGCTCCGCCACCACCACCGCCGCCACCACCGCCCAGACGTGGCCGTGGTCCAAAGGCCGTCGCCGCCGCAGCTCCGGTTGCAGACGCCGCAGGCAAGGCTGTGAAGGGTAAAGGAAAGAAAGGAGCGGCAGTTGCCGCGCCGGTTGCCGCTCCCGCTCCCGCACCACCGGCCAAGACAAAAGCGGAGGCGACCCCCAAGCCCGCCCAAAAGGCCAAGCCAAGCAAATCAGCCAAGCCTGCGGCAAAGCATCCTGTCAAGAAAGC
>JBAUVJ010000198.1:0-3561 GCA_049583165.1 Candidatus Sulfotelmatobacter sp. | reverse complement strand
GCGTAACTTCGAGTTGTTGAGCGAGCTGCAACCGGAAGACTTGATCAAGTTCGGCTTGATTCCTGAGTTTGTTGGGCGACTCCCCGTCATGGGTATGCTGGAAGACCTTGACGAATTCGCCCTGATCGAAATTCTCACTCGACCTAAAAATGCCATCACCAAGCAGTATCAGCGCTTGTTCGAATTTGAGAATGTGCGGCTGAAGTTCAACGACGAAGCCTTACGCGCGATCGCCCGTCAGGCGATGGCTCGCAAAGTGGGGGCTCGCGGCCTGCGCATGATTCTTGAAGAGTTAATGCTCGACCTGATGTTCCACCTTCCCAGCCAGAAGAAACTAAAAGAGTTCGAAGTCACGAGGGAAATGGTGGAAAAGCGCAACGCTTCGCTGTCGATGATGGAAAAGGCCGGATAGCAAAAAAGAGCCCGCAAGAGAGTAAACTGGTGGCTGGTGGTAGCTGTGGCATAGAGGGGCTGCGATCGTCATTCAGCAACAACCCAGGGAGATTGAGTGACCACATCCAAGGAAAAATTCGAAAGCAAAAAGCTGCCCATGATGCCCATCCGGGACGTGGTCATCTTTCCTTACATGATGACGCCGTTCGTAGTCGGGCGTGAGTCCAGCGTGCGCGCCTTGGAAGAGGCTCTGGCCGCCGACAAGAAAATTTTCCTCGCTACCCAGCACGATGCCTCTATCGACGAACCCAAGTCGAATGAAATCTATCAAGTCGGAACCATCGTCAACATTGTTCAAAGCCTCAAGCTGCCCGATGGGAACATTAAAGTTTTAGTTGAGGGCATTGAGCGCGGTCGTCTTCTCCAGGCCACCGACGCCGACGGCTATATGCAAGCGAACGTCCGGGTGGCTCGCTATCCCACCGAAATGAACGCCCAGATCGAAGCCGGCATGCAGCGCGTCACCGCACTCTTCGAGCAATACGTGAAGCTTTGCCAGGCGCTGAACTACGAGACCATGATCTCAGCTGTGCGGATGGAAGACCCGGCCAAGCTCACCGATATTATCGCCGCGAATCTGCAACTTTCCATCGAAGAGAAACAGGAACTGCTGGAGATTTTCGATCCCTCGGAACGCCTCAGCCGCATCGCCGATGTGCTCGATGTCGAGATCGAAAAGCTCAACGTCGACCGCACCATCCAGTCGCGGGTGAAGCGGCAGATGGAGAAGGCGCAAAAAGAGTATTACCTCAACGAAAAGATTAAGGCTATTCAGAAAGAATTGGGCCGCGGCGAGAAAAGCGAATTCGACGAACTGAAAAAGAAAGTCGAAGCCGCCGGGATGCCCAAGGAAGTCAAGGATAAGGCGCTCCAAGAGCTGAAAAAGCTCGAAGCCATGCCGCCCATGTCGGCCGAATCCACGGTTTCCCGTAACTATCTCGACTGGCTGCTGGCTGTTCCCTGGAAGAAGCGCTCCAAGGAGATCCGGAACATCGCACGCGCCGAAAAAGTTCTCAACGAAGATCATTACGGGCTAGAGAAGATCAAGGAACGCATCCTCGAATTCCTCGCCGTCCGCCAGTTGGTGAAAAATCCCAAGGGCTCGATTCTCTGTTTCGTCGGACCTCCTGGAGTCGGCAAGACATCGCTCGGCATGTCCATCGCCAAGGCCACTGGACGTAAGTTTGTCCGTATGTCCCTCGGCGGAGTACGCGACGAAGCCGAAATCCGCGGCCACCGCCGCACTTACATCGGGGCATTGCCAGGCCAGATCATTCAGATGATGAAGAAGGCCGGCACCAAAAACCCGGTCTTCATGCTCGACGAAGTCGACAAGATGTCGATGGACTTCCGCGGCGACCCGTCCGCCGCCCTGCTCGAAGTGCTTGATCCCGAGCAGAATTTCATGTTCGTGGATCACTACCTCGACGTGGAATACGACCTTTCGCAGGTTTTCTTCGTGGCCACGGCCAACGTGATGCACACCATTCCTCCCGCGCTCCAAGACCGCATGGAGGTGCTGCGCCTGCACGGCTACACCGAGCAGGAAAAAGTTGAGATCGCGAAGCAGTTCCTGGTCAAGAAGCAGATGCTGCAGGCTGGTTTGTCGGAAAAGAACGTGAAATTCTCCGACGACGCCATCACCACACTGATCCGCTCCTACACCCGCGAAGCCGGAGTTCGCAATCTGGAGCGCGAAATCGGCAACGTTTGCCGCAAGGTCGCGCGCAAGGTGGTTAAAGAGGGCGAAAACTATACTATCGCCGTGACCGGTGCGAATGTTACCGACTTCCTCGGCGTCATCAAGTTCCGTGACACTCTGGCGCATGAAAAGAGCGAAGTGGGCCTGGTCACCGGCCTCGCCTGGACGGAAGTCGGCGGCTCGATCCTAAGCACCGAAGCGACGGTGGTCGACGGCAAAGGCAAGTTGACTCTGACCGGCAAGCTCGGCGACGTGATGCAGGAATCGGCGCAGGCGGCTTTGTCTTACGTTCGGTCAAGAGCGCACCGTCTCGGTCTTACGCGCGATTTTTATCGCACCCTCGATCTGCACGTGCACGTGCCTGAGGGCGCCATTCCGAAAGACGGCCCCTCAGCCGGCATTACTATTGCCACGGCAATTGCCAGCGCTCTCAGCAAGATTCCGGTGCGCCGCGATCTGGCAATGACCGGCGAAATCACGCTACGCGGCAAGGTTCTTCCCATCGGCGGCCTTAAAGAAAAACTGTTGGCGGCGCACCGCGCCGGGCTTTTCGAAGTCATCTTGCCCCACGATAACGAAAAAGATCTGGCCGAGGTTCCGGAAAACTTGCGCAGCGCCATGAAGATGCACTTCGTCGATACCATGGATCAAGTGCTGCAAATCGCCCTAGAATCGCCGCTGCCGTCTCTCCGTGAAGAGGAAAACACGCAGCCTATCGCCCCTCTGACCTCCACTCCCGAAGAAAGTCCAGCTACCCACCAGTAAGAATAGTTCATGTAGGGACAGCCGCTCCCGGCTGTCCAGTCGAGCGAACCTCGACAGACGTTCGTCAAGTTGCGATTGCGGCAGTACGCTTGCCAACTTCCACCGCCGCATAGCACACTAAATCATGCCATCTGAAAGCTGGGAACCACGAACCGGGAACCGCCCATGAGAGTCATTGCCCGTTTTCTCGCGTCGGCGACCCACTCCGCGCACTTCCCTGCTCCCAGCGTGCCCGAAGTTGCTTTCCTCGGGCGCTCCAACGTGGGCAAATCGAGCCTGATCAACACGCTCGTGGAAACCAAACTGGCCCGCACCAGCTCCACTCCGGGGCGCACCCGCAGCATTAATTTCTTCGAGGTTCGCTGGCCGGGAAAGCCGCATCCGGAGGTAATCTTCGCCGATCTCCCAGGCTATGGATATGCCAAGCTTTCCCGCGAAATTTCCCAGGAGTGGCCCAAATTCATCGAGCCCTACCTCAACGAGCGTCCGACGCTGGCTCTGTGCCTGGCTTTGGTCGACATCAATGTTCCCCCTCAGGACAGCGACCGCAAGCTCCTGGATTTTCTGGGTGCCTCGGGCCGTGACTTTCTCCTGATTGCAACCAAAAGCGACCGTCTTTCGAACAACCAAATCCGTAACGC
>JBAUVJ010000197.1:0-3899 GCA_049583165.1 Candidatus Sulfotelmatobacter sp. | reverse complement strand
CACCTCCACCATGCAAGAGCACACACGCCCGCATCGATCACCGAACGTTTCCCGCTTGAGACCAGTACTAGATTGAATTATAACTTAGGCGAATAAACAGCGAACTGCTGGCGGGTGGCCCAGGTCTCGCCTAGTACACGTCCCTCTATCGATTCCGATCGAATATCGTTTCGGAATTCGCCACGAACGACTCGCTGGGTGCCCTAAGTCTCGCCTCTTTTGCGAGACCTGGGAGCATTAGTCAACAAATCTCGCAACGTCGGGCGAACCAAACTTCAGCGACCGTATCATCGCCCCTCCCATGTCTCGCAAAACCTGCGAGACACGGGGCACCCTGGGTGTTAGTCCGGGTCACATTTCTATAGATCATCTAGTGGCGCGACTGAAAGTCGTGCCCTTCCCGGTTTTTGGATTTGGAGATCAAAATCAACGTCAAAGGCGGCGGACAGGGGTGTCCGCCCCACGCAGCCATTCGCTCTGTACATTACCGGACACTCGGGTCCGGGGATGAACACTGTACTTGCGTAGACTCTTCAGACGCCTACTTGGTTTCGTTCAAAGCTAAGTTCTTAGATGGGGAAGTCATCTGGTAGGGGAATTGCTAGATACGTAGGGCTTAACAGTCGTGATCGACGTTGATTGATGTCATGGAGCTGACACATGAGACGTGTCAAGTTCATCGCAAATGCAGTGAAGGATCTTCGCTACGCCGGCCGTATGCTGCGCCGGAGTCCTGGCTTTACTGCCGCTGTTGTGATCACGCTCGCTCTCGGCATTGGCGCAAATACAGCGATCTATAGCATCTTCTATGCCACGCTGATCGCGGATTTCCCTTATCCGCACTCCGAGCAATTGGTGGTGGTGTGGTCCAGAGCAGCCAGCAGCAAAAACAGAGACGCGGTATCTACCAGCGATTATTTGGATTGGAAGCGCGAGAGCATGGTCTTCCAGACTTTGGGAGTTGTAAGGGGCGCCCCGTTCAACTTATCCATTGGCGAAAAGCCACAGCAAATTGACGGGGACTACCTTACCCCTGGGTTCCTTGATGAGTTGATTGGCGATCGGCCTTTCATGGGACGCTACTTCTTGCCCGAGGAAGGGGTGGCGGGCAAAGACCACGTCGCGATTATTACCCATAAACTCTGGCAAGGATATTTTGCCAGCGATCCCAACATTATCGACAAGCAGATCCACCTGAATGGCGAAATTTATACGGTGATAGGAGTTCAACCCCCCGGACAACCTGACCGGCTGGATCGGCAGATCGTGGTGCCGTTTGTTTTCAGCCCAGAACAGATGAACCGTGACGCTCGCTGGTTGGTGGTGCTGGGACGCCTCAAGCCCGGCATCACTTTGGCGCAGGCCAACGCAGATATGGATGCCGTGACCCGGCATCTGGCGGAGAACTACCCGAAATCGAACAAGGGGTGGGGCGCGAGCGTCGAGCCACTGAAGAATGATTTTCTTGATCCTGAAGTTCGCACAGCTCTGTGGTTCCTGTTGGGTGCGGTGGGATTTGTCCTGTTGATTGCCTGCGTCAATGTGGCGAATCTACTGCTGGCGCGCGGAACTACGCGGCAAAAAGAAGTTGCGGTGCGAGCTTCGGTGGGTGCTTCACGGGCGCGGATATTCGCCCAGTTCCTGACTGAGAGCCTGACTTACGCCGCTTTCGGAGGCATCCTGGGCGTCGGTTTGGCTTTTGCGCTCCTGAAAGTGATTATCGCGATGATGCCGAGGGGCATGTTGCTCTCGGAGGCAGACGTCCGGCTGAACTTGCCCGTGCTGCTGTTCACGCTCGGGACCACGGTGCTTGCCGGAATCTTGTTTGGTTGCGCTCCCGCGTGGCAGGCGACCCGCCTGAACCTGAATGGTGCATTGAAAGAAGGTGGGCGATCGGATGGCGGCACCGACCGAAATATTTTGCGCCGGGGCCTGGTTGTGATTGAGTTCGCTCTGGCGCTCAGTTCACTGGCTGGAGGTGGGCTTGCCTTGCACAGCTTATGGAACCTCTCCCACGCGGATATTGGTTTTCCCGCCGATCACCTGCTGACTTTCTATCTTCCCGTACCCCAGGACCGGCTTAAGAATGCGGAGCAGATCAACACGTTTTACAGGCAACTGCTGGAGCGCGTTCAAGCGATCCCGGGCGTAACCGCGGTGGCGGCTAGTACCGGCCTGCCGCCGAACGGCGGGGGATTTGGCCTGCCCTTCCAGATCGCCGGAAAGCCAAATATCGAGGACCCTTCTGCCCGTCCCAGCGCCGGATTCCGGATGGTGACGCCGGCATATTTCCGGACGTTTGAAATTCGCATGGAGCAAGGACGAACTTTTACGGATCAGGATTTGGAAGGCGGAGTTCCGGTAGCGGTGGTAAATGAATCTTTCGCGAAGAAACATTTCTCCGGCGTCGATCCTCTCAAGCAGCGAGTACTGGTCGAGCAACTGACTCCTGGCGTCGCCAAGCTAGGCCCTCCAGTTGAGTGGCGGGTTGTGGGTGTCTTCCAGGACGTCCGAAACCGCGGGCTGCGCGACGAAGTACGACCCGAAATCGATGTTCCTTTTGCGCAGAGCCCATGGCCACAGACGGGAATTGCCGTGCGCTCCAAGGTGGAACCGGGAGTTTTGACCAAGAGCATAGCTGATGTTGTCCAATCCATGGATCCGAACCTGCCTTTGGCAGGTGTGAGAACGATGGACCAGATCCTCACTGAATCCCGTGCGGGAGACCGCTTCTCGGCTCTTTTGTTTGGGAGCTTTGCGGCTATCGCCCTGGTGCTGGCGGCGCTGGGTATTTATGGAGTGATGTCTTTTGTGGTGGCGCAGCGAACCCATGAGATCGGGGTTCGTATGGCCCTGGGCGCAGATGAGGGCAACCTGATTGGGCTGATTTTGAAAGAAGGAATGATTCTGACCGGGGTGGGACTTGTCCTGGGTTTCGGAGGCGCCTTCTCCGTGGGCCGGGCAATGCGCGGCTTCTGGTATCAGGTGGGGACCATAGACTTTTCCGCTTTCGCCATTGTTGCTGCAATCCTGCTGGGTTCGGCGGTGCTGGCTTGTTATCTACCCGCACGGCGCGCCGCGCAAGTCGATCCGATGCAGGCCTTGCGAGCGGAGTAGTTGCCGTGCCGGTGTTGGGTCGGCACTCAAATTTACAGGGTTCTATCCTAAATTGCTCAAACTTTGGGAGGAGTGCTACGTCTAACCTCCGACGGAATTCCGGAAAGCATCTCAAATGAGGAGCAATCTACAAATGAAACGATTCGCGCTTACGCTAGTTGCGGTCATTTTCCTTGCTATCGTCGGGACGAGTCTTCCCAGTCGGGCCCAAACCCAGACCCAGCCTCCGAGCCCCGCACGTTCCCGGTCCGACGAGATGCTGGATAGGTGGAACGAAATCGGGAACAAACTCGTCGCTATGGCGCAGGATTTTCCCGAAGACAAATACGACTTTAAGGCGCAGAAGGACGAGCGCACCTTTGCCTTGAATCTTCTCCATGCCGCCGCACTGGATTTCGTCCTGATACGGAGGATTTCCGGATCAAACGTCGGGCCTGACTTCGGCGACGGGGATAATCCTACGCGCGACCAGTTCAAGACAAAGGCTGACGTGGTCAAGTTCGTACAGGAGGCTGTCGCCGACGGTGCGAAAGTGATTCAACAGGAGGGCGACGCGGGGCTGGATAATACAACGAAATTTTTCCACAACCGGATGGCCCACAACTCCACCATCTGGACCTACGCCATTGAGCACAGCGGCGAACACTATGGCCAGCTCGTGGTCTACTACCGCGCGAACAATTTGGTGCCGCCGGACTCACGGCGATAATGCGGTAGTAAGGTCCGTGAAAGATAGAATTCTCCGACAACGGTCTTAAGCCGTTCAGCGGATGCGTCTTTCC
>JBAUVJ010000196.1:0-5288 GCA_049583165.1 Candidatus Sulfotelmatobacter sp. | reverse complement strand
GCTTTGAACACGCTGACGGAGCTGTTCCCTACGCGAGAAATCGTTCCCATTTATTCTGGCGATCTGATCTGGGGACTCGGCGCCATCCATTGCATGACCCAACAACAGCCGACATTTCAAACATTTGTAGAAAGAGCGGCGTAAATGAAGTGGTTCTTGCGGATGCTGGCCTTAATCGGTACTACCGTGTGCGGCTTCGCTTTTCTAGCCTGCATCGCGACCCTTCTACTGAATTATAACTATTAGCATCACCGCTTGATGCTATTCGTTAGGCCCTATCTTTGTTACGCACTGGAGTGGGGCCTTGGCCTTCTATGTTCCGTGACGCTATATCTTTACGTTGTTCGAAAAATGCAACCGATTTCAAAGTAATCCACTACCAAGCATTTTGTCATGTCAGTACGGCTGTGCCTCTGTGGTAGATTTCAGGGATTCCCATGGCACTTCCAGAGATGACCACAAGCCGTCTAGAGGCTTTCAGCGACGGCGTGATCGCCATCATTATTACGATCATGGTGCTCGAGCTGCGCGCTCCGGCTGAGCCCACCGTCGCAGACCTGCTTAAAATTGCGCCGGAATTTCTTACCTACGCGCTCAGTTTTCTGGTGGTTGCCATCATCTGGGTCAACCATCATCCGCTCATTCACGCGGTGCAAATTCCAACGGCTCGCCTTTTGTGGGCGAATCTTTTTTTACTTTTCTGGATGTCCTTCGTGCCGTTTGTCACCGAATTCCTGGGGCGGGATTACCGCGAGCCCCTGGCCGTGGCGCTTTACGGGCTCGATCTTTTCTTGTGTACGGCGGGATTTTATTTTGTGCGCATGGAGTTGATCCACCAGAGCCGGGACGATTTGGAGCTGGTAAAATATCACAAGAAAATTCAGCGCAAGAATGCTTTTGCCGCTGTGCTGTATTTGATTTCGGTTCCTCTGGCGTTCGCTACCATTTACGCCTCGTTCTGCATTTTCCTTCTGCTGCCGGCGATGTATTTTCTGCCCGAACGGCGGATCATTAGAAAGTAGAGTTACGGAAGTAAAGTTACGGGCGCGTTTGCAATGGCGCCATCGTCGTCACTCGCTCTCATTCTATGTATCGTTCTCGCTTTTGAGTAAACCATTCGGCGTACAATCGAATCGAACTTGGGTTACATTTTGTCCTGCCGTAGATGTCTATCCCACAACAGTGAGGATCACTCATGAATGGATTTAAAGTTTTCTTGTTGGTTGCGATTGCCGGAATCTGCTTCGCAATATCTACTCCTAAAACACAGGCGCAAGTGGCGGTCAGCATAGGAGTCGCTCCTGAGTGCCCATATGGCTACTACAATGTCCCACCGTACGATTGCGCTCCCTACGGCTACTACGGCCCGGAGTGGTTTACTGGCGGCATTTTCATTGGCGCGGGTCCGTGGTTTCATGGTCCGGAAGGATTTCGCGGCCACGTAAACAACCGTTTCCATCCCGAGCACGGCTATACCGGCCCAAGGCCGAACCATGGGGATAAACCCGAACCCGGAAAGCGTCTCGACAAGATTTCCCACTTCAAAGGCAATGAAGTGCGGGACGGGCGGGGTCACGTTAGCGGGAAACACTAACGCCTTCTTCAAAGTTGAAAGCTTGTGAAATTGCCGTGGCAGCAGGCGAGGAATTGCTTGCTGCCACGTTGTTTTAATCTCATCCGTGGTGGGCTGCTATCGCCGCATCCTCCGCCGCATAATCAAACTGCGCGCCAAACGCCAAGTCCGGTGGATTGTCCAGCTCCCAGCGAATCGTCCGCCGGATCGCTTCCTCAATCGCTACCGGTTCCTCGTACCCTAGTTCGCGGCGGATGCGCGCCGAACTCGCCGACCAATGCTGCGCAGCGTTGCCGAGCTTTATCAGGTGGGGCAGAGTGCGCTCGTCCGGCAGCGCGATAAACTTCCCTTCCCATTGCATCTCACAGGCGATTTTTCCAGCCCATTCCAGTTCGCTGAACGGTGGCTCCTCGCAGACGTTATAGATACGCTGCGTTGCGCGATCGTCAGTAGCCGCCAGTGCAATGGCCGCGGCCGCATTCTCCACGTAACCCCGTGGCGAGCGCCAGGCGGCCATAGTCTCCGGGAAAATGATGTGGCGCCGATTGTCGGCAATACGTTTCACCACGGGATGAAAACGATGCAGCCGATCGCCGGGACCATACACCATGGGCAACCGAAGCACCGTGCCGGGAAGTTCACGGTCATTCATCACTACGCGTTCCGCCGGGATTTTGTCGTAATCGTCCGTGACCCAGGAGAAAACCTTGCGCAAGACCTTCATATTCTCTGGCGGGTAGGGATGCAGGTTGCGCCGCAATTCGGATTCCTCCGTGAGCGGCACCTCCTGTGGTGGACCCGTTTCCGTGCCATGCGAGAGACCTACGGCGCGATAGACATCGATGCTGCTCAGCATGACGACGCGTCGCGCCACGCCACGGAAGACGTTCATCAATTCTTGCGCCTGCGGTGCCGAGCTGACAACGAGGTCGATCACAACCTCGGGAGCCAATCGCTTCAGGTCATTGGAGCTGGCCTCGAGTCGGTCGCGGTCGCCGCGAATCTCCGGCACGCCTTCGGGCGCGGCAGTCGTGCCACGATGAAATAGAGCTACGGAATGTCCTTGTTGCAACCGTGCAACCACGAACCGCCCGATGAAGCCATTTCCGCCGATCAGAAGAATGCGCATGGTACAGACATCATGGTAGAAAAACGATTCTAGTACCAAAGCCACATTAAAAATGCGGGCCCCCCGGGCCCGCAAGTTCTTACAGTCGAACACCTTGTTCCAGATATCACTGGGGCGACGTCCCGCTTCCGGTGGGAGGGACCGTGCTCGACGGCGGATTAGTTCCACCAGGATTTGAGGTGCCGGGATTTGAACCGGGATTCGGCGTAGCTGGATTGGTGGATCCTTGGTTCGACGATCCTTGATTGGATGATCCGCCATTCGGCGAAGCACCCGGATTTGAAGGCGAGCCCCCCGTGGTCGGACTGTTGTTGGGACTTGTGCTCGGGTTCGGATTTATCGTCGACGGATTATTCGGACTCGTAGAAGGCTGCGTGCCGGCTGTGTTGGGATTGGTCGGATTCGATCCCGGTGTTGCGGAACCAGTTGGCGGCGCGGTCGTGCTGCCGGTTGGCGGCTGGGCCGCGCTTCCCGTGGGCGGTTGACCTGTGTTTCCGGTTGGAGGTGCCGACCGGGTTGCCTGGCCCGGAGTTTGCGAACCCGAGGGCGCTGTTCCTCCGGCTGGCGCATGCTGCGCCACTACCCAGGTCGCGCAGAATAAAAGCACCGCCAGTAAAGTAGGTTGTCTGAGTGACATCATGAAACCTCCAATATTGAAATTCGTAGCGATCCCTTTCTCTGCCGGCGGAACGGCGCAAGGAATCTAATGGCTGATTGAGTGTGCGCTCGGAATTGGGCCGGGAATATCCGGCTGATGCCGTAGGATTCCGCGACGGATATGGTAGCTCGGCAGGAACGCGACGAAAGATACGCTAGGAAATGTAGGAAGAAAAGAAACGGTACGCGAATGAATACAGCCAACCTCGCAGAAAACTACTTCTTATATTCCGTCGGCACTGGACCTTTTTCCAGCGTCTTGCGATCCCAGATCCAGCCTTCGCGGGTGTAGCTGGCGAGTTCGAAATCCTGGGTGAGTTCAAGCGCGTCCACAGGGCAGGCGTCCTCGCAGAGTCCGCAGAACATGCAGCGGCTCAAGTCATAGGTGAAGTTCGTAAGTTCCTTGCGGCGCGTGTGCTCGTTGCGCGCGCTGGAGACAACGATCAGATTCTCTGGGCAGGCCAGCGCGCACAGGTCGCAGGCGATGCACATGGTCTCGTCGGTATCGGGATTTACGTTGAGCCGAGGCGCGCCCCGGTAGCGCTCCGCCACTTGCGGCCGCTCCATGGGATATTGCTCGGTATAAATTTCCTTGGGATCCTGATAGCGGAAGGTGACCTTCAAGCCCTGAAGAAGGTCGATGAGAAAAACTTTGCGGAGCAGGCTCGGCATCCCCATGACGGGCTAAGCATACCACCGAGCCGTTGCCGGGTGCCAGTAGCGCGGGTTTGCCGCCCAGGGAACTTTTGCGGCGTGGCTTGCGTACCTAGTGCAGAGGTTGTTATGCGAGCTTATCTCGCCAAATTGACGCCGAAAGTCCGAATGCTGCTGGCCATACCGCTCATTGTTTTGGCATATCCAGTGGTGATGATCCTGGTGCCGGCGCTGGTTCGAGCTTTAATGCCCGATGTGGTGCGCTCGGTGCTGAGCCTGATCTGACATCTCCCGGCTGGCGGAACTTTTCCACGCTGCTGTGATCACGGGCAGTTCTGTCAGTTTCCTATGCCGCTTTGCCGGAAACCACCGCGATCCGCTGCGCTGGCGACTTTACGATTGCGGCAGCGATTAAACCGACGAACAAGAATCCGACCACAACGATCGCAATGCTGGCGATGGTGTAGCTCAGGGGAAAGCCGTACCAGTTCCAATATTCCACGTTGAGCATGAGGGCTGCAGTGAGTCCGAGCAGCGTGACGAAGCCGACGCGCGAGAGGTATCCGGTCAGTCCGGAGGCCAGCGAAAGCAGGTAAGCCGCGAACAGCGCCAGCACAATATTCAGGATGAACTCGTTGACCAGCTGAGCACCCATTCCTCCGCCTGCGCCGGCGGCGTGATAGATCATCATTCCGTAGGGGCCACCGACTTTGTCGGGCGCCACTTTTGCGGCTGCGTCTACCGGCGGGAAAAGATAGAAACCGGATGGCGGCGCGGAAGCTTTCAACGCATCCATCACCGGCTGCTGTTGCGGCAGATTCTGAATACCGACCGAGCCCAAGCCCAGAGCGTCGTGCGCAAGCCCGCCCCACAGAAACAATGCAAGTCCGCCCAAAACACCGGCCAACAGAATTCGTTTTGCCATGGAGTTCTCCTCTGGGGGGCCTATTATGCGCGAAGATGGTGCAGTTTGGAAAGCGCGATTCGCGCAGTATCGGCGGCATCAACCACTCGGTGAGACCTGGCATGTCGAAATCATGTTTTCAGAACACAATGCGCATAACATTGCATAGTGAGCACAAATGATGATCAATATAGTTGAAAGCGCTCACAAAATTCTTGACAGTCTCGCAACCGAGATGCGATAAGTGGGTCCCAGACTTGGGACCAATAGATCCCCACCACAGCGCTTAAAGGTAAAGGAGTCTGCTATGAACCCTCGCAGCTGGTTGCACCAACTTACACTTGCATTCGCCCCACTGCTCGCCGCGTCAT
>JBAUVJ010000195.1:0-4322 GCA_049583165.1 Candidatus Sulfotelmatobacter sp. | reverse complement strand
TCGTCGGTTTCCTCGACCGGAGTTTCCAGCCACATCTTGATCAGATGCAGCATCGCTCCGTCGACGATCCTTCGAGCCACCGACCTCATTAGCTCGGCATGGGGAACACTATCAAAGGAACCTACGACACACTACTCATCATCAGCACCTCCCCGAGAAGGTCACTGTTGCCCGCGTTTGCCATCCCTTCCAAGGCCGATCGCTCGACGTTTTCGGGGCGATGCATCGGAAAGGTCGGCTCCTTCTCGTCCTGATCTTGCCCGATGGCAGTAAGTCTTTGATTCCTGCCGATTGGACCGACCTAGCCTCGCCCACACAATCCATCGGTACGCCAGCCACGACAACCCTCGGCTCTCTGGAAGACTTGCTGCACGCACGAGCTCTCGTCGATGCTCTCCTCGGCCGTCTCGCTCCCGTCACCAGCGAGGACAGAATTTCAACTACAACCAAGGAGAGCGTCCGTGCAAGACAAAAATCGAAGCCTCTTCGATCTTCTCCTCGACGAAACCTACCCGTGGGAAACCCTCACCGAGGAACACAAAAAACTCGCCATGCAGATCCTGGCACGACTCATCGTCCAAGCCGCTCGAGGCAGCGAGCAGAAGGGAAAGAGTCATGAATGACGCGAGCAAAGTAAAACCCAGTCATATTCAGCGCGCAGCTTTCATCTACATTCGCCAATCGAGTCCTGCGCAGGTCGAGTACAACCGCGAATCCACAGCTCGCCAATATGCTCTGGTCGAGAAAGCCTGCCAGTTGGGTTGGGCCAAAGAACAAGTGATCGTCATCGACGAAGACTTGGGTGTGTCCGGCTCCGGATTCGCCGAGCGTTCCGGCTTCGCACGCCTGACCGCGGAAGTTGCCCTCGGCCATGTCGGCATCGTATTCGGCTTAGAAGTCTCCCGTATGGCACGCAACAATGCCGACTGGTATCGTCTGTTCGATCTCTGCAGTATCACCGACACTCTGGTCGGGGACAGCGACGGCCTCTATCATCCCGCGCTTTTTAATGACCGGCTGGTGCTCGGATTAAAAGGCATCATGGCGGAAGCAGAACTTCATATTCTTCGCGCAAGACTCGAGGGTGGAATTCGAAATAAAGCCGCACGTGGGGAACTGCGCCGCGGCTTGCCCGTGGGCTTCGTGTGGGGAGAACAAGACGGCGAAGTTCGTTTTCATCCCGACGAATCCGTGGTCCACACCATGCGTGCCGTCTTTGCGAAATTCACGGAGTTAGGATCGGTTCGCAAAGTTTGGCTGTGGTTCCGCTCCGAGGGTCTTTCCTTCCCCACGCGGAAGCATATGAAGAGCGAGATTCGTTGGGTGGCCCCGACTTACACCGCCATCCATGCCGTACTCACCAATCCGGTGTATGCTGGCGCGTACACCTACGGAAAATTTCATCGAGAACAGTACGTCGATGACCAAGGAAGGCTGCGCAAGCGAAGTCGTCTTTTGCCCATGGCCGAGTGGCCGGTGCTTCTTCGCGAACATCATCTCGGCTATATCGATTGGGCCACCTTCCAGGCTAACCAAATACGCATCGACTCCAACGTGCATCCCGAGCCCCACCATGCCGGAGGTGCGGTGAGAGAAGGAGCCGCATTATTACAGGGTCTGGCTACCTGTGGAAAGTGTGGCCGCCGGCTGCACCCCCACTACACGGGCAGAAACGCGGCCCCGGGATATCATTGCGCGGGCAAGGATATCGTTTCCGGACGGGGCGTGTACTGTCTCAATGTTGGCGGTGTCCAAATCGATCAAGCGGTTGTCGATGCTTTTCTCCAAGCTCTAACGCCCGCGGCCCTGGAAGCAACGCAACTGGCCATCCAGCAACTCGAAGCGAACCATGATGCGGCGCTCAGTCAGTGGCGCCTTGCGGCGGAACGTGCTCGTTACGAAGCCGAACGTGCCGAGCGTCAATATCGTGCGGTGGAACCCGAAAATAGGCTGGTGGCACGTGGACTGGAAACGGAGTGGGAAAAACGCTTGCGCGATCTCGCCGCCGCCGAAGCCGAGCTCGAGCGGAGAGAAAGACAACGCCCGCACATGTTGAGTGAGGCAGAGAAAAAGAAAATTTTCTCTCTCGGCTCCGATCTGCAAAAAGTCTGGACGGCGCCTTCCACCACAGATCGCGACCGCAAGGAGCTTTTGCGAGCCCTTCTGGAAGAAGTGATTGTGCGTGTGGATCGCGCCGAACGCCGTGGGCATCTGACTCTGCGCTGGCGAGGCGGCGCGCTTACGGAATGCGATCTCTCCTTTCCGCGCATGAAGCCTCATGGTCTTCACACCGACGAAGACACTATTTCTCTACTCCGTCGTCTGGCCGTTCACTATCCGGACGATGTCATCGCCGGCATTCTCAATCGTCATGGACGCAAAACTGCAAACGGGGAACGCTTCACGGCGAATCAGGTTGGCAGTCTGCGTCGCTATCGCAACATTCCGCGCTACGAACCGCCAGCAGAGCCACCCGCTGGGCAGGTTGTGCCGATTCGCCAGGCAGCGCAGATCTTGGGCATCAACACTTCCACTGTTCATCGCTGGCTGAATGATGGTTTCATCGCTGGAGAACAGATAACGCCTGGAGCACCGTGGCAGATTCGTATTACCGATGAGTTGCGTGCACGTTTCGTGGAGCAAGCACCGCCGGACTATCTGCCCATGCTCGAAGCCACGATGAAACTGGGTGTCTCGCGCCAAACCGTGTTGCAACGTGTAAAGCGTGGCGAGCTCGACGCTTTACTAGTCACGCGCGGACGGCGTAAAGGCTTGCGAATCAAAGTAGTGGACGATCAACCAGGCCTATTTCATGAATCAGGGGGCATTGTGTAGATGGATCCAAGTAGCTGCTGAGATCCGCATCAACGATCTGTCCATGACCCGTATTGATCAGCTTGTGGACGTGTTGTACTGCGTCCAACGCGCTGCGGTTTGCTCGGTAGGCATATTGTTCCGTCGGCAGGTCGGCCTCGAAGATAGGTTCGAGTACCAGCATGGCCGAAGTTTGCACAACCCGATCCCGGATTGTCGGTATGCCTAACGGTCTCTGCTTCCCATCCGGCTTGGGTATGTAAACCCGCCGCACAGGTTGCGGTTGATAGGTTCGACTTTTCAGCTCTTGCGCCAGTTCGTCCAACCACCGTTCCCTGCCGTACGCTTCGATGTTCTCGAATGTCTGGTTGTCCACTCCCGCTGCTCCGCCGTTGGCTTCACAGCGTTCATAGGCATAGGCCAGAACATCTTTCCGATACACCTTGTCGTACAGCGCATGGAAACGAAAGTTGGGCGATTCCTTCGCTTTTGCATGCAACGCTGTCTGCAACTTCTGAACACTGAATGGAGTTGTTAGGCTCATCGCCAATCCCTCGGTCCTTTGTCGCTTCTTGCGTTCGCCTTTAACTGAGGCCCCTTCCCTCTGCCAGCATTACCCGGCTTCAGCGGTACTGCGAGCCTCTCCGTCACCCCATACGGCCCGGCCTGTCTCTCGCGAGTTGCCGGTTGATCCCGACCGCGATCACCGTTGGGGCTTCCCGTGTTGCCTCTGGTCTCCTATGCGTACATGCCGTCGCCAATATCCCGGCAGGTTCAATGGAGCTTGTTCGCTCGTCTATCTCCATTGCCAGCGGCCTTCCCCGTGAAATCGTAAGGTCGGCTCCTGCAACTACTTTTTCGGGACCTGCTCAGCGTTCACTCACGTTACGGCCTGCACGCTCGCGGAGTCGCCAAGCGACCCTTTACACCGAGGGCTCCGACAGCTTTGTTGCCTCCGCTGCCGCCTCGATTGCTTCCGGGTGGAGCGAACCAGTTCCCGGGCGGGAGTTTCACCCGCTGAAGTCCAGCGCCTTTCACGGCGCACGATTACAACAGTTAGCCGCGAGGAATAGGCGACGAGGACGCGGGCGGCATCCGCTCCGCTGGTAGCCAAAGCGATTGCATCGCGATGGGGTTGGCGGTTCATGCATCTAGCGGGCTCGCTGTTTAGGCCATGTCCATGCGTAAAAGACGATTAATCCTGTCAGTGTGATCTCTACGAACCCGAGAAAGATATAGAAGTACCAATTCCCCCGCATCGTCACAATCATGATCACTGTATAAGCCGCGCCGAAGATGATGTTCATCCAACGATTTAAACGTGGCGGCAAAACGAGCGATAGAAACACCATAACGCTGGGGATGGCCACGGATACAGACATGCCCAAGAGGACTCCCTCGGAGATTGCACCGACAGGCGTCCTTCCAGAGATTATCGCCTGCAATGCCCCGGTCTTGAAAAGCCCGAAAAAGTCTCCGTATATGTAACAGAACATCACCGAGGACCA
>JBAUVJ010000194.1:0-4519 GCA_049583165.1 Candidatus Sulfotelmatobacter sp. | reverse complement strand
CCTGGTCGCGATCCAAAGGCTGGCCGGTTTTCTGTGGGAGCAGTGAAAGAAAATGATCGGGGCTGGTGACTCCTGGAAGATCGACGGATTTGACGGTTCGTCCTTGATAAGTCGACATGGACGCAATCGTAGAAGGCGGCTGGGCTTGCGGCTCCTGAGCGGAAGGCGAAGATGCGCCCGCGGACGCGGGTCGGCTCACGCCAGCGCGGGCCGCCGGAGCGAGCGAAATCATAATAAATAGGACGAATGATGCGTAAGTTCTCAGCAGATAAAATCCTTGGGCCGTTTCTTCCTTCGATGAAGCGTGGAGAGCCCTCGTTGTCCCGCATCCTGACGGCTTAAGCAATCACCTTATAATAAAGGTTTCGAGGTTCGTCATTGATGACCTCCTTGAGGCAGGGCGTGGAGAAAGAGAATATCGAAGCGAAGATCCAAGAGAAGATCGAGGAACGCTACTCGCGGCAGATTCTGTTTCGGGGCATCGGAATCGAGGGCCAGGGGCGGCTGGCGGCTGGCCGGGTTGCGATGGTGGGATGCGGAGCGACAGGATCCGCACTGGCTTCGTTGCTGGCTCGCGCCGGCGTCGGAATGCTGCGCATTATCGATCGGGATTACGTGGAACCCAGCAATCTGCAACGGCAGTCGCTCTTCGATGAAAACGATGCAGCTGAATCCCTGCCCAAGGCGATTGCGGCCGCGAGAAAGATTGGCAGCTTCAATTCGCAGATTGTGGTGGAGGCGCGGGTCGAGGATGTGACTCCTCAGAATATTCAGGCGTTACTTGAAGGAGTCGATGTAATTCTCGATGGCACAGATAATTTTGAAACCCGCTATCTGATCAACGATTTTGCGGTGCAAGCCGCGTTGCCCTGGATTTATTCGGCGGCGGTGGGCAGCTATGGAGTCACGTTGAATGTGTTGCCCGGAAAAACGGCATGCCTGGCTTGCATTTTTCCGGAGACGCCGCGGGGGATGGTGGCGACTTGTGAGACTTCCGGAATTTTGGGCACCGCGGTCAATGCCGTTGCGTCGGTGGCGGCCACGGAAGCGATCAAGTTGCTTGTGGGCGGTGAGACGCTAAGACACTTGCGGCAAACGCTGTGGTCACTCGATGTTTGGACCAATGAGCGGGCGGAGATTGCTGCGGGAAAACCACGTCCGGGCTGCCGCGCGTGCGGCGAGCGGGATTTTGTGCATCTGGCGGGCGAGGGACGTCCGCACATCACGATGTGCGGGCGAAACTCGATTCAAATTCACGAGCGGGCGCGGCCGATCGATTTCGCCGAGATGCAGCGTCGGTTGGAGACACACGGCACTGTGCGGCACAACGAGTTCGTGCTGAAATTCTGGCGCGAGCCGTATGAGATGACCCTGTTTCCCGATGGGCGGGCGATCATCAAGGGAACGACCGATACAGGCGTGGCGCGGAGTTTGTATGCGAGGTTTGTAGGAAGCTAACGAACGATCGATTCTAAAAGGAATCGTGGGAAACCAACTGCAAGGCAAGGCGGCCGTAATTGCCGGCGGGGCCAGCGGTATTGGCCGGGCCACCGGGCTGCTTTTTGCCCGCGAGGGTGCGGCAGTGACGATTGTCGATCTGAAGAAGGACGCCGGGCTTGAAGTGGTGCGCGAAATTTCAGCTGCCGGCGGACGCGCGATTTTCCGGGCCGCCGATGTGACCTCTGCTCAGGATTGCCGAGACGTAATCGAGCGAACTGTTCAGGAATTCGGCGGCGTTCACGTGCTGTTTAACAATGCCGGCATCATCCGCCGTGCCACCGTGGTTGAGATCGACGAAGCAGAGTGGGATGCGGTGATGGCGGTCAATGTAAAATCCATCTTCCTTATGTGCCGCGAAGTGATCCCTCTCATGGCGAAGGCAGGCGGCGGCTCGATCATCAATACGGCATCAGGTTGGGGATTGGTGGGCGGAGCGCGGGCTGCGGTTTATTGTGCGTCGAAGGGCGCGGTAGTGCAACTGACCAAGGCCATGGCAATTGACCATGGCAGCCAAAAAATTCGAGTGAACTGCATTTGTCCGGGCGATACTGATACCGCTATGCTGCGCAGCGAGGCGCGGCAATTGGGCGAGCGCGAAGACAGATTTCTTGCGGAAGCTGCGAAGCGGCCTCTGGGGCGGATCGGCAGGCCGGAAGAAATCGCCCAGGCCGCACTCTATCTGGCCAGCGATGCCTCTTCATTTGTGACTGGAACAGCGCTGGTGGTGGATGGCGGAGGATTGGCGGGAAGCGCGTAAGAAGAACGATGTCATGGTGCAGACAATCGAGACACGGAATCGCACTCGCTCAAAGGAGTGGTTCGAACGAGCCCAACAATCGCTGGTCGAAGGCGTGAACTCGCCTTCGCGCGGCGCGGCGGTGTATGAGCACGGACCGATCATGCTGGAGCGCGGGCACGGCTCCCACGTTTGGGATGCAGATGGAAATGAGTACGTCGATTTCATGATGTCGTTCGGAGCGTTGATTCAAGGGCACGCTAACGCGACCTTGGTGAAAACGGTTCGCGATGCGATGGCCGATGGATCGCACTTCGCGGCGGCAACCTCGGCGGAAGTCGAAGCAGCGGAGCGATTCTGCCGGATGGTGCCATCTGCCGAAGCGGTGCGCTTCACCAACACGGGCAGCGAAGCCACCATGCTGGCGTTACGCCTGGCCCGCGCTCACACTGGGCGGCGCAAGTTTCTGAAATTCGAGGGACACTATCACGGATGGTACGATCCGTTTCTGCTGAACGCGCACAGTCACACGCCGGAGCAGTTGGGGGACAAGAACAATCCGGCGCGCATTCCGGATTCTGCCGGGATCCCGGCTTCCACTTTCGAGGACGTCGTGCTGGCGCCGTGGAACGATGTCGCCGCACTCGAGCGAATTATCAAGTTGCATGGAGCCGAACTGGCGGCGGTGATTACGGAACCCATCATGGCTAACATGGGTTGCATCCTGCCGCGCGAGGGATATCTGCAACGCCTGCGCGAACTCACGCACGAGTGCGGCGCGCTGCTGATTCTCGACGAAGTGGTCACCGGATTCCGCTACGCTCCCGGCGGCTGCCAGGAATATTACGGCGTGAAGCCGGATATCAGCACCTTCGGTAAGGCTCTGGGCGCGGGATTTCCCGTGGGCGCGGTGGCGGGACCGCGTTTCATCCTGGAGCGCATGCGCTGGAGCGAGAATAATATGGTGCTGCACTACGGGACTTTTAACGGGCATCGACTGACGATGAAAGTAGTTGCGGCGAATCTAAACCTGCTGGCCGCTGAGGGCGCTTACCGCAAGCTGCACGCGATTGGCGACGCCGCCATCGCCGGACTTCGGGAAGTCTTCCGCCGCCGCAAAATAGAAGCGATCGTGCAAGGCTTCGGACCTATGTTCCAGATTTATTTTACCGAGCGCGATGCAATCCACAATTATCGCGACTACTGCCAATACGTGGATCCGAAGCGCTATTCCAGGTTCGTCCATCGACTGCTGGAGCGAGGAATTTATATGACTCCATCCAACGGCCTGCACTGGATTATCTCGACCGCACACACGAATGCGGACGTGGAGATGCTGGTGTCGGCGGCAGATCAGGCCTGCTCGGAACTCTCGTGAAAGCAACAGTATTTCTTGGCGGCGGGCGCATTACCAGCGCACTGGTCGCAGGATTGCGGCTGGCGAAATATTCTCAGCCAATCGTGGTGCATGACCGGCATCCCAAGAAGCTGCAACAACTGAAAAAGCAGTATGGCGTGCTGATAGAGCCTGATCTGACGAGGGCGGTTGAAGCGGCGGATCTGCTGGTCATCGCCGTGCGGCCGGATTCGGTTCGGGGGTTGCTGAAGGAAATTGGAAAGAGCGTTCAGCTGCGAACGCGGCCGCTAACGGCCGTGAGTCTGGCCGCCGGCATTCCACTTAAGAAACTCCAGGCTGGACTGGCGCGTCCGCTGCAATGGGTGCGGGCCATGCCAAGTCCCGCTTCCCGCAGCGGACGAGGGCTTACGGCGTTGACTTTCAGCCGTGGCTTTTCCTTGGCCACCCGAAAAAATGTTCTAGATTTGTTTTCATTTGTCGGTCCGGTGCTGGAAATTTCTGAGAGAGAGTTCGATGCTTTCACCGTGACTTATTCGACCAGCCACGGATACCACGCCTTAGCGGCGCTGACGCAAGCGGCGGAAGGAATCGGACTTAGCCACAAGAACGCGCGCGTCGCAGCCGCTCATGCGCTGGCGGATGGAATCTTAGCTTTGCGCGAGAGCAACCTGCCTCTCGATCATTTACTGCAAGAGCCGGCTACACCCGGTGGAATCGCAGCGGCGGTAATGAGCGAAATGAATTGCGGCGGCTATCAGCGCGTAGTCACCCAAGGACTGCGCGCCGGATTGAAGCGAGCTCGAAAGAATGCGAGAGGCTAACCAAGAGCGGATTCTTTAGGCGCCCTTCTTCTTTCTCGGAACCTTGGCGCCTTTTTCACGAGCCTCGGACAATCCAATGGCGATCGCCTGTTTGCGGGTCTTTAC
>JBAUVJ010000193.1:0-27679 GCA_049583165.1 Candidatus Sulfotelmatobacter sp. | reverse complement strand
AGGTTCAGCATGGCGGGTGACAATGAATCCGATAGAACTGGAAGACACGCAACACTTCTTTTCGGTTTCGGCGCGGCACAACAGGGTCAGTAACCCAGATGCCGAAGGGCCATCTGGGCCGTCCGTTTGAGTTCCGCCTTCGTCGATCCATTCGCTGCCTGGACGGATAAGCCAGCGAGAATCGATGACAGGTACCGAGTGTAGTCGTCGACGTTGATGCCCTTCGACAGCTCTCCGCTTTTTCGCGCTTCGAGAAGGCGCTGCCTGATAGCGACTTCGTTCTGTCTCCGAACTTCGGTCATGAGATCTCTCGCCGGGGCCGCGTCTACGCTACAGCCCATCGCCCCCGCCAGCGTCATACAGGTCGGCGGATGGCCGGGCGTGGTGAGGAACGCAACCGTATTGTGGAAGAGCGCACGGATAACTTTTTCGAGAGTCTGTTCCTCCAACGCCTGCGTCGCGTACCGCGCCCGACTCTCCGAATAGCGCTTCACCGCAAGTGAAAACAAGGCGTGCTTGTCACCGAAGGCGGCATAGATGCTTGAGGGGTTGAGACCCATTGCCTGGGTAAGATCGGCCATGGAAGTACCTTCAAAC
Source organism: Candidatus Sulfotelmatobacter sp. (assembly GCA_049583165.1). Taxonomy (GTDB): domain Bacteria; phylum Acidobacteriota; class Terriglobia; order Terriglobales; family Acidobacteriaceae; genus Sulfotelmatobacter. Next base: position 27,082 of record JBAUVJ010000193.1, on the reverse strand, counting down.
CCCCGTTTCCAGAAAAGCAGCATCGCAGCTTCGAGCGCCGCGTCCTTATCGAAGCCGATCGGTCGTCCCGTCTTTCCGTTCCCTGTTTTCATGCGTTTGCTCGCCACTATTGATATTAGAGTCCAAAATCGTGAATCCAGTGCGCCCTGCTCGACATCTGTAGTGACTGTTCCATAATAACGCCGAACGACGGCTAGTTGAAAGGAGAAAAAAATGGGCGCACTTGAAGGCAAGGTAGCAGTAATCACGGGAGGCAATAGCGGGATCGGTCTGGCTACGGCCAAGCGCTTCGTAAAGGAAGGAGCCTATGTTTTCATCACCGGGCGTCGGCAAGCGGAGTTGGATAAGGCGGTATCGCTGATCGGAAAAAATGTAACCGCGGTTCAGGGAGATGTCTCGAAGCTCGAGGATCTTGATCATCTCTACGAACTGGTGCGAAAGGAAAAGGGACGTGTCGATGTCGTCTTCGCAAATGCCGGCGTTGTCGATCCTGTTTCACTCGCAGATTCGACACCACAAACATATGACAAGCACTTCGACCTGAACGCGCGCGGGGTTTATTTTACGGTGCAGAAGGCGCTCCCGCTGCTCACGGACAAAGCATCGATCATCCTTACTGGTTCGGGGGCATGGCAGATGGGCATCCCTGGCTACGGTGCGTATTCGGCGACGAAAGCAGCTTTGGTCTCCTTCGTCCGGAGTTGGACCGCAGAGTTGGCCGGCCGCGGCATTCGGGCGAACGTGATCAGTCCTGGACCGACGGAGACGCCCATGATCCATGTCGGCTCTAAAGGATCTCCGGAGGGTACAAGCGAATACTTCCGAAAGATGATTCCGATGGGACGACTTGGAACCGCGGATGAGCTTGCATCGGCGGCCGTGTTCCTTGCTTCCGACGAGAGCAGCTTCATCACCGGAATCGACTTGCCGGTGGATGGCGGCACAGTTTCTAGATAATCCGCGAATTCCGTTGTTCCGGCGGATTGACAGCCCTGAAAAAAGCCAAATTCGTTTGCTATTCGAAGCCGTTGAGAAGGAGCGGCTTCACCATGGTCTCAATCTTGGTGGCCATCTCCTCAGCGGGGATTCGGTCGAGGGTCTGAAACCAGCGGCGCGCGGCTCCGAAAACGGCCCAGGCGGCCGTGCTCGCGAGCAGTGCCGCATCGATACCGGGTGCCATCGCACGATGGGCAAGGCCTTCCCTAAACATGCCCTCGACGACCGGAATGATGGAGCCTTCGAGCGCCATCTTGGACAGCTGGCCGGGGCAGCCTGTGCTTTCAGCGAGATAGTCGCAGACGCCGAGTGCGATGGCGCGCAGTGCTCCATTGCAGTCGGTGAAAGAGATGCCACGGCGCTCGATCAGGTCGCGGAAGCGGACGTCCGTCATGGCCTGCAACAGCGCGCTCTTGTCTGGGTAGTGAAGGTAGAATGTGGCCCGGTTCAGCGTGGCCTCGTCGGCGATCTCCTGAATGGAGATGTCGTCGAACTCCTTCTTGCTCAATAGCCTGGCCAGCGCATCCATGAGCATGCGGCGGCTACGCAGGATGCGGGGATCGGTTGCGTCCGCCATGTTGCCGGATTGGATGGCCTGGGTCATCGAACCTTATTAATATAGCCCCTTCTTACGGCATTAGATGCGTACACGACAGATGTCGATTTATTTGAATCGACTTATGTCTAGTAAACATCATATGTCGCACAGGAGGATTTCCGCCATGCCAACGCTTCTTCACATCGACTCCAGCCCGCTCTACGGTCGGTCAGTCTCCCGCGAGCTAACCGCTGCGTTCGTCACCCAATGGGAGGCTTCACATCCGGATGGAAAAGTTATTGACCGCGACCTCAACGCAACCCCGATTCCGCCTATTACGGGCGAATGGGTCGGAGCCGTCTACACGGCGGAAGAGGCCCGCACACCGCAACAGAAGGAGTTGCTTTCGCTTTCGGACTCCCTGCTCGCCGAACTCGAGCAAGCCGATGAGTACGTCTTCGGCGTGCCGATGCATAACTTCGGTGTCCCCTCTGCGCTCAAGCTATGGATCGACCAGATTGCGCGTGTCGGCAAGACTTTTTCCTACGCAGGCGGAACGCCGAAGGGCCTGATTATCGGCAAGAAGGCTACCTTCATCATTGCCACCGGCGGGATCTACGACGCCCAGACGCAGATGGCCTCGTTTAATTTCGTGGAGCCGTATCTGCGGTCCATATTTGGTTTTCTTGGCTTAACGGACGCAACCTTCCTCACCGCAGGTGGAACCAAAGCGCTGAACCAAGGGCAAGACCGGGACGCGTTTCTTGCGCCGCATCTTCAGGCCGTACAGACGCATGCACGGACCTTCCAAGGAGAACTTGTATGAAGACTGCTTCGATTGTTTCACGCTATTTGCTAGCGCTAATATTTATGGTCTTTGGGCTGAACGGGTTTCTTAATTTTATCCATCAGCCGCCGCCGACGAATCCCCTGTTAGTCCAGTTCCTGGTTGCGGTCAGCGCATCGCACTTTGCCGCATTCTTCTTCGCGGTGCAGGTAATCGGTGGATTGCTTTTGCTCTCAGGCTTCTTTGTGCCGCTCGCGCTGACCCTATTGGCGGCGGAGCTTTACAACATCCTTGCGTTTCATATAACCCTTGCGCCGGCGAGCATTGCTCCGGCTCTGGTGGCCTGCGTGCTGTGGGTGCTGGTCTTCCTTCAGTACCGCGAAAGTTTCAGGGGCATCTTCCGTATGAAGCCTGCGACGCAGGCATGACTTGCCCCAAGTGTGCGGGCGCATGACTTGCCCCAAGTGTGCGGGCGTGTCGGTCCAGCACGGGCGTTCACCGCAGGAAGGGTGGGCGGCCTGGAGGGCTCCTGTTTCAGAATCTGGTGAAGCTCGCCTGATTGCGGCAATCGTAACACGAAAATGGCAGCGTGCGGGATTCGCTCCGCGGCCCGCAGCGCCCATTCTCGGTATGGGCAAGTCCCAAAAGCTCTCTTGCCCTCAGCTGGTCTCATGTTCTTCGTCCCCAAAGACGAGGCCCGAAAGGCAAGATCTATTGGGCTAAGTAATGGGTCACCACGGGAGCGTTCCGAGTTTTGCGTGCGTGAACGTACCTGTCGGGCCGTCCGGGCCGAGCAGCGCAACGCGTACCGCCTCGCGGGCACCCTCCTCGACAGTCTCGGTGCCCGCATAGTTGTTGAGGTTCGTCTTGGTGAAGCCCGGAGAGACTGCATTGACCTTGATCCCAGTCGACTCCAGTTCGATTGCCATGGCGAGTGTCATAGCGTTGAGAGCCGCCTTGGACGCAGGGTAAACGGGGCCGAAGATCGGGCGCCAGGAGCAGGCTGGGTCCGAGTTCATCGTCAGCGAGCCTACGCCGCTCGACACGTTGACGATGCGAGCTTGCGGCGCCTCGCGCAGGAGCGGCAGCATCGCCTGGTAAACGGCGAGGACGCCAAACACGTTGGTCTCCCACACCGCGCGCACCTCAGTGAGTGACACGTTGCTCGGGCGGGTCAACTTGGCGTACTCCTGGATGGACTGGCCGGGCAGCTTACTCGTATTCGAGATGGCCGCGTTGTTGATGAGCACATCAAGACGGCCAAACTCGTTGCGAACGCGCTTCGCCGCTGCAGTGATCGAAGTCTGATCCGTCACGTCGAGCTGGAGTGCGCGGGCGTCGCCGTCGATCGTCCTGGCCGCAGCCTCGCCGCGCTCAAGATTGCGCGACCCGACCAGCACAGTGAAGCCGTGGGCCACGAGTTCCTTTGCGATCTGAAGACCGATTCCTTGATTAGCCCCGGTGACCAGGGCTACGGGTTTGTCCTGCATCGTAATCTCCTTATCTGCATCAATGTGTGGCCACGGCCGCGAATGAAACGCTCACGCGGCTCGCGAGCCGTGCCATAACCTTGACAGTGAGTAGTCGCCATTGACGAGTCGAAGGGGGCAGATCATTGAGTGCCGTCAACTCGCGCAGCCAATCTTCTGCCGAGAGCTCCGCCTGTTCTGACCCGAACAACTCAGTCACCGCTTTGACGAATGCGGCCAATTCTCGCTCAGCCATCGTCATCAAGTCGCCGCAAATGGGATCATGATTCTTCAGCGGTTCAGTAAGTGCGAATTGATTCATATATTCCAAACCTCCCAACGCTGCCTATGTTGACGGTTCAGTTCGCGAAATATTGCATTTTTTCGAGATCGGCAATCAGCCCCGGCCCGGTCGGGCGCCATCCCAGCCGTTCCTGCGTTTGCTTGCTCGAGGCCGGCATGTCGACCCCAGCGAACATTGCCATCCAGCCGAAATGAGCCGCCGCCTCATCAGTCGACATCGAGACGACGGGAATCTTCAAGCCCCGGCCGATGACTTCAGCGATGTCCCGGCACGGCACTCCCTCTTCGCCTACAGCGTGATACTTGGCGCCCGCCTCATGCTTCTCCAGAGCGAGCCGGTATAGACTGGCAACGTCGAGGACATGCGCCGCCGACCAACGGTTGAGTCCTTCACCCACGTATGCAGAGACACCTTTCTCGCGGGCCAGACTAATCAGGTACGTGACAAGGCCTTGCTTGACCGGGTCGTGGACCTGAGGAAGGCGCACCACCACCGCGCTCACTCCCTGCGGGCGCAGCGCCATAGCGGACTGTTCTGAAACGCGGGGCATGAGTGAGTTGGCCCGGGGATCGAGGTCTTCAGTCGCCAGGTGGCCTGGATTTAAGGGCCCGATCCCGGCGCTGACAATCAAGGGGCGGTCCGAGCCGGCCAGCGTAGAGCCGATAGCCTCGATGGCGTGCTTGTCGACTTCACAGACTTCCTTGAATTTTGAAAAGTCGTGAATGAATGCGGTATGGATCACACCATCGGACTTGGCCGCTCCGCTGCGCAAGCTTTCGAGGTCTTCAAGATCACCTCGATGCACCTGAGCGCCAGCGGCGACAAGCGACTTGGCGCCTGCTTCCGAGCGAGTGAGACCGAGCACCTGATGTCCCGCACCCATGAGTTCCTTCACAATGGCAGAACCAATGAATCCCGTTGCTCCTGTAACAAAAACTTTCATATGTTTGCTCCTTGGCATTTTTCCAGATGAAATTCTGCAACCATTTCGTTCCTCGTGTTTGCAATCCCCTGGGGAAGGCTAGAAGGACTCGCCGATGAGCTCTTCGCTCTTCCCCCACAGTGCCTCAGCATTCTTCGCATCGAGTGCATACGCACGCACTCCACCGTCGATGGCGGTGATGGGCATGTCATCGGGCACCACCTTGCCGACGTGGCAGTTCTCGCAGTATTGCCCGCCGATCTCATCGGCGGAAGCGACCACACCCGCCCACACGGAGGTTGCGGCGCCTTGCGGAACCGTTTTCCACTGGAAAGGACCTTTGCCCTCTGCGGCAAGTTGCTGATTGATTTGTTCGATCAGCCGTTCGATGCGACCCGGACCAGCGTAGCGGCCCAGTTCTGTTTGTATGCCTCCCGGATGCACCGCTGCGGCGCGCACGCCACGTCCGCGATGCCGCTTGTCAAAGGCAACCGAGAACAGAATGTTCGCCGTCTTCGAGCGGCCGTAGGCGACGAAAGGCTCGTAGGGCACGCGTTCAAAATTTGGATCTTGCAGGTCGACGTTGGAATAACGGTGACCTGCGGACGAGAGATTGATCAGCCGCCCACCAGGGCGGATCAGCGACGCTATCCGGTTGACCAAGACGAAGTGGCCCAGGTGATTGGTGCCGAACTGTGTCTCAAATCCATCCACCGTATGGCCAAACGGAGTCGCCATTACGCCCGCATTCGCGATGACCACATCGAACGGCTCACCCTTTGCCATCAGTCCATCGGCGCAGGCACGCACGCTCTTCAGGCTCGCAAGGTCTAGCTCGATCAATTCGAAGCTTCCGCCGTGGGCCGCAGCATCCTTTCGGACCTGCGCTGTGGCCGTCTTCGCCTTGTCCAAATCCCGCGCAGCACCTACAACCTGCGCGCCATGCGCCGCGAGGGCCCGCGCGGTTTCAACTCCGAGCCCGGCCGACACGCCGGTTACGAGAACTCGTTTGCCAGTGAGATTGATTCCGGCCAAAACATCTTCTGTGGTTGATGTCGCTCCAAACGTGTTTGTCATTTCCTGTGTAGTTGCCATTTCTTTTTCCTCCAACGTCGCCTTCGGCCTGCGTCGCTCTTGACACCCGCCGCCACTTCAACTAAAACGGAGAGTGTCTCCGAATCACTAGATAAGATAACCGGAGAATGTCTCCGGTTGCAAATATTTTTTCTTGGCCAAGATTGATGGTTAGGAAACGCTCACAATCGACCCAGCGAAAGCCGCGTACCGATGCGCAGCGTAATCGCGAGCGCATTTTGGAAGTTGCCAAGGAGGCGTTTACCCGCTCCGGTGCAAACGCCAGCCTGGATGACATTGCCAAAGATGCAGGGGTTGGAGCAGGAACTCTGTATCGCCACTTTCCGACGCGCGATGCCCTGATCGAGGCGGTCTATCGCACTGAGGTAGAAAGGCTGGCCGCCGCCGAGCGGAAATTCACTCAGACAATGGCTCCGATCGACGCGTTGCGCGCCTGGATGTTGTTGTTCGTCGAATACATCGAGGCAAAGCACATCATCGCGCCAGCGCTGAATGCGTTCGTCGGAGGCGCGTCGAAGCTCTTTGAAGATTCCCGCGCTCAGATCAGTGGGGCGATCGATGCGCTGGTGAAGCGAGCGATCAAGAGCGGCGATATACGCAAGGACCTCGAACCATTCGATCTGCTTCGAGCGCTCATCGGCGTCTCCAATGTGGCATCCAGCCCTGACTGGCAGCAAAGCGCGAAGAGACTCGTGGATATCCTCATCACCGGTTCGCGGCCAGTCAAGTAGAGACGTGGGATTTTGATCTCCCATTTGTCAGCTATCCCTGCTCTTTCCCTTCGATAAACTCGGCCATTCTCCCGGTCTTTTTGTCCGTTGCTCGACTCGGCTGTCACCAGAGCGATTCGAATCGTTGTGGTTGATGGTCTCGCGAACGTGCCACTCGGACCAGAGTGTCGCGCGACGTGCTTGCTTCCACGATCAGTTGGGCGATTTACGGGGCCATTCGCGAATGGTTCTACAGCAAAAACGGCACAAAAGTGACGAGATCGTGTCCTTCGTTGCCAGCATAGTTGGTCGGGCAATCCCAACTGCATCGTCATAGTTCCGGTTTTCCTCGACGACAACAAAACGTGCCTTGCCAACCGTGAAACGTCCGGTCTTTATCGGCCTTCATCAGTGATCTGCAACGCCTCAGCTGGTGCTGCAGCTTGGGGACGATAGTTCGCAAACTGTGGGTCCTTTTGTAGTAATTCCGGGAGCGATTTTACGTAACGTTTCAGTTGGGGCCGAAAAAACCAGTCGTAGTGGTACTGATGCATTTCGGAGACGGCCTCTGCGACGGGCTTATGCTGGACAGCAACGCGGTAAGCGGCGATCATGAGTCCGGTGCGATCTGCGCCGCGCCGGCAATGAACAAATATCTTGGTGTTCGGGGGGGTGGCGCGAACCAAGTCGAGAAATTCCACAACCTGCGCACTTGAGGGTTCGTGGTTTGCGCTCCAAGGAATTCCGACATATTTGAGGCCAAGGGACTCCACCTGGCGCGTCTCGGTCGCCGTTTCCGCGCGGTCATCGCGGAAATTGACAACGATTCCCACGCCCATCGAGCGCAGCGCGTTGAGTCCATCCGAGGATGGCTGTCCCCCGCGATAGAGGTTTTCCGTGACACGACCGAAATTGGGCAAGCCTCGTAGATCCGTTCCTGTCTGGCACCACGAGACTTGTGTTTCAGTTACCAGCAGAGCGATTGCTAGAAAGCCAGTAGCTACAATCACCGGATACTTCGTATGAGCCATGTCCATAATGAAAGAGCGTAAGCCGCGTCCGATTCGAAAAGCGTAGCGCTTCGGAACTGAGGAAGCCGCTTATTACCTTATGTTGTTTTAGATGCTCGTGAGATGCCGACGAACTTCCAGGTGTCGCTCTCGTGGCGGAAGTAGACGTCCGGTACTCAAGAACGATCCTGCAGCCTTTACAAGATCCCACGGGGAGAGAGTTGAACAAGTCGTCTTTTTGTGTGCTTCGCGACTGGATTTGGCCGACTTTCTCACGCGTGACGGAAAAATAAGTATCAAACGCCACAAGAGGAAGTGCGACTTAATGGATCAGGGCAACAAACGGTCTAGGAGATTCTTCTTTAAGCGACCTTCACCGCGACGTTTGCACTCAAAGTTCCTCGCTCTGCAATCAGTGGGCTTTGTTGAAATCGGCTATGCCAATCCGAATGATGGCGGGCGTGCCCACCGTTCCACAACCACCGCACTCAACCGTTGCCTTCGTATCCGATACCGCTTCGGCCCAAGTCCCATAGACCCGGCCTCCGTACGCAACGAGCCAGGGATAATCACCGAGGAAAGTATTGTGGCCGACGAACGGCTTGGTTGTCCACGCGTAATTCGTGAACGTGTTTCCCCCGTCAGTGGATCGCGCCAAGGTTACCCAAGTCTTAAGATTATTCGGATCGCCGCGCCGATCGTAAAATTGCACGCAGACGTCCCCGTTGGTCGGATCGACGGCAAGCCACTGATAGAACTGGTCGGCGCCATCGTGGAGTGGATCGTTGTTCACCCGCAGCGGCGAGGACCATGTCTGTCCCTGATCCGTCGAGCGAGAGAGAAAGACATCCACGTCGCCGTTCCGAAAATCGCTCCAGGTTACATACAGGGCTTTCGTTCGCTCGTCGATTGCGATCTCGGGCAGGCCCATCACACGCTGAATCCCTGGGAACGCCGCTGCTCCGCCAAAGTAGGGTGGCCCTGTCTGAAAAATCGCTCGGGAGGGCTCAAATGTTTTGCCGCCATCGCGCGAGACAGCGAGCACGGTGTCAAGCATTTCGTTCCATACCACGTATTGCGTCCCATCCGGGCCGACCGTGCCGAGGATCCCGAGAATGGCACCGGTGTCGTCACGCGGATAGCCGGCATGAGTGCTGATGCGCCATGGTTTGGCCCAGGTTTTTCCATGGTCGGTCGACCGCGTGAATAAAACGATGGATTTGTCGATCTGCCAGTCGATCCATGCCAAGTAGAGATTTCCGCGGTACGGACTTTGCGGCTCGTTGTCGGCCCAGATTCGAGCCATGTCTTCTTGCTGTGGGGCCTGTTGGCCGTTCGGCCATACCAGTACCGGAGTCGCGTCGTGGTCCCAGGTCTTACCGCCATCGGGAGAGTGCCGAACCCAGATTCCGTTGCCATGGGCGTTGTGTCCCCAGTATCCGGGAGACCCCAACTTCTCGATCAGCTGATAGGAGAGAAAAACATTTCCGCGATCATCAAAGGTGATGCTCTTGTTCCCGCCCATCTGGCTCTTATCACCGGTCGGGTTTGTTAACGTCCAGGTGCGACCCGCGTCCGTCGAATATGCCGACTTGCCGCCAACAGTGCCGCCGTACGCCATCACGACTTGATTGGGGTTATAGCGGTTGACGGCCATGACCTCTTCGTCGCCGGTCTGGCCCGGCGGCGAAATCGTGATGATCTGTGCGCCGGGCGCCTGCTCGAGTTTCATTTGGGCACATGCGACTGTTGCGGTGAGTAAGAGCGCTTGCAGAGCCACTCCTCGACAGCGCCAAGTGGTATGCGAGCTGGGCAAGAAACGGCGAGTTGCCGGCAGAAGCTGCGTGTCGCTCATCGGCGTGAACAATTCCTCCTGACGGCTAATGAACTTAATTCTCTAAGATCGAAAAGTAAAAATTAAGACGCGTCGCGACTATTCGGCGGAAGAAGTCAAGGAGCCGGAGGCTTCACCACCGTGATCGTCACGGACGATGGATATTTCGCCGAGTGATGGACCGCATTGTGCGCGACGACGCCCTGCGATTCGTCATAATTGTGGCCACCGGTATTCAGGTTTCGTTCGAATCGAGGAAAACTGCTGCTGCTCACTTCGATGCGAAGCTTATGCCCAGGCAGAAAATAGTTGCTGGTCACCAGCGGCTGGAAGGACATCTTGTACACCTGGCCGGGCTCCATCATCACAATAGGTTTATCGTACCCGTCGCGATAGCGCATCCTTTGGATGGATTCGTCGAGGTTATAGGCGGTGCCGTCGGGATATACGTCCATCACTTTGATGGTGAAGTCGGTGTCCTTCGCATCCGACGATACATAGAGCGTAGGACCAATCGGGCCGCTCACCTGCGTTCCTTCAGCAAAAGGTTCCGTGGTATAGACCAATACATCGGCGCGTTCTTCGATCTTTCGCTGGTCGAACGAGCCCCCGAGCCCCGCCGGATCGCTACCAACCCGATAGCCTCCCAACGTGGGAACTGGTTTCATTGGGTCGTAGGTAAAGGAGTCCGGCTTGTCGGCTGCTCCAGGCTTCGCCGTCAGTGCGCCGTCGCCGTGAAGCGTATTGGCTCCGCCAGCGCTCGAAAGGTAAAAAGTCAGCGACTGTGCACCTTTCGGCGGCCATGTGTCCGATGTATTCCATTTGTTATTTCCCATCGTGTAATAGCGGACCTTGGGAATCTCGTCCATCGTGCCGCTCTTGCCCTTCAGGGTGAGATCGAAAAATGAATACATGATGTCCTGGTAAGGAAGGCGGGCATCGCCCATGTCGCGCTCACCCACGACCGTATCCTCAGTGGCGCGAGTATATGCGCAGTGGCCCACTGGAGCGATGATCAGCCATTGCTGGTTCGCAGCGTCACCCTTGGCGGTCTTTCGGACCAGGTTGTACAGCTCAAGGTTGGGCGCGAGTGCAATGTCGTAGAGAGACATGTACCAGAGGCCGGGAACGTTGATTCGCTTGTCATCCTGATAGAGAGCGCCCTTATACCAGGCTGGATCATTCGGAGTTCGCTGAATCATTCTGCCGCCGCCGGGAACCGGCATCGCGTCTGCAAACACGCCGTGTGGACCGTCAACCTTTTTGATAATGTCCTGCAGCGGAAGGATCCAATAAGCCTTTGACCAATCTACCGGCGGGAAATGGGCGGCCAGATCCCACGCCTTCGAGGCGAGGATCAAGTCCTCTTGAGAGGTGTTCGAGGCAAACATCGGGTGCTGCGGCTTTTGATTTTCGTAAAACCACGTCAGGTTGTACATCATGAAAACGCCGCCGCGATACCAATTGCCCTGTTCGTAATACGGCCCTATGCGCCCCACACCGCAGCCAAATCCTTGTGCATTGAAGGCCGCGTATCCAGGAATATCGCGCGCCACCACACCTATTTGCCATTCTGCCGTCGACGAGCAGCCAGTGGTCCCAACTTTTCCGTTGGACCACGGCTGTTTGATCATCCAGGCAACCTCGTCGTCACCGTCGGTGAGTGGCCCCCCCAGCACATCCCACTCACCCTCGGCAAAAAACTCGCCCCGCTCCTGCATCTCGATGTAAGCATAGCCGTGCTTGACCGCGGTGAGCGCAGTTGTCATGTCCCGCGGCACACCATTCCGGATATCCCAGAAGTTGAAGTTGTACGGAGTGCGAAGCCAGATGATCGGATATTTCTGCGAAGTATCCTTCGGACGATAAATGTCGGCCGGAATATGAATTCCGTCGCGCATGGGAATCATCACCTTGCGATCGACGACGGCGAGCGACTCGAGTTCCTTCTCGGTTGCCCAACGCGCTTCCTTGGCGGCATCGGTGAGCGGGGGCGGTGGGTTGACCTGCGCTATGGCTGGACCAGTGGTTAGAATTCCTACTGCGGCGGCAAACATCAGGATGCGTGCAAGTCGGTTGATGACGCCCTCCTCTACGAAAGCCTCACTTCAAAGTGCAGACGCGGCTCGTGTATATTGGATTTATGTATACTGTATACAATTTTAATGTCAAGGAAATTCACAGTGCCCTTACTGCGCAACTCCACCCTGACTAGATTAGCGGGGAGAACGCCAATGAACTCTCCGATAAGGAACACGACTGCCCTTAGCAGGACAATGATTCTTTGCTCGGTACTTCTGAGTGCCGGAAGCATTCTGGCTGCGCCCGCCGCGAACCCTCCAGATGACTACAACACGCTGGTCACGCTCTTCCAGGAATGGCGCACCTTCGAGCGACCATCGATAAAAGGAGATGTTCCTGACTATAGTCCCAACGCGATGGCTGAGAAAGCGAAGGCCTTGCCGGAATGGCAAAAGAGATTAGCTGCGATCAACACCAGCAAATGGCCGATCGAAAAGCAAAACGACTACAAACTGGTTCAAGCTGAAATGAACGGTTTCGCGTTCAATCTTCGGGTCTTGCGTCCCTGGGCCCGAGACCCTGCTTTTTACGTAAGCGTCTGGCCTGCCCGTACCGACGTGCCGTCCCGTGAAGCTCCAGTTTCGTATCCTGAAATTCAACTTTACAACTATCGGTTCCCGCTCTCGGCAGAATCGCAACGCGACCTGACCGCCAAAATTGGCATGATTCCGGCCTTCTTGGCTGAAGCAAAAGAAAACCTAAAAGAAAGTAATGCGCGCGATCTCTGGATCTATAGCGCGTCGGAACTTCGCAATCAAGCGACTGCACTGAAGTCCTTCGAAGATGGAACACTTACGGTAAGAACGCTGGAAGGACATCAACACGCGGATCTAGCTGGCGCGTCTTCAGAATTGCGCACTGCCGTATCCAATGCTTATCAGGCAACGCTGGCGTTTATAGGATGGATCGAACAGGTGGCGCCGAGTAAGACGGGGCCGTCCGGCATAGGGAAAGAGGAATATACGTGGTATCAGCGGAACGTCCACTTTATTCCTTTCAGCTGGGATGAAGAGGTTGTGCTGTTACACCGCGAACTGGAGCGTGCCCAGGCAGCGCTACGGTTGGAAGAGCATAACAATCGCAACCTTCCGCTTCTCGAGCCGGTGCCGAATGCGGCGGCATTTGACAAGATGGCGCAAGAGAGACTCGATAAGTTTGTGAACTTCCTGGTAAAGCAACAAATTATTCCGGATAAGCCTTATATAAAGGATGCGCTGGCGCAGCAACTTGGCCACTTTGTGCCAGAGGATCAGAGAGTCTTTTTTACCCGCATCACACATCGTGAACCGATGCTGTTGTTGTCGCATGACTATCACTGGATTGATCTCGCGAGAATGAGAGATGAGCCAAATCCGAGCCCAATTCGGCGCATGGCCTCTCTCTCAAATATTTGGGACAATCGTGCGGAAGGTTTTGCGACGGCATTCGAGGAACTGCTGATGCACGTGGGCTTGTATGACGACAACCCGCGTGCCAAAGAACTTGTATGGATTATGCTGGCAAACCGTGCAGCGCGTGGCTTGGCGTCACTCTATGTTCAGTCGAACCAGTTTACTTTGGAACAGGCAGAACACTTCCAAGGAGAATGGACGCCCCGCGGCTGGGCACATGCCGGTGACCAACTCACCGTATTCGAGCAGCTTCTCTATCTTCGCCAGCCCGGCTATGGGTCCAGCTACATTACCGGCAAACTCCTGCTCGATCGGCTGCTGACGGAATATGCCAACGAGCAAGACCTGGAGCACAAGCCCTTTGTATTGCGAGATTTTCTCGATCGCTTCAACAATGAGGGCATGATTCCAATGACGCTGATGGAGACAGAAATGGTGCCGGCAAATGCGCGCGAGCCATAACTTCGCAGAAGAGCAAGAAAAAATCGGCTGACAAGAAAGTTGTGTTTGTGATTCAAAGAGGGGAGCCGTTTTCCGCGCGGCTCGGAATCGTGGGCGTTTATACCACCGGTGGCAAGCAAAGGCCAGTGAGGATTCGCAAACGGGGGAACTGTTACTTGCGAAGACTGTTCTATGTAAGGGCCTAGTATGTGATTTCAATGAAGCGACGCCTATTCGCGGTAGCGGATCAGTGCGTCGCCCAAAGCGTCCTTGAGCGGGCCGAGCCAGGGCTCGTAGTTCCGCCATTGGAGAAGGCCCTCGCGGAAAATCGGCTGGCGCACTTGCTCTGAGCTTGCCGTGCAGATACCGCGTTCTGTCTTATAGAACTCGACGCAGGCCGGTTCAAATTCCAGACAGCAGAATTTCAGGATGCGCCGCACGTTTGCTTCGAGATCTTCCACGACGTCCTCGTATAAAACTCGCAGCACCCGTCCAGGAAGCACCGCGTCCCAGTGCCGCATCAGGTCGAGATAAGTCCGGTAGTAGCGAGCGATATCCTCGATGCCATAGGTGAACTCCTGCCCTTTTGCAAACAGTTGCTTCAGATTGCTAAAGCAGCAAGCCATGGGCTCGCGCCGCACGTCGATGATTTTGGCGTGCGGCATCATAAGGTGGATGAGCCCGATGTGGCGAAAGTTGTTTGGCATTTTGTCGATGAAGAACGGCTTACTTTTGTCCCTGCGATAAGCACGCGTGTCGGTGATGTAGCTCTCGCCGAGCCTGGAGAAATCTTCAAGCGCAAGTTCCGCCAGTACGCCTGGATAGCGCGGATCGTGGCTAGGACAATCATGGCTCGGAACATGGCTAAGAACTTCGAGATCCGACTTGCGCCTCTGCCATTCGAGGACGATGCCTAGGCGTCGCCGATTGTGAACGCGTCTGCCAGAGCCGGGGCGAATACCTTTTTCTTGCGTCGGCACGCCAACGATCACATCGCTCTGAGTGCCTGATTGGCCGGTCCGCTTGATTGTCTTAGTTTGTTGATTACTCGAAGGCCCCGCGAAATATGCCGCAGATTTGGCGTGGGAAAACTTCATCCGAAAGAAAAAACTCTTAATAATACTTTCAATAAGTTGCAGCCATATCCGACCATCGGACACTTGACACTTCCAGCGCGTCGGGCTAGTGTCATAGGCGAACAAATGGCGAAAATGCCATCCCATCCCCGCTCCGATGTCCTCTGCCGCTCAAATCCGCACCCAAGTTGAAGCACGACTCGCTCATCGCGTCCCAGGCGCATTTGCGCCGCGGACAGCAGTTGAGATGCGGACTTTGCCGACCGGCGTGGGTGTCATTGACAGCGGGATTGGCGGGATTCCTTGTGGCGGAATTACCGAGATCGTTGGTCCATCGTTGTGTTCCACGGGACGGAAAAGTCTCGAAGCGCAACTGCTTGCCAGCACTACCCGCGAGCAATTCTGCGGATTGATCGACGCGAGCGATTCGTTCGATCCGCGGTCAGCCCAGAATGCGGGAGTCAATCTTAAGCGCGTGTTGTGGATTCGCTGCGGTGGCCGAGGGGTGAAAACCTTGGAGCAGGCGTTCAAGGCTTCGGACTTACTGCTTCAGGGGAGTGGCGGGTTTGGACTCATCATGGTCGACCTTGCGGGAATCTCCGAACGGTGCGTCCGCAAAATACCGCTAACGACTTGGTTCCGATTCCGCAGCGTTGTCGAAAAGCTCGATGCGGCGCTTGTTTTCATAACTCCCTGTCCGGTCGTGGGCACCTGCTCCAGTCTCACCCTGAATTTATTTGCGGGACAGGTTCGATGGTCGCAGCCAGTGGCAGGATCGCCTTCGCACGCGTGTCTCTCGGCTGCGCTGGACTTTCAAGTAGAGGTCGTGGCACGACGTTCGTTCAAGAAAACTCCTCAATCCGTGAGCAGCTTTTCTGCGCAGCGGCAATGGGCATAAATCATGCTGTTTGCCTGCATCTTCGTGCCGTGTTTTGTAGTGCAGGCATCACTGCGCGTGGAGCCTGAGGAGAAACGCCTGGCATGGAGCAACCGCCCGGTTGCGATTGTCGATGGTCCCGAGTCTTTGCCGCGGGTTGTCGCCTCCAACGAGCGTGCGCAACTTGCAGGAATCGAGGTGGGAATCACGAAGGCCCAGGCGGCCCAATGTCCTGACATCATTCTGCGAAGACGAATGCCCAAGCAGGAGCAATCCGCGCAAGATGCTCTTATTGATTGCGCGGCTCAATTCTCTCCCAAGGTGGAATCGACTTCGCCAGGGATCGTAAGTCTTGATATTGAGGGTAGTGAGCGCATCTTCGGCCCGCCACAAAAGCTTATTCGCACACTCGCTCATCGTGCGGCTCGCATGGGCCTGGAAGTGAACGTGGCCGCGGCCTCGAATCGTGATACCGCTGTGCTGGCCGCGAAAGGTTTCGCAGGCACGACGGTGATCCAAAAAGGAAATGAAGCAGATTTCCTGGCGCGCTTGCCGATCGATGTGCTCCCGTTAAATGAAGCCCAGGCGGAAATACTCGATGCCTGGGGCATTCGCAAATGTCGAGACTTGGCACTGCTGCCGCCCGTACCGCTGGTTGAGCGTCTTGGGCAGGGCGGTCTTCGTCTTCAGCAGCTCGCTCGCGGGGAAGGAACCGGGATGCTCGTTCCCGTGGATCCGCCGCTGAGATTTGAAGAAAGCTTGGAATTGGAAGACCCCGTCGACAACCTGGAGTCGCTGGCCTTTGTTCTCGCCCGGCTTCTCGATCAGATCGGAGCGCGCCTCGTCTCGCGCTCGCTGGCCACCGACGAACTGATTCTGCGGCTTCAGCTTGAGATCAATCAGGACAGGGACATCAGAAGAGAACAACAACGCACGGAGGTTCCCGACTGTTGGGTTCGCACGCTTAACCTGCCAGTAGCCATGCAGGACACCAAAATCTTGCTGAAACTTTTGCAGCTCGACTTGGCACAACATGGTCCGGGAGCGGCGGTTAAAGGCATTGCGATCGAAGCACGATCGGCCATGCGGCGGCACAGGCAAGCGGGATTATTTGCGCCGGTTGCGCCGGAACCGGAAAGGCTGGAAATCACGCTCGCCCGCATTCGGGGAGTGGTCGGCGAAACGGATGACCAGGGCAGAGGCAAGATCGGCGCGGCGGAAGTGTTGCACTCGCATAAACCGGACGACTTTCGCATGATTCCCTTTATTCCGGAAGAAGACAGACGCGGGATGCCCGAGGACAGCACTCGCATTCCGTCCGTCAACCTCATTCTGAGCATGTTTCGTCCCCCGCTGCGGGCAAACGTGCAGTGCCATGAGGGCAAGCCCGCCTACATCTCCTTTGCGGAAGTGTCTTCGGCGATTGTTTGCGCGGGTGGTCCGTGGATCACTTCGGGCCATTGGTGGAAAAACAAAAACGAAGAATGGCGCCGCGAAGAGTGGGACGTCGCGGTACAACTCGCCGGCGGTGTCGGTCTCTACCGGATTTTTCTCGACCCGCGGCAGAGCAGTTGGTTTGTGGAGGGCCTGTACGACTGATGCAGTTTGTGGAACTCCATGCGCGCAGCGCGTTCAGCTTCCTGGAGGGCGCATCGGTTCCGGAAGCATTGGTGTACGCGGGCCTGCGGCAGAAGCTTCCCGCGATGGCGCTGCTTGACCGCAACGGTCTTTACGGGTCGCCGCGATTTCATCTGAGCGCGAAATCGAACGACCTCAAATCACATGTGGGCGCCGAATTATCCGTCGCGGATACCCCGGCATCGAGATCGTCCTATTACCCGTTGCTGGTGGAGAACCGCGCCGGCTATCAGAATCTGTGCCGCTTGATCACCAAGACCAAACTGCGGGCAAACAAGAACAAGCCAACCGCGGCCACCTTGCAGGAGTTGGAGGAACATGCTGGAGGCTTAGTCTGTCTCACCGGGGATGAAGACGGACCTCTGGCACGAGCGTTGAAGTCCGGCGGCAAAGCGGAAGCTCGTCGTCTGCTCGACCGGCTTACATCCATCTTTGGCAAGAACCACGTCTATGTGGAACTGCAACGGCATTTCCGTCCGGAGCAGGAACACCGAAACCATGCCGCGATTGATTTGGCCCGAGAGCTAGGGCTGCCGCTTCTCGCAAGCAATGGCGTTCTGTATGCCAGCCCGGAGGACCATCATGTGCTCGACGCGCTGACCTGCGCCAAAAATAAATGCATGCTCGACGAAGCTGGGGACCGCTTGCAGATCAACTCCCAGCGCCATGTCCGTGCCGGCAGCGACATGGTGAAAATCTTCGCAGACCTCCCCGAAGCGATTGCGAATACTTCCGAGTTGTCGTCGCGGCTGGAATTCACGCTGGAGAATTTGGGATACGAATTTCCGCGCTATCCGGTGCCGTCAGGCGAGACGGAGATCAGCTTCCTTCGTGCTCAAGTCGCGAAAGGTACGCACGAACAATACCAGCCAGTGACGGACCGCGTGCGCCGCCAGTTGGAACGCGAACTAAGGCTCATCGAAAAGCTGAAGCTCTCCGGTTATTTCCTCATCGTCTGGGACTTGGTCAAATTCTGCCGCGAGAACCACATCCTGGTGCAAGGGAGAGGTTCGGCTGCGAACAGTGCCGTGTGCTATGCCCTCGGGATCACCGCCGTTGATCCGATTGCGATGGACCTGCTCTTCGAGCGTTTCCTTTCGGAAGAGCGCGGCGAATGGCCGGACATCGATCTCGACTTGCCGAGCGGCGATGAGCGCGAGCGCGTGATTCAGTATGTGTATAAGCGCTATGGCGAGCGCGGGGCGGCGATGACCGCGAACGTCATTACTTATCGTTCGAAGTTGGCGGCGAGAGAGATGGGCAAGGTCCTGGGCTTTGAGCCGGACTCGCTGTCGCGTCTTTCGGCGGTCGCCGGTTCCTGGGAGTGGAAGGGAACGGAAGATACCTTTGACGAATATTTTCGCAAGGCGGGATTCGATGTGAATCATTCCCGGATCGCTTGCTTTCTGGGATTATGCAAGCGGGTGATCGATTTGCCCCGGCATCTGGGGCAGCACTCGGGTGGCATGGTCATCTGCCAGGGCGCGCTCGACTCGGTGGTTCCGCTGGAACCGGCATCCATGCCCGGCAGGGTCGTTGTGCAATGGGATAAAGATGATTGCGCGGATTTGGGTATCGTCAAAGTGGATCTGTTAGGTCTCGGAATGATGGCTGCGCTTAAGGAATCGATCGACTTGATCGGTGAGCATTATCACGAAAAAGTTGACCTCGCCCATTTGCCTGCCGATCAGGCCGATGTATACGAGACCATTCGCAAGGCCGACACGGTGGGCATGTTCCAGATCGAATCTCGCGCGCAAATGGCGTCTTTGCCACGGAATAGTCCACAACGGTTTTACGATTTGGTTGTCCAGGTCGCGCTCATTCGCCCTGGCCCGATTGTCGGTGAGATGACGAACCCTTATCTCCGGCGCCGGCAGGGCAAGGAACGCGTGACCTATCCGCATCCATCGCTGGTGCCAGTGCTCGAGCGAACGTTGGGTGTTCCGTTATTTCAAGAGCAACTGCTGCGGATGGCCATGATCTGCGGCAACTTCACGGGAGGAGAAGGCGAGGAACTCAGGCGCGCTCTCAGCCACAAGCGATCGCAACAAAGAATGCTAGAGATTGAGGGTAAATTGCGCGCGGGCATGACGCAAAACCGAATCCCGCCGGAGGCGCGGGATGAAATCGTCAAGTTCGTTTCGTCGTTTGCGCTTTACGGATTCCCGGAATCTCATTCCGCCAGCTTCGCTCTGCTGGCCTATGCGAGTGCATTTTTGAAAGAACGCTACCTGGCGGCATTTACCTGTGCGCTGCTGAATTGCCAGCCGATGGGGTTCTACAGCGCGGCCACGCTTGTGAAAGATGCGCAACGGCATGGACTGAAAATCCGGCCAGTCGATATTTGCCGCTCCGACTGGAATTGCACGCTGGAACGCGAAGGCGAAGAAGTAGTTCTGCGCCTGGGCTTGCGCTACGTGCGCGGAGTCAGGCAGAACGTAGCGGAGTTGGTGGTCGCTATCCGGAAGGCACGGGCATTTGTCTCCATCTCCGATCTGACGATGCGAAATCCACAGTTGAGCAAAGCAGATTTGCGGATGCTGGCCACCATTGGGGCCTTGAACACGATTGCATCTGATAATGGAAACAAGTCGCATCGGCGTGATGCTTTGTGGCAGGTTGAGAAATATGGCTCTCGCGTACCACGGCTGCTGGAGGGTCTTATCGACCAAGACAAAGCTTCTCCACTTAAGGCGATGGAAGTCGAGGAGCGGTTGGTTGCGGACTTCCATGGTACTGGGCTCACCACCGGTCCGCACCCGATGGCGTACCGGCGCGAGCGGCTTCGGGCGTTGGGTATCCTGTCAGCAAGTGAACTCAGGAAGCTTCCACATAATAAATCTGCCGTGGCAGCCGGCTGTGTCATCACCCGGCAACGGCCCGGCACCGCCAAAGGGCTCATCTTTTTGACTCTGGAAGACGAGACCGGCCACGCCAACATTGTTGTGATGCCGGATGTCTACGAAGCCGACCCGATGGTCGTACTGCATGAACGTTTTATTCAGGTGAAAGGTCGGGTTCAGAACCAGGACGGTGTCGTTCATCTTAGAGCGGAGTCTATCTCACCACTTGCGGTGAGCGCGGCAGTTACCCAGTCGCATAATTTCCATTGATTAAGAATACGAGCATGAAATCATCCAGCCGATACGCTTCTCCGTCAAGAATTGAGCTCTCGGAAGGAAATGCGGCGGTAGGAGTACAGAAATCAGGGATGCCCGACTCTGCCAGGAAGCGCATGCTGTGAGGCCTGATACACCCAACACTCCCGTCGAGTAAGAAAACAAACTCACATCCGAAGGCGCACCTCGACGTTTTATTGCGCAATCAGCCGCTTTTGCCAGTTGAGCACATCAGTACAAAACGGAATTGCGGCCCTGAAGTT
Organism: Candidatus Sulfotelmatobacter sp.; assembly: GCA_049583165.1. GTDB lineage: Bacteria > Acidobacteriota > Terriglobia > Terriglobales > Acidobacteriaceae > Sulfotelmatobacter. The sequence continues at coordinate 6,527 of JBAUVJ010000193.1, read as the reverse complement.
CGGCTTCTAGGCGGCTGATCTGCCCTGCCCGTAAGCTTCCTTCAATTTGGCGATATCGAATTTCTTCATTTTCAGGAATGCTTCGGTCACTCGCGCCAGTTTTGCCTCGTCTTTGTCGTTGAACATCTCGTCCACAATCGCCGGAATAATCTGCCAGGAGAGGCCGAATTTATCTTTGAGCCACCCGCACTGTTCTGACTTCGGGTCTGCCGAGAGCTTTGTCCAGAAGTAGTCTATTTCTTCCTGAGTCTTGCAGTGCACCATGAACGAAATCGCTTCGTTGAAAGTGAAGTTGTGAGCACGAGCGCTGTCCATGACTGCGAAGCTCTCGCCGTCGAGCAAAAGTCCGGCATGCTTTATGGTTCCTTCTTTATCGGGCTCTTCATTGTTGCCATAGCGGAGAATGTGGTCGACCTTTGCATTTTGGAAGATTGAGGCGTAGTGCTTGATCGCTGCTTCCGCCTTTCCGTACTGCTTTCCCACAAACATGAGCGTTGGCGTGATCTTCTCTTTGATTTCGCGCTCGCCCATGAACATTACCTGCCAGGAAAGCCCGTAGCGGTCCTGGATCCATCCATATCTCTCACTGAACGGATATTGTCCGAGCTCCATAAGCGCAGATCCTCCCTTCGAGAGTTCCTTCCATAACGCGTCAACTTCATCCTTCGCGGTGCAGGCGACGAGAAACGATACCGCGGGAGTGAATCTGAAAAGTGGACCCGCGTTGAGGAATCTGAATTCCTGCCCCAGTAACTGGATGGTAAGAAGATCGACAGTGCCTGAAGGAGTGTTGCGAAGCGTAGTTGTGCTCTTGGTCTTTGAATCTTTGAAAATGGATGTGTAGAGCGCGGCTGCTTCTTTGGCTTCTTTGTCAAACCATAGATGGGGCGTGATTTTTTGCACAGGGACTTTCTCCTTTCAGTTGGACCGTTGGGGAAATCTCATTTTTGCTATGCATAGCATAGCGAATTTGCGAAAGTGAAGGTGTTCCGGAGTTTGGAAGCTCGACTATTTTACGAAAAGCACATCGAGCAATTGGGCTAGATCGGCCATCTGTCGAGTTTTGACTGCGTTGTCGGGAGTATTCTCGGAGATCTGGCCCAGTTCGCGTATCAAAATACGCTGGGCTGCTTGCGGGGAAACGTAGACTGCGCCCGGGGAAGGGATCAGCGTCCAAGCCTTGTTGCTGTTGCGCGTCAAAGACCATCGTTGGTGTTCCGAGCGCCTCCGTAACTCCGTCTTGCCTCCTGTAAAAGAAGCCAGTTCATCGATCTGAACCTCGGCCCAACCCTGATTTCCTGAGATGTGCACTTTCTTTACGGTGAAGCGATCGAACACAATCAGAACCTGACCAAACTTGAAGAGCTCACGCCCACGCAGCGCCGCCTCTGAACCTGTGCAAGCCTGAAGAAACGTTTCTTCTACCTGCGTCGGCTTTGGCCGAACAGAATTCACAATCAGGGGTGCAGCGAGAATTCCAATTGGACCTTCTTCAAGACTGGCGGGGGGTGCGTCCTCGGCCATTGGCTCATCCGGGTCCGCACTATTCAGAGAAGTGGACTGCAAACTTGTAGTCCGGATCGAACTATCGAGGACGCCGCCGGGCGTTTGCTTGATGTAGCGAAAGAAACGGGGTTGTCCCCGCCGCTTCCAATATGGCGAGTCGTACAAATCCACACCGGGTCCCGCATGCAGCACACTGAAAAATGAGTGCTGAGCCGGATTGATCACAATCCCGGCATGTCCGCGCCAGACGGCCAAGTCACCCGTTTGCGGATTAGTGACTCGCCGAAATTCGGCTGTGCCCTGATAGAGATCGGAGGAACTCGCATACTCAAAGGGGAAGCCTGCGCGCTCATAGAGTCCGTGTACAAAGTGGGAGCAATCGGCAAACGATTCCGCGCGATGATGGCGTGAATCGAGCGCAACGCCGAGGATTGCCAAGCCTTCGTTCGGAGTCAACAGCTGGGACGCAGCCTGCTTCTGCTGCTGGTCTGGGTATTTGCGCGTGATTCGTTCCGCCCCATTAGTATTCGCCCTGTTTTCTTGCTCTTGCGCGAGTCCAGTCAGGACGGTCGCCAAGTAGAGCAGGAAGACAATCCGGGCCTTTTGGGCATGGAACTTCATGGTTCGGTTATAGCCAACCTCATATGGGCGACACAGATCACAGGCGTGCCAACAAGCCCGCGAAAACTGCCCTGAATTCAGATGCACTTTAGGGTCAAAAAAGTTTGCGCTTTTTTGCCGCGAGTGGGGTTGGGATTAACTAGCGGCGCGGCTTGTGCCAAACGCTTTTTGAACCAGTGTGTACCGGGCTGCCCCGATCAGGCCGCAGTCATCGTTGAGAACAATTTTCACAGGCATGTCTCTGAGCAGGGCTTCCATTCGGCCTTTGTCGAGGAAGGACTGCATGAACACAGGGTCTTTCATCTTGGGTACGATCTTGGCCGCGATGCTTCCGCCGATGAAAATGCCCCCGGTCGACATATAGTGCAACGCGCAATTTCCAGTCTCAGCCCCGAATATGCTGACGAAAACGGTGAGGGCTTGATCGCAGATTGCGGCTTTGCCTTCCAAAGCCACCCGCGAGATTAGAGCGGGAACATCGCTGGCTATAGCGATCTCGTCGCGCAGCCATGCCGGCTCTTCCGCTTTGTGGGCGTCGCGCAGAAATTCGTAGATGTTCCTGATACCGGGTCCGGAGAGGAGCCGCTCGCAACTGATGCGGCCGTATTTCTTTTGGAGGTAGGCGAGCAATTCCATCTGAAGTTCGTTCGTCGGTGCGAAATCGGCGTGTCCGCCTTCGCAGGCAAAAGGATGATGCCGGAAGCCGTCCCAGTAGAGCCCCGCCATGCCGAGTCCGGTTCGCGCGGAGATTACGGCGCGGTTGCCTTCAGCATTTTCCGAGCCTTCACTGAGCGCAATAAAATCCTTGGATTCGAGCGCGTCGATTCCATAAGCATTAGCTTCCAGGTCGTTGAGCAGGCCGACGGAATTCAGTTTCAACTGCTTCGCCAGTTCGCGGGAATCGATGATCCACGGGAGATTGGAAATTTTGCTCCTGCCTGATCTTACCGGTCCGGCCACGCCAAAACACGCGCTATGAACCGGAATGCCCTCGGTCCGTATGAACTGCGTGAGGATTTCCGGCAAGCCGCCATGTTGCTGGCTCATGTAATCCTTCTCGACCGCACATTGCAGGCGATTGCCTTCAGTTTCGAAGGCGGCCAGCCGAACGCGAGTAGCGCCAATGTCACCGACTAGAATCATGGCTCAATTTTCCTCCACTGCCGGTCGTCAAGTTCCAGCAGTTGATCCGCCTCGGCAGGTCCCCAACTGCCGGACGCGTAATTCGGAAATTTACGCGGAGGCAATGCCCTCCAGACGTCAAGCACGGGATTGACCACGCTCCATCCAGCCTCCACCATATCCGCGCGCTGAAACAGAGTGGCATCGCCCATCATGCAGTCATAGAGTAAAACTTCGTAGCCGGTGTAGGCGTCTGCGCCAAAATATTTAGAGTACTCGAAGCTCATGTCCACCGAGCCGACGCGCAGGATCGGGCCGGGAATTTTAGCGCCAAAGCTCAAAGAGATTCCTTCCACGGGCTGGATTTGGATGACCAGCGTATTGGTGTGCAGCTTGTGAAAGGGAGCGTTGCGGAACAACTCAAAGGGCATGCGCTTGAACTGGATGGCAATTTCAGTGTGACGTTGGGCCAGACGTTTACCCGTGCGCAAATAGAATGGCACGCCCGCCCATCGCCAATTGTCGATGTTGAGCTTGAGGGCCACGAAGGTTTCGGTGCGTGATTCCGCGGCGACTCCCGGCTCCGAGCGGTAACGCGGCACTTTTTCCTCGCCAAGCTTTCCGTCGCCATACTGCCCGCGCACGCTGCGCTGCAATACATCTTCTGAGTTGAGCGGCTGAAGTGAATGCAAGACTTTAGCCTGTTCGTTCCGCACCGCATCGGCATGAAACGAAACCGGCGACTCCATGGCGGTCAGGCTGAGCAACTGCATCACGTGGTTGGGCACCATGTCTCGCAAAGTTCCGGCACTGTCAAAGTAAGCGCCCCGCTGCTCCACGCCAACCGTCTCGGCATTGGTGATTTGAATATGGTCGATGTAGCGGCGATTCCAGATGGGCTCGAATATGGCATTGTCGAAGCGGAGGACCATGATGTTTTGCACGGTCTCTTTTCCGAGGTAGTGGTCGATGCGGTAGATCTGGTTTTCGTGGAGGACGCTCTTGATCTCGCGATTCAAAGCCTTCGCGGAATCCAGATCGTGGCCGAATGGTTTCTCGATCACCACCCGGCGCCAGCGCGATCCTTCCTGTTTTAATAGGTCGGCTCTTCCCAATTGCTGGACGATGGAGGCAAAGAATTTCGGCGCAGTCGCCAGATAAAACAGGTAATTTCCCTGGGTATGGCGCTCGCTGTCAATTCCAGCCAGGCGTTCCCGAAGTTTCGTGAATGTCTCGGGATCGCCAAAGTCGCCGCGCTCGTAGAAGAGCCGTTGTCGTAACCAGTCCCGATGGTTGGTTTCTCCCTCACCGGTGGGCAAGAACTCGTCAACCCGATCGCGGAACGCTTCCAGACCCAGATCATCGACCGAAATGCCCATCACCGCGAAGTTGTCAGGAAGCAGCTTCGCTTTCACCAGATTGAACAGCGCGGGAATCAACTTCCGCTTGGTCAGATCGCCAGCCGCTCCGAAGAGGACGAAGATGCAGGGAGTGGCAGTCTTGCTGGCGTACTCAGTGTCTCCTTCGAGACTCGCTTGGGTCGTTGCTGACATTACAGGATGCTCAGGTTGTCGATTCTCCACGGAATGATGGAGTGGTCAGAATTGTAGGCTAGCCAGGCGCGATTCCCCAAACCAAACGGGCCTCTGCGGCTGCGGCCATGTCCCTTGTTGGGAATGAAGGTCGAATTTGAGATCAATGTTTGGTATTGAGTTCGAACCACGTTGTTGTTTTCTGCAAAGGAACTACATAAGCTTCCCGCTCAATCTTATGAGGCGATGCGGGATGATAGGTTGCGGTACCGTTAATCTTTGTCGGTTGCTCGACGCGCAGGCGGGCTTCCGGAGTGCACTCGGTCGCACCAGTAAGTCCCACGCGCACTGTGCCGGTGCCGGAATTGACTACGACGCTCTCAAAAGTGCCCGCGTCGAGGGTGAGCCACAGCCCCAGCGGAGCCACATAAATGCGCGAGCGGAATGAGTCGTGGGGAATGACAGTGATCACACCACGTTGCGCCTTGAGGTTGCCGCCAAATGCCACCCAGCCGAACTCCGGATCACTCACAATGTAAGTGGCTGTATTCCAGGCATATCCAAAAATGTTGGGGCCGTTGTCGCCGGTATATGGGTCGGGTTGAAGCATGTCGGGAAACGAATGGAATGCCGCCGAATCAAATCCCTCCTGATCGATGTCGGTGAGCGCGCCCATGGTTCCGCCATAACCGACTCGCAATAAGTAAAGATCATCCGGATGCTCGCGGTATTCGGCGAGCACCGGAATTGCATTCAGTCCGGAACCATAGTGATGCAATTGCCTCTCAAGCCTTCGGTCTTTGGCCGCGAAAATAAAATCCCAGTACCGGCGCGCGCTTCCGTTGTAGCCCCAGTGAGGAATTGCCGGATCGTATCCGAGGATCGCATCCAGAGTCACTTCGGCCTTATCCTGATAACCAAAATATTTCGTCCAGGCGTAGACTTCTTCCTGCCCGGTGGAATCCCATGGCATCTCGCTGCCGAAAGGGTAGGCTTCTGCCTTCCAATGATCGGCGCGTTCCCGCATCTTCGCTTCCAGTGCGCCGGCTTGTTTGGTCAGGCCTTCGGCTTTGAGATCGGTTAGGATCTGCACGAAGATGGTGCCTTCCATCTGGCCGAACACGGCCAAATCCTTAGCGTAGTTGGTCATCGCGATTGAGGTTTCATAGGCCTGATTCAGATACCAGTCCCAGGCATGGTTGGTGACCAGGCCCTGATGATTTCGAGCCAGACGGTAAAGCACCCAATACGCCGCAGCCACGTGGGGATAATCATAAGAACGGTCGACGGCTTCAGACGCTTGCTTATTCCAACTCGTCCAACTCTGCCAGTCAAAGCTGCTGTCGTAATAGTTAGGAGGCATCTGGTCGGGCTGGTAGTAGAAGAGACTTTTGCGCACGCCGTATTGGTGGGGACCATCTTTCGATTGCAGGCCACCCCATAGAACTCCGTCGACAAACTCTTGGAGTTTGTCGACTTCCTCTTTGTTGGGCTGGATCAACTCTTTCATGACTGCCGCCAGCCAGGAACCCGCGCCACCTTCATCGCTCAGCCCTGCGATCCACACACGGCTATCCTGAAGCACCGTGTGATTGGCTTCGCGGTCATACGTGATGGCCGAAGGAGCACGATGGAAGGGATCGTTCGAGTCGGCGAACCACTGGCGGGTGGTGAGAAAGTGTCCCATGTCGGCCACGGCTTGGGTCGCAGGCTTGATCACAAAGTAATGAATGGTCTGTACGGTTC
>JBAUVJ010000192.1:0-3876 GCA_049583165.1 Candidatus Sulfotelmatobacter sp. | reverse complement strand
GCTCCGGTCGAGCCCGGAACCATCGAACGGCAATATGTCCAGGACACGAATGTGCTCGAAACCTGCTTTTCCAACCACTCGGGCAGCGCCGTTCTCACTGACGTGATGCCGAACGCTGCCTACGCCCTCAACCGCAATACTCTTCTGCCAGAGCACGAGATCCTCCGGAAAATATCCTGCACCGCCGGAGAATTGGAGATTGGAATCGAATTCGTTCCCATGGCGGATTATGGAGACAGAAAAGTACAAATTCGCCAATTCGGAAAGCTGGGATTGAGATTCAGCGTGGGCAAAGGGGTCTACTGGCTAGGAAGCAGCGTCGCTATGACCATCGAAGATAGAGCCGCCCATGCCCGCGTTTCAATGCGCGCCGGTGAGACCTTGCGCTTCTCGTTTACTTATTCGGAAGAGGCCCCCGCGGTGCTTCGGCCGCTGGATAAGACGCTGGATGATCGCATCGATCAATCCGTAAAAAACTGGCAGAACTGGAGTCGACATACTGTTTACGACGGTGAACATCGAGACACCGTAATACGCAGCGCCCTAGCCCTCAAACTGCTCAGTTATGCTCCGTCTGGCGCGATAATCGCCGCGGCCACCACATCTCTCCCGGAGCTTGTCGGCGGGGATTTGAACTGGGACTATCGCTACTGCTGGATACGTGATGCTTCGTTCACCATCCGTGCCCTGCTGGAGCTGGATTATTGGGATGAAGCCGAAGATTTCCTCGACTGGCTTCTGCACGCCACGCGCCTTACCCAACCCAGGTTGAGAATTCTGTACTCGCTCTACGGCGACAAGGCGCCGGCGGAACGTGAACTAAAACACTTGAGCGGATATCGCGACTCGCAACCGGTTCGCATCGGAAACGCTGCGCGGGATCAACTTCAACTTGATGTTTATGGAGAGGTCATCGATGCGGCGGCCCAGATTGCATTCCATGGTGGCCAGCTCGACCGGGACATGCAGAAGGCGCTGATCGGCTTCGGGAACTATGCAGCCCAGAATTGGGATCAGCCCGATGAAGGCATTTGGGAACCGAGGTGTGGACGTCAGAACCATACCCATTCACGGCTTTTATGTTGGACAGCCGTGGACCGGCTGGTTCGTCTTTCCGAACGCGGTATGCTTCAGGGGGCGCCGGTCGAAAACTACAAACGGGTAGCCAATTTGATCCGGCATCAGATCGAGGAACACGCGTGGAATGAAAAATTGCAAAGCTACACGAGCGTGCTGGATAGCGATCAACTCGACGCCAGCCTTCTGCTGCTTTCCTGGTATGGCTTTGCAGAAGCTGGATCGCCGAGGATGCGGGGGACTTACCGTGCGATCCGGCAATATTTGAGCACCCCGGACGGGCGTCTCTTCCGCTTCCAGAGACCGGAACCAGAGGGCACGTTTGCGATTTGTAGTTTCTGGGAAGTGGAATATCTTGCCATGGGAGGCGGTTCGCTGGAGGAGGCTCACCGATTGTTCGGAGAATTGATGAAGTATAAGAATGATTTGGGTTTGTACGGCGAAGAAATAGACGCGGCCACCGGGACGGCGTTGGGAAACTTTCCCCAGGCATTCACCCACGTGGGCCTGATCGGTGCGGCATTATCCATCGCCCAACGGGAAAAAGGGGAACAGCAACTGGCGCATCGGCCGCCTGCGGCAACTGTGCGCGCATCGTCCGGGGGAAACTCGTGAACTGGACAAGCTGGCTCCTTTCAGGATTTCTGGCGACGTTGGCCATGTCCACATTGCTCTCTCTCAGCCAGGGGTTGGGGCTCACGCGGATGAATTTGCAGTATCTAGTTGGAACTTTCTTCACGCCGCAGCGTGAAAGGGCCAAAGTTTACGGCTTCCTGATCCATCTGGCGAATGGCTGGATTTTTTCCATCTTGTACGTGCTTATATTCGAGACAAGACACATGGCCAATTGGTGGTTCGGCGCACTGCTGGGACTGGCGCAGGCACTTACAATCTTGACGGTAGGAATGTCGCTCATGCCAGGGTTGCATCCGAGAATGGCGAGCGAACAGCACGGTCTCAATGCAAACCGGCAACTCGAACCTCCCGGCTTCATGGCCTTGAACTATGGGCTGCAAACCCCGGTTGCGATTTTTCTGGCGCATGCAGCATTCGGAGCGATACTGGGGTCGCTCTACCACCTCAGCCGAGCTGCCTAGTTCTCTCGATTGCAATTTTCCCCGATCTGATTATTCTTTATTCTTACGACACCATGCCGGTAGCAACCGAGATCCGCAAGCAAGCGTTCGGACACACGTGGGACGGAACTGCCGTAGATCTTTACACCTTGGAGAATGACGAGATCGAGGCTCGCATTACGAACTACGGTGGGATCATCGTTTCGCTTCGCGTGCCGGATCGAAGCGGAAGACCCGACGACGTGGTGCTCGGCTATGACTCGCTCGATAAATACATTGCCAAGACGCCGTATTTCGGCGCCATCATCGGTCGTTATGCAAACCGAATCGCTCAGGGCAGCTTTCAGTTGGACGGGAAAACCTATTCCATTCCAAAAAATAACGGCGATACCTCGCTCCATGGAGGAATCCGCGGCTTCGACAAAGTGGTCTGGAGCGCCCGCGAAATAAACAAAGGAATTGAACTCACCTACGTCAGCCAGGACGGCGACCAGGGTTTCCCGGGCACGCTCACTACCACGGCGCGCTACACGTTGGATGGAAGTGCGCTACGCATCGAGTATTCAGCGACCACCGACAAGAACACGGTTCTCAATCTGACAAACCATTCCTATTTCAACTTGGCTGGCCAGGGCAGACGGGATGTTCTGGAACATGTGGTGAAGATCAACGCCTCGCAGATAACTCCGGTGGGTGCAACCCTAATTCCTACGGGAGAATTGAAATCCGTGGAGGGCACGCCCTTCGATTTTCGAACTCCCCATCCCATCGGTGAGAGAATCGATGGAAATGATGAACAGTTGCAGTTGGGTGCGGGGTACGATCACAACTTTATTTTGGAACAGCCGCCAGATCAGCTGTTCGAAGCTGCTGAAGTGTATGAGCCGACCACGGGACGGATTCTCAAAGTGCTTACCACTCAACCGGGAGTGCAGTTTTACACCGGAAACCACCTTGATGGATCGATTACCGGAAAAGAAGGTCGGGCGTATAAGCCGCGATTCGCATTTTGTTTGGAAACGCAGCACTATCCCGACTCGCCGAACCGTGCCAACTTCCCGTCGACTGAGTTGAAGCCCGGAGAGAAATTTCACAGCGTGACGGTATATCAGTTCAGTGCGGGCTCGCGCTGACTTGACCGCACCTGCCCAAGTGGAGCGGCAACAACGTTGCGTGCCCAACCTTGACGGGCTCTGGGGTGGCTGTTAGTTTTTTCTCCTACCGGTGAATTTCTAGGGGGCGTCGCTCTGAGTCGGGCAGGGAAGTCGCGTGAGCCAGTCGATCTTCATCTCATGAGCCCCAGCCGCCGCGAGTTTCTTATCCGTTGTTGCCAGGGAGCGTCAGCGGCGATGCTGCCGGCAAACCTGCGCGATTTCGATTTTTCCCCCGCCTACTCTTTTGCTCCTGCACTCCCGCCATTGTCTGAGGACGAGTTTCGTTTGCATCCGCACTATCCCGCCCAGAGGGCGCTGGACGCCATACTACTGAAGACGCAGGCTGGTTTGGACGAGTTTGTCACGGAAAAGTATCACGATAAGATCGCGGCTATTTTTGCGGAATGGAATTCGAGTTTGCTCCGCTCTCCGCAGGAATTACTGGCCATCGAAAAAGTTCTTGCAACCAACTTCTCAGGCTCATCTCTACGCCCGATTGAGTCGCGCGTTGTGCGTTCTGGTCCGGAACTGGAAGTCCATCAGAATAAATTCACCACTCAAACCATGCT
>JBAUVJ010000191.1:0-3821 GCA_049583165.1 Candidatus Sulfotelmatobacter sp. | reverse complement strand
GCGAAGAGGCGGTCGGTTGGCACGTTCGCGATACCCCCCATCGGAAATCAAAAGCGAAGCGACTGGACAAACGAAAACTGCCTAACAGGTCTTCCTTCGCTTTCGGCGGCGCGGCTACGACATTTGGGGTATGGCATTCGGCTCAAACATTCGGCTTTACTTGTGCTCGGAGTTTTCTCCTTTGGGGGCGGTCATGGGGCGGGGTCAGGGCGGGAAACTGATTTCCATCTCACGACCGCCGTTTTTACGGAATGAAAATATAAGCACCGTAGCCGGAGATGCTCTACGATTTTTGCGCCTTATTCCAAAGCGCGGCAGAACTAGAAATAGCCAAGACAAAGAACAGCATGGCCCCATCGAGGAAGCTCTTATAGGAAAGCGCTGATGTTCCTGGGTGAACTCCTCCTCCCGTCATCGAGACCCCACCAATACCCACCACAGCAAGTGCTCGCATCGCTACGGCAACGACGGTACATACAATCCCAATCCAATAGGCTGCGTTACCTATTTGTTTTTCCAAGTTCATTCTCCTCTCGACACGGATCGTTGATCGCTGGGTACGGCCCAGATGCGGACAAATATACACCCCAGCGCTTACGGGAGGGGGCGTGGGTTTCAGAGGGATGCGGGAAAGGGTTAAACAGATCGGCGGTACTTTAACAATCCACTCAACGAAAGCGGCACGTCGATCCGCGTCACGCTCCCTGTCGCCTCCTAAAGCGCAAGTGCCCCGTGAACGGTCTTTACAATTCACCCCAGCTTCTCAGTTTTTTTCTCCTCGGGCGTTTTCTCGTCTCCGCTCATGGCCGATTTGAAACCTCGAATCCCATCCCCAAGGCCTTTGCCGAGTTCTGGCAGCTTTTTGGGACCGAAGATGAGAAGTGCGATACCGGCAGTGATCAGCAGGTGCAGCGGTTGAAATAGTCCTTCGAGCATTAAGGTCTCCTTAATTCTTTTGTCAGTGTATTCGTTAAAGAGAGGCTGGCGGCGAGGCGGATCGCCGCCAGTCATTCATTTTAGGATTGGCAAGCGATGGTGCCGTTCATCCCGCCAGGATAGAACCCACCAGAGCATTGTCCTCCGTGGTAAACAATATTGAGCACCTGCGAGGTCGTGCGCGGGATGCTCAAGGCATTGCTGCTGGTCACATCGTAGGGAGCCTGCGAAGTGGGCGGAATGTCGATAGAATCGACCGCGGGGCTGCTGACACGGTTGTTGATGCACGCCAGACGAATCGAGCCGGAATGTTGCGCCTCGGTGGACAAAATTGCCCCCGCTGCTGCGAGATAGGTCTTGCTGCTGATGAGTGGAGCAGCTCCGAGATACGCACTGACGCCCACGTCTTCGAACTGCCGCGAAAGCATCAAGAAGCTATCGACGCTCGAAAACCCATAGCCCAACGCGGCAAGGTTGATCGCTGGCTTCTTCACCGCCGCTGCGCCGAGAGCCGTCCGCAAGTATTTCACGTGGTCGATCTCGTTTTCGCGCAGAGCAGTGGCGAGGAATGCCAGTGGTGAGGCCCCGAAATCGGGCACCATATTTCCGCCGGTCGTGGGACCACTTTCCTCGGCTTTCGTAATCACACCAAGTTCCAGTAAGGTCGATCCATAGGTTGCCATGGAATAGAACTCGGCTTCGAGGTATTCCAGGTTGAGGGCGAAGTTGAGAATGTCGGCATCGGTGACTGCGGTGGAAGCGTAAGCGGCTTTCCCCAAGACACTGCTGCCCAACGTGGCCGCTGCTGCGACACCAAGTCCAGTTGCACCCACCCGCTTCAAGAACTTACGCCGGTCGGACGGGCTGTTCACAGAACGCTCAATAACATCAGTTTTCATTGAAGATGCTCCTTTTTTTTTACACTGAGGGCTGTCGCCTCAGCGACTGGGGTTGAGTCAGGCGAATTGAGCGGGTATTCGCAGGCAGGCAACGAAACTAATTAGCCATGGGAACCGTGGCAGAGATGGCCACTCCTTTGGGATCACTGCTTGTAGTACGAAAAAGGAAGGAGAATGGATTTCTTAAAAAATATGGACGCCGGTTAGGACCGCTTGGCATATACCCCCAAAAGTTTTTCCCACGGCCCGACGAAATGCGCCAACTCACCCGGTATAGTTAACCTCCAACTATCATGCCTGCTTTGGCTCCGGCGAAACCTGTAGAGACGTGTTGGATATGCGGGAAGCCGATACCCGCCATCAACCGCATTGTCGATGAGTTCGGCTATTCAGTTCACATGGCTTGCTACCCTCTCCGGGATTCTGCAAAACCGAAGCAAGTGCCACCAAAATAATTTGTGTGGCATCGAATCGCACCTTCGCACTCCGCTGTGCCCATCTTTGCCATGAACTCGCAAGCCTGTGGGCCGCAATCCAAGTTAGCTCTACCACACAGATCTCCAACCCATCTCGCGGCGTCCGCAACCACTTCAAGAGAAAAGGATCAACCTGGCAGCTTCCGGGCATCCGAAGGAAGTGTTCGAGTCCAAAGAAAAGCCCGGCGAATGCCGGGCTTTTCTTTTCTCTAACGAGCTGCCGATGAACCACAATCAGGCTACGCGTGTTGCGACCTGCTTTCCTCTTGCCCCAGAACCTAGTTCCACATTTGCATTTGCTTCCTTCCGAGTTGCATTGTCCGACGAGTTGGCCGTCTTCGCGAGCTGGGTCAGTTTCTCGTCCGTTTCTTTCTCTTCTTCCAGGGTTTTCGCCAACAATGAAACGTGCTTGTTTTCCGCCAGGACCTCCGCCATGGCTCGAACGGTACCGTAACCTGCCATTTCGTAATGCTCGACCCGTTGGGCAGCGCCGATCAGGGCCGCGTCAAGGATATTCCCCTCGTAGTCGTCTTCCAGAACTTCGGAACCTTCTTCGATCAATCCCTCCATTCCCTTGCACTTTTTCCCCTTGGGACTTTCTCCCAAGGCTTCGAAAATCTGTTCAAGGCGCTGCACATGGCCCTTGGTTTGTTCTAGATGCTCTTCGAATCCCTGCCGTAGTTCATCGGAAGCTGCACCCTTTGCCATTTTCGGTAGCGCTTTCACCAGTTGGTTTTCGGCACTGTACAGGTCCTGCAATTCGTCAATGTAGAGTTCTTTCAGTCCTTTTTCTGCCATACTTCCTCCTGATATAGAAACGAGTGGATCTTTGGATGCCACCTAGGGGGAATGGTGGTTATGAATCGTTTGTGCGAGTGAATAGAATCTGGTGGTTGAATTTTGCAACTAGGGTCAGGCGAGAGGGCGGCGTGCGTGCAATTTGCTTCTAGCTTAAAAGCGAAGTTCACTTCGCCGGATGCGCCATCTTTAGCGCGTATTGCCTGCAATGTTCGTGGTACACCGATTCGTGGATTGAACTTAGATCGACGACACTTCTCCCCAGCCACGAAGGTGCATCAACACTTTTCAGGCGATCCCGATTCAGGTCATCTCGCCATTTCTTCCGATTTTTCGAATCCATTTGCCGCGCATGGGCCCTCCCCACTAGGCTCGCCAGAAAATGCGCCGCAGCAATGGCGTCGTCACGTGTCAGTTGGTCCATCTCAAGTTTGAGGTCCTGAGGAAGCAGTTCCCTCAGCGCCACCTGACGCCCGAGGGATTTCTCAGCCATCATCCTTTGCTCCAGGAACGGCGAGAGCTTCTTGGCTCCCTCGACGACGCGCTCCGCATTGTTTTCCGGCATCTGTGATCCGCGGTAGGACGGTGCTGCTGCCCGCACTGCTTCTTTAGTGTCGGTCAGACATAAGCCCCCTTGCCGATAATGCTTCGGTTTTCCGATGCCGAGCAATACGGCATATCGCAATCGGCCAGCACGCTGCACCCTTTATCC